>PBUX01000064.1 GCA_002728565.1 Methanobacteriota archaeon | reverse complement strand
GCGCGCTGCCGTCAGCGCACCACCATGAGCGTGCAGCGCGCCACAACAGTCTTGTCGAGTAACAGTGCGAACTTCGTAGCCGTTCACGTCGAGCGTTCTAGCAGTGGCGTCGTTAACCCGCCCATAAAGGCCCTCCTGAACACAACCGCGAAGGATGCCCACGCTTCCAACCCCCACTCGTGGCGCATGGGCATCCTTTATCTCTGTATCTTGCGATTCCATCCCATCAGCCATGACCCCCTGTCCGAGCCGGACCGAGGGCCGTGTTGCGGAGAGCATGGCTAAAGCGAAGCGGAGCCTCCCTGCGAATCTGATTCTCCCGAGCACGTCCACCATCACAGAAGCAAGACCCGTAACCCGAAGTGTCCGGCCTCCCAGAAATAGAATTTCACGAAGCATTCGAGAGGCCATAACCGTCAACAAGCCGCGGGTTAGGCCATCTGGAGCCCGCGCAGTGGAAGCAGTCTCCCGAGCCAGCTCCAGCAGGGTTCCGTATTCGACACCGGACGGACACACTGGCTCACAGGCTCGACAACCGAGGCATCGATCAATATGGACCTGGAAAGCATCGGATTCCGGGTCAAGACGCCCTTCAACTACCGCCTGCATGAGATGCAGCCGTCCTCTCGGGGAATCGTTCTCGTCTCCTAGGCGGTTATACGTTGGGCAAGCTGGGAGACAAAAGCCGCAATGCACGCATGGAAGCAACCTTTCTCTTTGGGCCTCCATCGCCCCCGCCAGCTTCGCAGTAGTCATTGGCGGGCGGGCCACAGGACTCCGGCCGGGTCAAAGATCGACTCAAGACGCTGAGCAATCTGGAGTTCGGCACCTCGGCACGAAGTGTCTTTAGGTCTAGTTACGCCATCCCAGCGTGTGACTCGAAGCGCTCCACCCAAACTCTCTACTGCTCCCCTAAAGGTAGAAACCGCATCGGCAGACATATCAGACGATCCCATGCGAAGCCTCCCGGCATAGGAATCAATGACTGCCTTAGCTACACCAACCTCATCCGCAGCAGCCACCACTTGTGAAAGGCGAGACGGTAAGACCGAAACCTCTACACAACGTGGCTCCAGCCCACCCCTATCCCGAATCTCAGTCAGGCACCCGTCGGCCTCCTGCTCGGCTAAACGATCGAGAGGAATCCCGAGATGTTTTTCAATCGCTGACTGGTCCGCGTCCACCGTGGACTCAGCCCCATGCAAACGTAAGACAAGCGCTGAACTCCCATCTAGAGCAGACAACTGCCCGACCACCACGATAGAGACTGGGAGCACTGGCGCCGTTCCTGCTAGGAGTGCGGGTTCAATCAAGCTCGTCAATTTCGCTCCCTTAAGCACGAGAACTCGCTCGTGCGCCGGCAAAGGGAAGGCGCGCAAGCACACGGAGGTAAGGATACCGAGACGACCTCGAGCACCGACGACGGGACGAAGAAGGTCATAGCCTGCCACATTCTTGACCACTTTACCACCAAGCCGAAGAACTCTCCCGTCACCCGTGACTAGGGTGGCCCCAAGGACATGGTTTCTTAGAGATCCGTATCCCGCCCACAAGGGACCATGGGAGGCCTCAGAGACAAAGCCTCCCATCGAACGTTCATTCACACCCGGAGAGTCGAAAGGCGCCCACTGACCATGTTCTCGCAACGTAGCGTCTACAGTACTGAAGGTTGTGCCTGTCCCCGAAGTGATCGTGAGATCGGCGGGTTCATATTCATCAACACCGGAAAGCAATGACGTTTCCAGCGCAACGAACTTCCCTCCACCTACGGGACCCACGTGGCGCCCACTCCCGAGGGGTAAGACACCCACCCCTTCCTCCCCTGCCCAAGTGAGGATTTGTGAGACCTCCTCAGTTGATACGGGACGAATCAGAACTTCTGGCGTACCCCCTAGCCCGATCACGTCATTATTTGATTGGTCCCACTCACGCGCCGAAACACCAGGTAAAGCCGACCGCAAACTCCTAGCGAGGGTCATTGAACAACCTTGCCTGGATTGAGGCGCCCATCGGGGTCAAAGACCCGCCTCACGCTTCTGAGCATATCCATTTCAACTTCATTGTATACCAAGGGCATATAAGCCCTCTTGTCTACACCAACCCCGTGCTCGCCAGTGATTGTTCCCCCAACCGATACACAAAGCGTCATTATCTCACGGGATGCCTTTTCAACTCGCTCTAACTCCTCTTGGTTCTGCCTGTCGAACAAGATGTTAGGGTGCAGATTCCCATCCCCGGCGTGGAATACATTGGCGATCTTAAGATCATATTCACGACCAATTTCGGTGATGCGAGCCAGTACCTCCGGGAGCCGGGTCCGGGGCACCGTAGCGTCTTGAACTAAGAGGTCCGGCGCGATGCGCCCCATGGCCCCGAACGCTTTCTTCCGACCTTTCCACAGAGCAATGCGCTCTTCGTCCGATGTCGCCCTGATCACTTTCGTCGCACCCGCTGATAAACAACACTGCTCGGCCCGATCCGCATCATCATCAAGACCAGCCTCCGTGCCATCGAACTCGACCACCAAAGCTGCACCCGCGTCGACCGGATAGCCCGCAGAAAACACACTAGCCTCAACTGCCACAATCGTCGCGTTATCAACAATCTCTACCGCGGCAGGCATTAGCCCCGACCCTATAATGTCCGTGACAGCGTGTCCGGCAGCTTCCATCGTATCAAAAATGCCAAGCAGAGTTCGAATGCTCTCCACCTTAGGGAGCAAGCGCACTTCGATTTCGGTCGCGATACCGAAGCACCCTTCGGACCCAACAAACAGGCCAACCAGATCAAGGCCGTGGACTGCTTCCAGGCCTGCACCCCCAAGACGCACCACCTCCCCATCCGCCATAACTACAGTTAGTCCTGTAACGTACCTCGACGTCACTCCGTACTTTAGGCAGTGAGGTCCTCCTGAGTTTTCCGCTACATTGCCGCCCAGTGTACATGTGGACTGCGATGCTGGGTCAGGAGCGTAGTATAGCCCGTAGGGTGCTGTCGCTTCTGTCAACCGAGCATTAACCACACCGGGCTGCACCTTCGCTAGCCTGTTCTGCTCGTCTATCGATAATATCCGGTTCATCCGGGCGGTGCCGACAATCACGCTGTCCGGGGTGGGCAGGGCACCCCCTGAAAGACCGGTACCGGCACCACGTGGCACTACTTCTATGCCCTCGCCATGCATGACCCTGAGGACTTCTGACACTTGATCCGTCGTTTCAGGAAGCACGACTGCTCGAGGTACGACCCGGTATGCTGTGAGCCCATCTGACTCGTAAGCCACCAGCCGGTCTGGATTGGTGATTACCTGATCCTCCCCTACGATGGCACGAAGCCGGTCCGCAACCCTTGAGGTCAGTGTCTGAGTCATAATGCAGGATACAAGCTAATCATGGGTTGTGGCTATCACGTACATAGTCTACGAGAGCACTCAACGATCGGTGAGCCGCACCCCGAAGCGTGTCTGGTAATTGAGCACCATATACTGCATCTACCCAACCTTCTATGTCGGATTCTGGATTCTCAGACATCGCACGACGGACCTGCTCAATTCGCCCTCTGCGGTGCCCGACAAATCTGTCTATCGCTTCTGTAGGATTCTCGAGAGGTGCGCCGTGGGCCGGATAAAGCACCTCAGGGCCAAGAGCCCGAACCAGATCGAGGCTCAAAAGATAGTCTGCTACACAACCAGGATACTCTCCTACCCAGGTGGTATCACCAGCACCTAGGAGTAGGTCGCCTACAAAGACCCCTTTTCTATCGGGCCATACAAACGAGATGTGCTCTGAAGTGTGGCCGGGTGTGTGAAGAGCCACCAACTCGCCCTGATCCGTAGTCACTGAGTCACCTGTCTCTATGATCGTATCGACACTCTGTACGCCGTCTGGACCAAAAATTTTCGCACCAATCCTTTCCGCCAACTCAAATGCAGCACCTGTGTGATCTTCATGTCCATGGGTGAGCAGTATCACTACAGAATCGGCATCCTGCACAGCGCACTCTACGGCTCCGACGTGAGCCTCCACGGCCGGACCGGGGTCTATTACCGCAACATCGCTATGCCCAACCAAGAAAGTCCGGGTTCCGTCAAGCGTGAACGGCCCGGCGTTGCCAGCATTCAGAAACCGAGGCGTCAGGCGTCCTCCCGACGCTCAGCAGCCAGCTGCTCAGCCAGCTTATCGGCGATCGCAATCAGGGTAATCTCGTCTTCCTCAGTAAACGCAGCCTTCTCCTCCGAATCGATGTCAATCTGACCGTATATCTCGTCGCCAGCTCGGATCAGAATGACCAACTCAGACTGAACATCTGGAGAGCACGCCAGATAATCCTCCTCGGCAGCGACGTCTGGAATATTCAGGTTCGTCCGCTCCTGCACGGCTCGACCACAGATCCCAGTACCAACTGGGATCTTGGCATGCTCCGTCGGTTCGCCTATGTAGTTGTGTAACCAGAGCCCCTCCTCATTCAGGAGGTAGACACCGACCCAGTCGAAGCGGTCGTCTCCCTTCTCAATAGAACGGACGGCAGCGCGAAGAAGCGCATCCGAGAGATGGCCCTCGTCACGCATAGTCTGCAGGTCATTAACGGTCTCAGCAGCATCAAGCATCAAGTGATGTCCAATCGAAGTGTCCGACTCGCTTCAGCGCGGTCCCGAACGAGCCCTTCGGCGCCCACAGTCTAGTGGTACACCTCCCGCCGGTCGACGGCCCTCCGTGCGAGGGATGCCCGCGGTCTCGACCGGCGCGGGCACAAAGGGTAGAAGTACTACTAGGGAGCGTCAACGTTTAGGGCCTGACAGAAATAGAAGGCTATCCCGCGCAGCCATCTACCGAGGAGTGAAGTCGACCTCGGAATTGAGCCTACGTATGAAGGCAGCAATCAGTTGCGCTGTGTGAAAGAGGTCATCCAAGTTCACAACCTCGTTGGGCGAGTGCATATATCGGTTCGGAACCGAAATCAGCCCAGTTGGGACTCCCGAACGGGTGAGATGGATCCCGTCCGCATCGGTTCTAGTCGCCCTTGGTGACGCCTGAATCGTGTGCGGAATCCCCTCGAGGTCGGCCACTTCTGCGAGCATTTCAAAAACATTGTTGTGTGCCGCCGACCCTCTACTCAAAACCGGGCCGCCTCCAAGGGAATGTTCACCCACCTCTTTCTTGTCTATGTCGGGCACATCTGTACTGAAGGTCACGTCAACCACAAGAGCTATGTCGGGCTTAAGCGCATAGGCGCTCGGGCGAGCTCCGCCACCTTGGTACCCGATCTCTTCCTGCACCGTGGCCACCGCTGTAGCACTTGCTAATAGCTTGGTAGATTCTCGTTCTAAGATTCGGATGGCTTCCAATACAACAAACGCCCCGATCCGGTCGTCTATCGCCCGGCTCGCTATCAGCTCACCAGCCAGGCGCACCATCCCCTGGGAAATCACCATAGGGTCACCTACCCGGATACCAAGACCCGCGACAGCATCTCTGTCCGCCGCGCCAACGTCGACCCAGAGTTGGTTAACTCTAGAGGATTTCCTCCGCTCCTCGGCCTGCATCAAATGGATGGCTTTCTTTCCTATCACTCCGGGAACGTCCCCATCAAGGGCCAGAACCGAAACCCGCTGACCCACCAGCACCTGAGGGTCCCACCCACCGATCTGATCCACATAGAGAAAACCGTCTTCATCGACATGTGTCACCTGAAGTCCGATCTCGTCGATGTGACCAGCCAACATGACGTGAGGGTTGCCCCCTGGGTTCACGGTCGCGAAAGAGTTGCCACTAACATCGACTCGCACGTCAGGTGCGAACGTTTCGGCCTCCTCACGCCACACCCGCGCGGCCCGGACTTCAAATCCAGACGGCCCAGGCGCATCCAGAAGGCGCTCTAGGAAAGAGATGTCTCGGTTCATGTGAGTAACCTAGCGAATGAACACAATCCAGCGGAGACGACTGCCTCCATCGAAAACAGTTCTATCCCTCAGGCTCTATAACAATCCCCTTCGAAGGATCCATCTTCGCTTCGCGTATCTGAATGTCTTCCTCCAGCCTACTCCCCCCGTCCGTCCCTCTTGTACCGAAACCCACACCATAACTTGAGACCACATGCACCCGGCCCTCTGCGACCTGTCGCTCGAGGTTGTCTCGCATCCATGACTGGATCCGGCGCCGTGTTAAAGGCAACATGAGTGAGAAGCCCAGAAAGTCGGAAATTACACCTGGGGTAAGCAAAAAAGCACCACCAACCAGAACACAAATACCATCGAGCATCGCTTGACCAGGCAAACGACCTGAAACCAGCTCCTCCTGGAACCTGAAGATGACTCGCAATCCCTCCGTCCTAGCGAGCCAGGCACCAGTAACACCTGTGAGAACCACAATGCCAAGAGTGGGCAGAGAGCCTATATGACGGCCTATCTCAATTAGGAGAATTAGCTCCAAGATTGGAAGAACGACAAACAAAAGTGCAAGGCGACCTAAGATGTTCATGATTCTACCTACCCCAGACGGGCCTTTATAGATTCCAGGATCTCCTTACGCCGGTTTGTGTAGCTCCCCCTGTCGTAAACAGTTCTGATTACGCCGTCTAAAACCCCAACGCCCCTCATGGAGCAGACCTACTTCCGCAAAGGCTTCGGACTCAAAAAAGAGCTCAGGCCTCTGATCGACTCCGATTACCAATCGGCCTTGGTAGAGCGGATTCGCTCACGCGGGTATACCGATCAATTCGGCGACATCACGGTACACTTAGCAAAAGAGTTCGGGTTCTGTTACGGCGTGGACCGTGCCATCGACTACGCATACGAGACGGTCCATCAGTTCCCTGAACGACAGATTCACCTCCTAGGGGAACTCATTCACAATCCGCACGTGAACAAGCGGATGACAGACATGGGCATCGCGTTCCTCTACCCAGACTCGGATGGAAGCTTCGACTTCTCGCATCTTACTCCTGAAGACGTCGTTATCCTGCCAGCTTTTGGCCTAACGCTCCAAGACTTCGAAAATCTCAAGAAGATTGGATGTATTCTCGTCGATACAACCTGTGGATCTGTACTAGTGGTCTGGAAACGCGTAGAGAAATATGCCAAGGACGGTTTCACGGCTGTAATCCATGGCAAGTACACTCACGAAGAATCCAGAGCGACCGCATCACAAGTAGAAAAACATGAAGGCGGGAAATACATCATTGTTCGCGACATGGATGAGGGAGGGCTTCTTTTCGACTATATCGCAAAGCGGCCAGGACACCTGAGTCGAGAAGCTTTCATCGAGCACTTTGCAAGCAAGGCATCTGAAGGCTTCGATCCGGACACCGACCTTGAGTACATCGGTGTCGCTAACCAAACAACCATGCTTGCTAAAGAGTCCCTGGCAATCGGGTGGAAAGTGCACGAAGCGTTCGTCGAACGCTTCGGGGAAGAGCACGCATCCACACACTTCCGCTCGTTCGGTACCATTTGCTCGGCGACACAGGAACGCCAAGACGCGGTAGCCGATATGATGGAGGATTCCCCTGACGTCATGCTCGTCATCGGCGGCTATAACTCCTCTAATACCAACCATCTCGCTCACCTCTGCCGGCAACACACGGCGACCTTCCACGTAGAGGATGCAGCCTGCATCAACATCGACACGGGCTCGGTCTTGCACAAACCTGAACTGGACCCCGCCACCCCCGAGGTCGAAGATTACGACTGGCTTCCTGAGGGCCCCTTCTCGCTTGGAATCACGGCAGGTGCGTCGACACCGAACAACAAGATCGGCGAGGCCCTGATACGAATCCTTCAGGTCCGCGGTATCGACATTGACTTAAGAATGCCAGAGGCGGTGGGATGACCCTGGAGGTCTGATCAACGTCGATGAACCACCGGCGGCCCTAACAGTTTTTCACCGGCAACGATTCAACACACAAAGACTGACTCTAAGGAGCGGCTCTTTCGTTTCCGGTATGCAATGCCTCTTTATAGCTACAAATCGTGCTCCGAGATCCCCGTGCCCAACTTCTTTAGTAGTGCCGAAAGCTCTCTCTGCTCTTGATCTGTCAAATGACGTGACAGATGCTCCATTCTCCCCACATGGTCTGGAAACACTTTGCTAACCAGATCTCTGCCTTCAGTCGTCATCCGCGCTACCACTACTCTTCGATCGTCAGTGCGACGATCTCGAGTGACTAGGCCCCTACTCTCAAGCCTGTCCATGACGTATGTCACATTTCCCCCTGTCACGAGTAGCTTCTCAGCTAACTCACCTAAGGGCAGTGGGCCGAGATGGTGCAGTGCTTCAAGTACGACAAACTGGGGAGTCGTCAGCTCGTACTCCTGGACCTGAGCTGCCATAGCTCTTGAACAAGTGGCATAGCAACGTGACAGTCTGGCCCAGAGTCGGAGTGCTATGTCCTGCTTCTCAGACCACTGGCGAGCCGCTGGTCCGTCTGTGCCAGGCTCTATTAATTCGGCGTTACTCATCCCGAAACTTGTTCTCCGCGAACATTCAGATATGGATAGCTCGACCCAGCGCCGCTAGTGCACCTTCTGATACACCCTCGGAGAGGGTCGGATGCGGATGCATGGCCTTTTCCATCTCCTCGACAGTAGCCTCGAGATGGCGACCGACTACGAATTCGGCTATAAGCTCGGTCGCGTGCGGCCCCACTATGTGCGCACCGAGAATCTCCGAGTACTGCGTGTCGCGGATGATTTTCACAAATCCTTCCGAGTGCCCAGAAGCGACCGCGCGACCAATACCAACCCAAGGAAACTTTCCGACTTCTATGTCATGGCCTGCCGCTTTGGCCTGTTCCTCGGTCAGTCCCACCGACGCCACCTCGGGGTGGCAGTACGTGCAGTTCGGCACATTATCGTAGTCTACAGTGCCATGGCCCTTGCCCGCGATATGCTCGACGCACACGATACCCTCATGCGAAGCCTTGTGCGCAAGGAGCTGATGGCCTGCAACGTCTCCGATCGCATATACGCCGGGGACATTGGTCCTTAAGTGTTCGTCCACAACAATGAATCCGCGCTCGTCAACCTTCACGCCAACATGTTCGAGGCCGAGATCCTCCGAATTGGGCACTCGACCAACTGCTGAAAGGACGTAATCGACGTCCATGGTCTGAAGCTCTCCCTTCTTGTCTTTGAACGTCACAGTTACGCCATCTTTCTTGACGTCGGCGCTCTGGAAGAAGGCTCCAGTGTGGATATCCATGCCGCGCTTCTTGTAAGTCCGCTGCATAAACTTCGATACCTCGGCGTCCTCGAGCGGAAGGATCGTATCCATTCCCTCAACAATGGTGACCTTTGTGCCGAATGACTCGTACACATCGGCGAACTCCATCCCGATCGCCCCCGCGCCCACAATAAAGAGGGAGTCGGGTGCCTTGGTCTGCATTAGCGCACCGGTAGAGGACCATATGCGGTCTTCATCTATCTTGAGTACCGGAAGGTCGCGAGGGCGAGAGCCGGTTGCGAGAACTACATGCGACGCCGAATACGTCTCTTTTTTTCCGTTCTTCTCAACCTCGACCTTACCGGCACCCGCCAGTCGGCCATAACCTTCGATGTGTGCAATCTTGTTTTTCTTAAACAGATGTCCGATACCACTAGTCATCTGTTGCACGACCCGGCGACTCCGCTCTTGGGCCGGCGCTAGATCGAACGTTACGTCCTTCGCAACTATTCCGTGCTGCTCGCCATTCTTCATCTCGTTGGCGAGTAACGCACTCGTGAGCATCGCTTTCGTCGGTATGCACCCGATGTTCAAGCAGACTCCACCGAGATCCTGATCTTCGATGCAAGCTACACTCATGCCGAGTTGCGACGCGCGGATCGCAGCGACATAACCACCGGGACCGCTCCCAACGACAATTAAATCAAAGGAGTTCGTGTCAGCCACGCAGGCTCTCCATGCAGTCAGAAACCTTTGGGATTCATGGTATTTCAGGAAAATTCGGGTCCACGAAGTTAGACGAGGGCTTCCAATGGGTAAAGGCGGGACAGCAGGCGTTAGATATAACCGTCGGGTATCGCTTGGCCGACCTTCGTGAGACTTTGGTGATATGCGTGCATTGAACGTAGTATTCGTGGTCCAAGGAGAGGGCCGAGGGCATATGACACAGGCGATAGCCCTTGCAGCAATCTTGAGGGATGCCGGCCATATCGTCACAAAGGCTATGATCGGTCGCAGTGTTCATCGACTCACCCCGACTTACTTCGCTGAGAGCATCGACGCCCCTGTGATCGAATTCGAGGCACCCGTTCAGGTGCCCGACAGAAACCGTCAGGGCATATCGAACACCCGAACTCTCTTTGACGCAGTCAAGAGAAGTCCTCGCTTCTTAAGGTCCATGGCTACGATCTCGAAGGAGACAAAATCAGCCGATGTAGTTGTAACCTTTTTAGACTTGATGGCTGGTTTATCCCGAGTCTTGTTCCCCTCGAAGACGCCGGCGCTTTCCGTGGCGCACAACTACCTCTTCCTGCATCCCGATTTGAGAGGTGCCCCTGGGCCCCGACGACATCGGTCAGTTGTTCTAGCGTATGCGAAGGCCACCACTACAGGGATGGACCAAAAAATCGCGTTGTCGTTTACTCCACTAGAATCGATACCGGAAAGAGGGATGGTGGTTGCACCGCCGCTTCTCCGTCCGGGCCTCGACAACCTCGAAACTCACAATTCTGGATACCTCCTCGCATACGCTCTGAACCCTGGTAACAGCAAAGCCTTACTTGATTGGCAACGTCGGTCTAGAGCCGAAGTGCACTGCTTTGTGGAGGGTGGCTCTTCCGCGGTACCGGGCTCCGCTCATGGCTTTTACGCTCACGAACTCGACGACGGAGCGTTCCTCAAGCACCTAGCTGGGTGCAGAGCATATGTCGGTTCGGCGGGCTTCGAGGGTCTATGTGAAGCTCACTACCTTGGTAAAGCAGCACTCGCAGTACCGACCAAAGGTCATTTCGAACAAACCCTGAACGCATGGGATGCAGAGCGATGTGGTATTGCGCGGGCAGGGTCTTACGCAGACCTAGACGAATTCTGGGCTAATCCGCCACAACCTAACTCGGAACAAGTTCTTTCCTTTAAGCGGTGGGTGGCTCGAGCACCAGAAATTCTAGTGGAAGAAATCGAGCGCGCTGCAACCAAGCACGGATCCGGCCTATGCCGTTGAGGGTTAACCAAGTAGAGGGAAGGCGAGGCATCGCCCGGTTCGTAGACGCGCTGTGGCGGGTGCGCGAGTTCAACGCTGGCGCGATAGACGAAAAATGGTGGGTGCCTCCACTCCGTGCCACTGTTACCGATATCTTGAGCCCTAAGAATCCGTTTTACGAACATGCGAACCGAGCACTGTTCGTTGCAGAGCGCGGAGGCGTGACCGTAGGTCGAATTGCTGCGATCGAAAACGAAGCACATAACCGCTATCATCGTGATCGTGTCGGTTTTTTTGGTTTTCTTGAGACAGTGAACGACCCTGAGGTTGCGCATTCTTTGATGGACACAGCTGAAGGATGGCTGCGCAGCAGGTCTCTCAACAGGGCGCGAGGCCCTATCAGCCCCTCCATGAACCACGAGTCTGGACTTCTTATAGAAGGAGCTGATAAACCTCCGGCGATAATGACACCTTGGAATCCCGTATACTATAGAAAACTGGTCGAGTCTTCCGGGTACAAGGGCATTCAAGACCTGCTTGGTTACGACATTCCAGCAGGCGCCAGCCTAGCGGTTCCTACCCGGATTCAGCGTCTGGCGGAACGCACCGCGCGCACGACAGGGGTGACCTTTCGTAATCTCAATATTGAGTTTCTTGAGCAAGAAGCGCGGAAAGTCCTCGACCTATACTGCCAAGCGTGGTCGGGAAACTGGGGGTTTACTCCACCTACCTGGAATGAGTTTTGGCACACCGCTAAGGACCTGAAATCGGTCCTTCTTCCAGACTTCTCGTTCGTTGCTGAGGTAGATGACAAGGTTGTCGGCTTTATGATGGTTGTTAGAGACATCAACCGCATCCTCACCCATGTACCGTCCGGCCGACTCTGGCCTACTACGCTATTCCGTTTGTCCCGTGACCTTCCGAAGATCCAGCGAGGCAGGATAGTCCTCATGGGGCTGAGTTCGAAATACCGTCACAAGGGTCTTTTTCCCCTATTCGCATACGAGTCCGCTCGCAGGGCGAAAGACATTGGCTTCGAGGGGGCAGAGGCATCGTGGGTCCTCCACGACAACATAGATCTTACCAAGCCAATGGCGGCGATGGGGATGAATCCTTACAAACGTTGGCGACTCTACGAGAAGGCAATCTGATTTAGCTCGAACGAGCCAAGGACCCAACAGTCCTCAGTAGCCGTTCGATAGGGAGAGGGGCCGGGTGATGACGTCGCCCGACCCCTCTCTTCTGTATGTGCTATTATCGCACCCGCCTGAAAGTATCAGTCCTGCGTTACGGGCACGCCTCGTGAGTGCATCCGGAACCATTCCCTTAAGAAAAGCTGGGTTCTGAGGAAGTTTGACGGGGTACTCGATGTCCCGTGCCACTCGTTATTAAACCGGATCATAGCGGTTTCAACCCCTAAAACCTTCAGGGCCGCGTAATACTCTTCGGTCTGCGGCATCGGTGTGCGCAGATCGTTCACACCAGTCATGAGCATGGTTGGCGTAGTGACGTTTCCAACATACATCAAAGGAGAGCGACGAAGGTGTTCGCTCGGGTCATCCCACGGGAAATTATCGAAATTGCGGTACCAGCCGATCCCGTCCGTCGTACCGACAAACGAAAGCCAGTTTGTCACGGGACAGTTAGCCGAAGCCGCCGCGAAACGATCCGTGTGGCCCACGACCCAAGACGTGAGAACCCCACCCCCTGAGCATCCATACACGAACATGTTTTCTTCGTCGATGTATCCACGATCCACCACTAGGTCGACACCTGCCATCAGGTCATCGAAATCCTTGCCAGGGTATGCACGCTTAATCGAATTACCGAAAGCGCTCCCATAGCCAGAACTCCCTCGTGGGTTCGTATACAATACCACGTAACCATTCGCCGCGTGTTCCTGCCATCCAAAGTTGAAGCCCACGTTGTACATGCCGTGTGGACCGCCGTGGATCGCCAGCATGAGCGGGTATTTCTTATTCGGATCGAAGCCCGGAGGGTGGATAATCCAACCCTGAATGTTGAAGTCTTCGACGGACTCGTACCAGACCTCTTCAACTTCGCCAAACGTTACCCCACCGAGCACGTCTTCGTTGACATGCGTCAGCTGCGTCCGGTCGTTCGCGTTGTCGAGATCGAAGGCGACGATGTCCGACGGCACCTGGGGGCTCGTGTATGTGCCCACCGCCTGGCCGTCGGCAGTAAACGAACTTAAAGCGAACATGTGCTCGCCTTCGGAAATTGCTTCCACTCCGCCACTCACTGAGGCGAAATGCAGATTTCGGGTTCCTTCCGAGCTTACAGTCAAGTACAGCCCGCTTCCGTCTGCTGCCCACTGCATTCCGTTAATGGATCGATCAAAGTCGCCTGAAATGAGGCGAGGGCTGTCCCCATCACGCTCCATCACATAGATGCCCGCGTTCCGGTATGTGTCATCATGCCAGTCGCTGCCTCTATACGCTATCAGGTCCCCACGAGGCGAAGGCAGAGGGGAAAAATCTTGACCGTTGCGACGAGTCAGTTGACGGATCCCGCCCGATGCTACGTCTACGGCGTAGACCTCGGACTGACGCCAAGCGAGTTCTGAATCCTCAGTTCGAAGCGAGGAGAAGACTAGCTCCGCACCATCTGGCGTCCACTCCCCCGTAGAGTGGTTCCAGTCCCCATCCGTTAACTGTCGTGCCGTGCCTCCCTCGGCAGGCACAACGAACAGGTGCCTCCAGGCCCCATCCACAAACCCAACCCGATCTTGTCTATAGTCAGCTCGTGTCACCACCCGAGGAGATTCTACCCACGTGGCTCCATCGGGACGCCCTGGAGGGGTCACCATAAACGCTGGTTCCGCGTCGACGTTCATTGAAAACGATAGGTGCTCCCCATTGGGCGACCAGCGAATCCCCCCGGGGCTGGACTCAAGCCGTGTGACCTGACTCGTGGCACCCTCGTCATCCATCCATCTAACAAAAATCTGTGTGCCTTCAGGATCGCCAGTCGCTGTGTAGGCGATTCTCGTGCCATCCGGAGACCAGATTGGCCCTGAACCATCCACCAGGAATCGGTTCTTAGATCCATCAGCATTCATGATCCAAATCGACGATTCCCGCCGATCATTCATCTTATCAACCCAACCCCGGGTATACACAATCTCTGATCCATCGGGAGCAATCTGCGGACCTGAGACACTTTCCAGGTCTAGATACATCTCTAGGTCGACGGTGCGCACAGGCTCGTCTTGAGCCATACCAGTAGACGGGGATCCTGCGAGCACAAAGACTGTGAAGACGGCTGCCCATGACGTTCGTAAGAAAAGCTCGGCTCCGGACATGATGACACCTCTTGCTGCGGTTGAATGACCCTTAAAATGGCAGGGCGATAAACGTACGAAGACGCTCCTTACGCGCCAGCCAGGTCAGTCGTGAATCCCGAAACAAACTTCATCGCTCCCATACAACACGACCTTCTAGCAAAGTCAGGTCCACTTTCATCGACTCTAAACAAGGGTCCTCGCACTGAAGATAATCCTCCTGCGTTACGACCAGGTCGGCGAGTTTGCCAACGTCTAGGGTTCCCCTTTCGGCTTCACTAAAGGTGAGCCAAGCGTATTCCAGCGTCATAGCTTCTAGGGCCTCTAGACGGGAAACAACCTGATCCTCACCAAACACTCCTGCGCTGATCGTGCTCCGGGTCGTGAAGTGGTGCAGCACCCACCATGGGTCATACGGGACCACCGGGGCATCCGTGCCCAAGGACACAGGAACACCAGCATCAATATATTCGCGGAGCGGTGTCGTCCACGCGGCGCGTTCGGCACCCCAATACTTGGCGAGGCTAGGAGCTGCCAGGTATAGATGATTCTGCGCGGAAACGGCGAGGCCCATGTCAAGCATGCGATCAAACTGATCCGGTCGAGGAATAAAACCATGCTCGATTACCCAACGTTTTGCCGCTATGGGTTCCTTCGCATCTGCCTCGGCATAGGCATCAAGTACTAAGTCGATTGCAGCATCTCCCACCGCATGTGTAGCTATGCGCCATCCTGCATCAGCAAGCATCGACACTGATTGATAAAAGTCCTCCGTCGGAACAGTCTGGAGCCCATAGAAACGTCCACCGTTACCCCAAGGGCCCTCGTACGCATCTCGCATCAAGCCACCCTCGAACCCACCATCTACGCCGAGCTTCACTCCGCCTATCTGCACCAATCTTGATTTGCGCTGGGGCTTGGTCCACGAGTCAATGGCCTCCTCAACCGCCTCCGGGCTCGCTGACCTTGGAGCTCTAAAGAGGAACTCGACTCGCATTGATAGACGCCCCGCTTCCTCTAATTCACGGATCTGTGCTAGCTGTTCGAGGCTACCCCCAGGATGTCTCACACTTGTGAGGCCTCGCTGGTTAAGCAGCCCGTACTGAGCCTGGAGCGCATCCAACGCCTCGGCCTCCGCGGCCCGCGTCCGGGGAGGAGGGAGCGATATCAGATCTTTCGCTCGATCAACCAGTTCCCCGTTGAGTCGACCATCTGCATATCGTCCAATACGGCCGCCCGGTACTTCCGCCGCGGTCTCGTCTACTCCCCAGTATTCCAAAGCCAGAGAGTTCAGTATGTATTCATGACCACCCCGAACCACGACCACGGGGTGTAGCGGAACCATACGATCAAGGTCGTCTCGATATGGAAGGCGTTGCTCAAGAAGCTGACCTTCATGCCAGTCACTGTTGGACACGATTATGGACCCCGGGGGCAACTCACCAGCCCTTGCAGCTAAAGCTCCACTAATGTCCTCGAGTGAGCGAGCGGATGACAGGTCGACACCCGAGCCCCCACCAATCGAATGGAGGTGATTGTCCGCAAGTCCTGGGAGCACACTCCTTCCACCCAGATCAATAACCCGTGTCTCCGGACCGCTACGTGCCCGGACCTTTTCGCTCGGTCCCACCATCATGACACGTCCATTGGAGATAGCTATGCCCGTGGGAAGTTCCTCAGATCCTGATGGATCAGGCATCCATTCGGCACCCGGTGAAATGATTCGTCCTCCTACGAGGATCATGTCGGGGACGTCATTCTCAGCAGCAACACACGAAAGAGTTGCAACTATGGCAACGCAAAAAGTGCAACGCGTGAGAATCGTCATCACAGCCTCCTCTGGCTCAGTCTACGCCTAGACATCCTCGCTCACGACCATGACCTACAGGAGAATCGCTGTCGGCTCCTCTAGCATGCCCTTGAGGGTCTGAAGGAATCGCGATCCTTGGGCCCCATCGATCACCCGATGGTCACAGCTCATGGTGATGCGCATGCGTGGTCGAACTAGAACCTCGCCATCAACCGCTACAGGGGTCTCCTCAATACCACCGACCGCGAGAATGCCGGCCTCGGGGGGGTTGATGATTGCAGTGAACTCATGGATTCCGAACATCCCGAGATTTGACACCGAAAAGGTTGCACCCGTGTACTCTTCTGGCTTTAGCTTCTTTTCCCTGGCCCGTCCGGCAAGCTCTTTCACCTCAGCCCCTATCTGACTTATCCCCTTGAGGTGTGCATGCCTCACAACTGGGGTAATTAGGCCATCCTCCACCGCTACAGCGACACCAATGTGGACCGCCTTAAAGCGCCGGATAAAGCCATCATGCCACTGCGCGTTGCAGTTCGGGTGCTGGCGAAGAGCGCCAGCAACTGCCTTAAGAACTATATCGTTGACGGATACCTTGGCTCCTTCGGCTTTGAGCATCGAGTTCATACTCTTCCTCGCCTCCATGACCCGCAACATGTCGACATCAACCGTAAGGTAGAAGGTAGGAACTGGGCCAATTGACGTTATGAGTCGCTTAGCGATGGTCTTCCTCATCTGCGACGTCTGTACGTCCTCGTACTCGGCTTCATCCGGGGTCCACGAAGGAGCAGCAGGCGGAGCGGGAGTTGCATCTCCCGAAGCTTTTGCCGCCTCGATATCCCTTTTCACCACTCGGCCACCCGGTCCGGACCCGGGGACCTGAGAAATGTCCACTCCTGCCTGTTCTGCCAGGCGCCGTGCTAGCGGGGACGCCTTAACTCGACCTCCTCTTGAGACCGGAGAAGCTAATTCGGTATTGCCCGAAGTCGGCTCCTCAACGACCGGGTCAGGGTCAGGGGTCGAGACAACCTCCTCCTCGACAATCGCAACTGCAGGGGCTCCGCCACCTGAAACACCGGAGATCTCCGATATGTCCTCGTCCTCTGCGGCAATCACCCCGATCACCGCACCAACCTCTGCGGTTCCACCGGCGCCGAGGAATATCTTTCGGAGAATTCCCTCTCCACGCGCAACCAACTCCATTGTCGCCTTGTCGGTCTCGACTTCGGCCAATACGTCACCGGTGGCAACCGTGTCTCCTTCGTTCTTGAGCCACTGAACGAGCTGCCCCTCCTCCATTGTAGGAGAGAGCGCTTCCATATGGACTTTAGTAGCCATGGTTATCGGTACAGAACTTTATTGACAGCCTTGACCACGTGATCGGCCGAAGGCTTAGCTAGGATCTCGAGGTTCTTCGCATAAGGCATAGGGATATCCGCCTGGGTGACCCTGATAATCGGTGCGTCAAGATGGTCGAATGCCTCTTCCTGGATCATCGTAACAATCTGTGCACCAGTACCGGCATAGGGCCAACCCTCTTCAAGATAAACTATACGGTTTGTCTTTCTTACCGTCTCTAGGATCGCGCTCATGTCAAGCGGGCGGATGGTCCGAAGGTCCAGCACGTCGGCCTGAATGCCATCCTTGTCGAGTTTCTGGGCAGCCTGAAGGGCTACGTGAATCATCTTTCCGTGAGTGATGATTGAGACGTCCTCCCCTTCATGCTTGAGATCAGCTACCCCCAGGGGGATTACGAAGTCGTCATCGTCTGGGACCTCCCCCTTAAAGTTGTATAGGAGTTCACCCTCCATAAAAGCTACAGGATCGTTGTCCCTAATTGCCGCCTTCAGAAGGCCCTTGGCATCTGCGGGCGTTCCCGGGGTCACCACCTTACACCCAGGGGCGTGTGAGTAATATGTCTCGCACGCCTGAGAATGCTGGGCGGAAAGCTGAAGCGCTGCTCCCGTCGGGCCTCGGAAAACAATCGGCATCGGGAACTGCCCTTCAGACATGTAGTGCATCTTAGCCGCCGAATTGATCACCTGATCGATCGCTAGGAACGCGAAGTTGAAGGTCATGAATTCGATAACCGGGCGCAGGCCCGCCATGGCGGCTCCCACGCCTAACCCAGTAAACCCTAGCTCGGAAATCGGCGAGTCCACAACGCGCTGACTCCCGAATATATCGAGCAAGCCCTTGGAGACTTTATAGGCACCGTCATACTCCGCGACCTCTTCACCCATAAGAAAAACATCAGGGTCGCGCTCCATTTCTTCAGAAAGAGCAGCGTTTAGCGCCTCCCGATAAGTCATAACAGCCATCAGCTAGCCCCCCCTTGCTCCGGACGTCCGTCAAAGAAAAGCCTGCCATTCGGGTTGATCTCGGCCCAGACGTTCTTGTAGAGCGCGTCCGCATCAGGAAGGGGTGATGCATCCGCAAAGTCAGCAGCGTCTGATGCAATCTGTCGGGCCTCAGCATCCATCTGCTCAAATTCTTCCTGACTCAGTACGCCGGCCCCCTTAAGCGTATCTCCCAGAATTGCGATCGGATCACGCTCATCTTTGGCTTGCTCTACCTCCTCCACCGAGCGATACGTTCCGGAAACCGGATCCGACATGGAGTGCCCGTGGAAACGATACGTCTGCAGGTCCACATACTGCGGCCCGGCACCTTCCCGAACTTGAGCAGTTAACTCGCGGAAAAAAGCGTAAGTCGCGAGTACATCCTGGCCATCTACCACATGAGCCGGAACGCCATGCGGAGAAGACTTAGTGGACATTTCAGTTTTGGACACTCGGTCGAAGGCGGTCCCCATGCCGTACTCGTTGTTCTCCACTACATAGATGCAAGGAAGCTGCCAGACCGCCGCCATATTCAGACCTTCGTGGAAGCCGCCTTGGTTAACAGCTGCGTCACCCATGAAGACCAGAGAGATCGAATCTTCGCCCCTGTACTTGATTTTCCAGGCGATGCCCGTGGCCAAGGGGACTTGTCCGCCAACAATACCGTGGCCTCCCATGAAACGGCATTCGGCGTCAAAGATGTGCATCGAGCCACCTTTTCCTCCGGAGGAACCATCCCTTCGGCCGTAGAGTTCTGCCATCACCGCGTTCGGGTCGACTCCCTTGGCAATCGCCTGCGTATGCTCGCGATAGGCGCTTGTGACATAGTCCTCTCGGCCCAGAGGTTTAATGCTGCCTGCCGCTGCCGCTTCCTGGCCTATGTGAAGGTGACAGAAGCCCCCGATTTTGCCTATCGCGTAGGCTTCTCCAGCCTTCTCTTCGAACCGGCGATATAGCAGCATTTCGCGCATCAGATCGAGAGCAAGGTCTTCGCTGATGTCATGCTCGATGAGAGCGTTCTTTTTCTTTTTCTTCTCAGCCATCTCAGCCTCCACTCATCGTTCGGCTAGGTCTGCCGAGCTCGAGCTGGACGAGTTCCAAAACGACCTCTGCGGGAGCAGGTATATCAACCTCCATAACATTCTGTATAGCTCCCGGTCCACCCGCTTCGACTTCACGAGCCTGCTCCTTGGCATGATAACTGGACCTAACAAGAGGCCCTGATTCGACATGTCTAAATCCGTACTCCTGCTCCCCCACCTCTTTCCACATTGCAAACTCATCCGGTGTGACCCAACGGGCGACCGGGATGTGCATCGCTGAGGGTCTCAGGTACTGACCCAGCGTGAGTATGTCCACCGCCGCCTCACGGAGATCACCCATCGCCTTGCGAATCTCGCGCTCCTCCTCGCCCATACCCAGAATAATCCCAGTCTTTGTCAGCATTTTGGCGTCGAGTCGCTTCACCGCACCAAGAAACGAAATCGATCTCCAGTAGCGCCCTCCTGGCCTGACGTCGGGATGAAGTCGGTCAACCGTCTCAAGGTTGTGTCCAAGGATCGCCGGGTTCGCTCGTACGACGGTTTCCAAGGCACCCTCGTCACCCTTAAAGTCGGGGATGAGGACCTCGACGGAACAGCCGGGCACTTCCCGGTGGATCTGCCGGATTGTCTCCGCGTAAATGGCCGCCCCTCCATCCGGAAGCTCATCACGGTTCACACTCGTTATAACCACGTGCTCAAGAGCCATTTCTTGCACGGTCTGTGCAACACGCCGAGGTTCGTCTTCGTCTAGCTCGGTCGGGAGGCCGTGTGCAACACCGCAATACTTGCAAGCACGCGTGCACACGTCACCAAGAATCATAAAGGTGGCAGTTCCCGCCTCCCAACACTCCCCAATGTTTGGACACCCAGCTTCTTCACATACGGTATGGAGGCCTTCTGCCCTCATTTTCTTCTTCAGGCGCAGATAATTGGGGCCTCCGGGCGAGCGCACCTTAAGCCACGAAGGCTTCCGAGACCGGATCTCTACGGTCTCCAAGCCTTCGTGAGCCCGGATTTTAGAGGTACCCTTGGGCTTTACGACTCCGGTGTTTTTGCCGGCTGGCGCGTATCCCTTGGGCGCGTCGGTATTTGTTGTCACGTGCTTCTCTGCTCGCGGAACGTCCGTTTACAGCCTAGTCATGAAAAAAAGCAAGTGTAGGCGCCCCCAACAAGACCGAGCCATTACTTGCCTCCTTTTTTCGTTAACGGCTGGCTAGCCACCGGCCCGTGCGCCTAAGGGCATCTTCGTGCCTGTGCGGAGGGTCCCAGCCCAGATCACGGTGGGCCCGCCGGGAAAGGTAGGGATTTTCCTCGAGCGCAAGCCGTGCCAGCCGCTCTAGAGAAAGATGCTTGGCTCCCGGGGGAGCGACCCCCATGCGTGAGAGGAGAAGGGCGCCAGAGCGAACCAAGAAAGCTGGCAGGTGCACGAATCGGGGGGCTCGACCCATCCCCAACCCCTGCTCGTAGAAGAAGTCTTTCTGCCTAAGGGGGTGATCCATGCCTAGATCATAACTATCTCCCCCTCCAGGTGAGCCTAAGACAACCCCAATAGCAACCGCGACATTGCCTGCGTAAACCACAGGAAGCGTGTTCTCACCCGAACCAAAGAGCGGGACAACAGGACTGTTCAAGAGCCGCTGAATCGCTGGGCCTAGCAACCGGTCGCGTTCACCATAAACCGCAGAGGGTCGCAGCGTCGTAACAGGAAGGCCGGTGTTTCTTTCCACCTGCCTCGCCACCACTTCAGCTTCCCTCTTCGAACGCGCATAGTGATTGCTAAACCCTGCTCCCGGACCCGGCGTGTCTTCTTGGTCGTACTCAAGCTCAGAGCCGCCGTACACCGCCACCGAAGATATGTTTACGGCCTTCTGAACCCCGCTCGTGGCCGCCGCCATGAGGACTCGGCGAGTGCCTTCCACGTTTACAGCCGCAACCGCATCCCATCCACGTCCTGAATACACCAATGCTGCGGCATGCACCACGTGGGAACACCCATCCATTACGGAGCACAGGCTGTCGACGCTATCGCTCACATCTCCGTGGACCAGATCAACAACCTCAAGGCTGTCCAGAAAACCGGTATCCGACGTTGGACGAACTAGCGCCACAACCTCATCACCGCGCTCGACTAGATACTTCGCCAAGTGAGAGCCGATCAACCCTGTCGCGCCAGTCAGAAAGACCCTCATCGACTCGTGTCGGAAACCAGGCAGCCGCCGCTCAAACAGAGTTCGAGCGATGCATGACAACACTCGTTTCTAGGTAAGGTCACCGTCCAGCCAAGAATCTCTCAGCATCCTGATTCAATACATCCACAATCAGCGAGTGCTGGTCATACTCCGGGAGCTGTTCTTGGAGCTCCTCTTCATAAACATCCGCCAAATGACGGTAATGCAACTCCGCCTCGTCGAGTTCCCCTAACTCAATGGCTGCCTCGGCTGCTGCAGCCAAACCAAGCAGGTGGTCGGGGTCCCTTTCCAGGATCTCGAGCGCATTGTCCAGCGCAGCCTCAAGATTCATCGCCGTCCTGTTCAACATCGAGAGGTGAAATAGGCCATCCAAGGTCAGTGGTCGTGCTCTCTGATAAGCCGCGATGGCCATCGGAAGAAACGCTCGGGCCTGCGCACTGTCACCCGCGCTTGTTGCTTGCATGACCCGGTTGAACAACCGGTCAGCAGCCTCAATAGGGGACATATTCGAAATGTCAGGAGCGGCCCCTCCGGTGGCCAGCCCTTCAGCAGGGAGCCCTTGCTGAATTGGGCCACTTGTCGACGGAACCGGTCCTGGCCCTGGTCGAACCATCGACAAGCCCACAAAAAGGATCAAAGCAAACATCGTCACACCAGCGATCCACCATGGCAGCGTTTGGCCGCCTATGACAACTTCGCGCGCAGCCTCAAGGCGAGGGGAACGCCCTTGGCCAGCGGTCTTCTCCCCTCCCTGTGACAGTTGAGCTCCGCACTGTCCACAGAAGTTCGAGCCGAAAGAGATCTTGGCTCCGCACTGACTGCAGAACCGACCCCCTAGATCAGCACCGCAGTCTTGGCAGAAGTTACCGGAAGCCGGGCGACCGCATTCAGAACATGCTGGATTTCGAGGAAGCAATGACGTCACCGAATTGCGTTAAAGAGTAGGGGCCAGGTGGCCATGGTCTGCGCTCGATAATTGGGCTGAAAGCCGAAGAGAACGACCGAGCCCTCACCCAGCGAAGCCTCGAGGATTGCCGGCTGTCCAGCCACGTGCTCCCCGCCTAGAACCCATCCCGAGAGCAGGGGGTCGCCCGCGCCATAGCGAGCCAGCACGCTGACCCGCGGATCGTCCACCGCATAGGCCATGCTCGAGCGCCAATACCAAGCGGACACCTCCGTTTCCATCCCCTCCGCGATCTCCGAATCGGGATCGAGCTCGAGACGAAGGATCGATCCCGGGATGTAGAAATCAGTGTTCCGCAAACGATCGGTGAGATCCGAGATTCTCAGGTCGAATAAATCGCGCAGATAATCGGTCGCCGCCTCAACACCTATGGCGCGCCCACCTCCCTCTACAAAGGCCTTTACCTCGGAAGCCCCTGCCTCTCCAAGGCCGCCCGCGTACTGCGGCGGCACTGTGCCTTCACCATGACCCTGAGCGATTGAGCGAGCACCCTGCGCCTGAAACAAAAGAACATCGTACTCTGACAGTGCCCCTCCCTGAATGTCTGCATCATGCAGCGTATCGTAAGGCATATCGTGCTGATCAAAGACCCAGCGTTGCCACCCTTCAGGCATGGGCTCTTGCCACGACTTATACATAGCCACCCGCGGCCCATCAGCTGCCGATAACCGCTCTGGCAAGCGGAAGTCAAACTCCGGGACACCCAGCGGCTCGCTCAGTGGCACGTCCAAAGGACCGTCGACAGCAACGGCTTCGAAATCGAGCAGGTAGCCGAGCGTATGCGCAGTCACATCATACGGCCTTTGTGGGGGGCCACCCGGATACTCGCGCAGATCTGGATATTCCTGGATCTCAAGCATCGTGTTCGCGAAGCTCGCATAAGGCTGATTCATCGGGACCACCAAGCTCCCAGCCGGAAAGTCGACTCCATCCGCCGTGAATGCGGCCTCAGCGGTATAAACCTCCACGTCTCCCATCGTCAACGTTCTCAGTGCATACGTCACTCCGGGATCGTTACCCTGACCACTAGGAATGATCCATGCGGTTGGCCAGGTATCCCACTTCTGGACGGCCCGCTGGTTCACGCCATAGAAATTCTCAAGCCAATAGCGGCGATTGCGAGCAGCATTTGTGAGGAGGGCCATAGCTCCTGCTTTCTGGTACTCAACGATGTCAGGTAATCCCCATGCCCCTCCCCTCCAAGGGCTCGGGAAGTTCCACGATCGCCTTGACGCGTTGAAGTTGCGACCTGGACCTAGAACCTCAGGCGGAACAGTTACTGGCGTGGCCATCCGCGCCGAAGCGGTTTCCGATAAAATTCGTGCAGCGCCGTGATAGTGCATATAGGCCCGCGCGGGTGTATACGCATCGTACTGCGCATTTACGACCACTCCCTTTTTTCCCTGAGCAGTCAACTCAGCCGCCATATATGTGCCCAGTTGCGATACCGCTGCGGTCAGCGCGGGATCAATGTTCGGCTCCCAGGGCTCGATGTAAGGTGGGAAAAAGATGCGGGCCCCGCTCCCACCCATCTGGTGCACATCATGCACTATCTGTGGATGCCACTCGTTGTGGGCTTTCTCCACTGTCAGGATCGTTTCCTGTTGGGTGAAAGCATACCAGTCTCGGTTGTTATCATGGCCCACGTAATAATGATAGAGCCATGGCAACGGAGCAGCTTCATACGGTGTCCCCACAAGTTCCATATACCAATCCGTGACCCACTGAAGGCCGTCGGGGTTGAGCGAGGGCACCTGCAAGAGAATCACATTGTCGAGAATCTCTCGGACTTTCTCCGAGTCGGAACTAGCAAGTTCATGCGCCAGGGTCGCCGACATCTGGCTTGCACCCACTTCCGTCGGGTGAATCCCTTGCGTGATCAGGACAACGGTTTTCCCCTCGTCCAAAAGCCACGCGAGTTCTCCCTCTCCGGACACCATCCGTGGATCAGCTAGCTTCATTTGAATCTCATGAAGCTCCTCGAGTCGGGCGTGATTCTCTGGGCTAGTGATGGTAAGCATCACAAAGGGGCGCCCTGCCGTTGTAGCGCCGAGTGTGTCTACCTCCACTCGACCGCTAGCCTCCGCAAGCACCTCGAAATAAGACGTCAGCGCCCCCCAATCAGCGAGCTTCCGGTGTTCCCCTATCTCGTGCCCAAAGTGCTCGAGAGGGGTCGGCACCATTTGCCCGCCTGCGGGCGCAATCAAAAGCAGAGCGGCTGAAGCCGCTAACACGAACTGCCGGACCAAGAGAGCCTCCCTAGCCGCACCCCCTCACGGATCCGGCAGCAGAGTATTACTAGTTGCCACCCAAATGGTACCAATCTCCGATGTGGGCTGCAACGGACAAGGCCCGGCCCGACCCCTAAAGGCCCGTAGGTTGATCGATAAAATGGGCCTGCAGCCCGAACCGATCCGCTAAATGCCGGCCAACCGCCTTTACGCCAAACGTCTCGGTAGCATAATGACCCGCTAATAGAACCGATGTTCTAAATTCGGCGGCGTCGAAATATGCGTGATGGGAGACCTCTCCTGTCACGTACGCGTCTAGGCCGGCCTGAGCAGCCTCCCGAACAAAGGACCCGCCGCCACCTGTCAGCACCCCAACAGACCTCACCGTTTCGGGCCCGCCCGGCAGCACCTGCACGACCCCGCCGCCCACGGCCCCCTCGACTCGAGTAACGAGCTCCTCCAACGCTACTGCCTCCGAAAAGCTACCGGAGACACCAATATCCCAGCCAGCATACGCTCCGAAACGGCCCTGAACCTCTAGCCCCAACGCGGCAGCCAGCAGAGCACTGTTCCCAACCTCCAAATGAGAATCCAGGGGGAGATGGACACTATAAAGCCCAAGCCCAGCCTCAAAAAGGAGGCGGAGTCGGCGTTCGTGTCTTCCCACAACTGGCTCCAGCCCTGACCAGAACAGCCCATGGTGGACGACCATCAAATCCGCCCCTATCTCCACTGCCGCCCGGATCGAGGCCTCGGAGGCGTCCACCGCGGTTGCGACTGTAGTAATCTCGCTCGGCCCCCCTACTTGGAGCCCATTTAGGGCGTTCGGATAATCCGGATGCTCCTCAACCCTGAGCCAGCCGTCTAAATATTGGAGCAGCGGTTCTAGTTTCATCAGATCGCCAACGGCGGGCTGGGCATCAGGTAGCCGCCCCGTCCCGGGATGGCTTCGCTGATGGGGACCGCGAGCCCAGAGTGCTAGCATCGACCTTTGGCTGGGTGCCTTTGGTGGCCTCCGCGCCCATCTCAACTGTCCCGTTAAGCACGGCCCCCTCTTCTAACTGCATACGGCGCGTCTTGACTTCGCCTTCTATGCGGGCTGTGCTTTTGAGCTCTAGCCTAGACGCGGCAACCAGAGACCCTTCAACACGACCTGAAATTACCGCGTCCTGCGTGAAGACTTCGCCGGAGACAAGGCCCTTCTTGCCGACGACCACGGCCTTTCCCGCCTTTATTGAACCACTGACGTTCCCCTCCACTCGGATTGTGCCGTCACTTTCGCAATTTCCGACCACCGTCATCCCTGGCGCTATGATGGAAATCACAGCATCCCCAGCTCCCTGATCGTTCTGGCGCTCGCGTACCATTCGGTCTATCGCCTCATTTAATGATTCGTGTGGTTAAATCTACCCCCACAAAGGGCGTTAGCACCACAGTGACGACCAACACTGACAGGCACCCAAAACAAGAAGGGGAAAGGCGACCCACTGGCCTAGCCGGGCTGCTCAACGAACCCAAGGGGGTCAACCGGCTTCCCTTCCACAATCACCTCGAAATGCAGGTGGGGCGCGCTAGAACGCCCAGTAGAGCCACTGAGCGCAACAACTTGGCGGGCGTGCACCTCCTCCCCGCGCTCCACGAAGGTCTCGGACGTATGCCCGTAAAGGGTCCTGACTTCGGAGCCATGGTCTATGACAACAAATCGGCCGTAAACGGCATCCTCCCCAACCTCAACTACAACTCCGTCCCCTGCTGACCATATGTAGGAGCCTGAAGGGACAGCAATGTCTAGGCCGGGATGGCCCTCGGCTGCACCAGAGTGAAGGCCCTGGGTCACGAAACCGCGCTCTGAAAGAGGCCAGAAAGAAGGGGGAGAGCCCCGGACAGCCCCCCCACCAGACTGGGCGTCGGGGCTAGGTTCCGCTAAAGGAGGGAATAAGCCCCGGGGCGCTCCGACGCCCGCGTCACCTGACCCAAACATATCCCGAAGCTGAAGATACTGCGCCTCCATCTGCCCAAGTTGCTGAACAAGATCCTCGACTCTCTCAAGATCCCTGCCCATGCGAACCAGCTCTTGCTCGAGCTCAGAAGCTCGGGCTGACCGAACGGCAAGCGGCCACCAAGTGAAGATTATCAGAGACACACCCATGGCCGCCAAGGCAACCACCAGCCCAAACGCCCGCAAGGCTCGATAAGAGGTGCTGAAGCTACGCGTCTCTCGATCGCCCGACGGGATGAGGACGATGTTTAGTCGCCCCTCGTCTTTCCCAGACATCACTCGATGACGTCGCCTACGCTTAGGCCCGTCATCTGCTCAAAAAGACGCTCGAAGTCTTTGGGGCCATGGTATTGAATTTCAATTGAGCCCTTCCCTGAGCGCGCGGGCTTCACTTCAACGCGAGTGCCGAGGTAGCCTCGGAGCGCATCCTCTAAGGCCCTGGTGACCGCATCTTTCTCCCGCGGCTTGCGTTTGCGCCTCCCCCGCGACGCCCCTGCGACCCGGCGCTCCATCTCCCTAACGGACCACCCCTCCTTCGCGGCCTCACGAGCCAGCGTTCCAGCAATTACAGGGTCATCGACCGAAAGCAACGCCCTAGCATGCCCCTGGGTGAGTGCCCCGGATTCCACAAGCTTCCGAACAGATATGGGGAGCCTCAGAAGCCGAACCAAGTTGGCAACCGTCGATCGGTCCTTGCCCACCGCCTTGGCAATCTCAGCGTGCTTCATATCAAAGCGCTGAGCCAGAGACTCGTAACCCTCCGCCTCCTCCAAGGGGTTTAGTGCTTCCCGCTGCAGGTTCTCTACAAGAGCGAGCACAAGTAGTGTCTCGTCATCGGCTTCGCGCACAATAGCAGGGACTTCCGTCCATGAGAGGCGCTTCAGTGCTCGAAACCGGCGCTCACCCGCAACAATCTCAAAACGCCCTTCAATCCCCGGTGCAGGCCTAACTACTAGCGGCTGGAGCAGGCCGTTTTCCCGGATGGACGACGTTAGGCCACCGAGCTCGGCTTCCGTGAAAACCCTTCGGGGCTGTACCGGGTTCGGCACAATCGACTCCAAAGAAAGCTTTTGCACATCACTTTCCGTTGCCTCGGGCTCCAAATATTCCCCCAAGAGAGCCCCGAGCCCTTTTCCGAGCCGGTCACGACCCATATTTGACACCTCTGTCATTCTGTCACCTCCAACTTCATCCGGCGATCAATCACCTCACTCGCCAGCGCGAGGTATGCCTGGGCCCCCCGAGAAAGGACGTCGTATTGCACTATTGGCTGACCGAAGCTCGGGGCTTCCGCTAGCCTGACGTTTCTTGGGATCGTAACCCGGTACACCTTTGGGCCAAAATATTCCCGTGCCTCCGCGCTAACCTGGCGGGACAGATTTAACCTTTTGTCATACATCGTTAGAAGAACTCCCTCCACATCAAGCTCCGGGTTAAGCCCTCTTTGGACCAGCCGAATCGTGCTAAGAAGCTGGCTCAAGCCCTCAAGGGCAAAGAACTCGCACTGAATAGGGATGAGAACAGAATCCGATGCTGTAAGGGTATTCAGCGTCAGAAGCCCCAATGAAGGCGGACAGTCAACGAGTATGAAGTCATAGCGATCCTTTACTGTCTCAACCGCGCGCCTCAGGATCGTCTCTCGGCTAGCCGCCGACACCAGCTCGATCTCAGCCCCTACTAAATCACGAGTCGACGCAGCCACGTCCAGGTGCTCTAGGTGAACCCCCTGATGAATCGCGTCGGCTAAGGGTGCATGCCCTATCAAAACGTCGTAAACACTAGGGTGATCCTGCCCCTGCTGAATACCCAACCCGCTTGTCGCATTACCCTGAGGGTCAATATCGAGGATCAACGTCCTCTTTTCGGCTACAGCAAGCGACGCTCCGAGATTGATAGCCGTGGTCGTCTTGCCCACTCCGCCCTTCTGGTTCGCTATCGCTATGACGTATGTCATTAAGGCCACATTGAGGGTTATCGAGGGGGCGCAATATAAGGGACATACAGGGGGGCACGAAACCTGCTAGGAGGGCTTATTAAGAAGGCAGCTGCGCGCCTGAGCCGGAAAACTGCTAGCAGGAAAGACAAAAGCCTCCGAAAACAAGTGGCCCAGCCTGTTAAGCGGCCCCGAGACGCCTTGTTTCACGTGAAACAGGCAGGCTGGCGCCCTAACCCCTCCTCCTTAGGGGCTAGAACGAAGCCTTCTCACCTCGAGCACGAGATTCTGAAGGTCGGCGGGCGAGACTCCCGGAATCCGGCCGGCTTGTGCCAACGAGCTAGGCTTGGTCTCGCTAAGCTTCTCTCTCGCTTCCCACGAGACCGTAACGAAATCCATATACGGGAGGTCCTTGCTTAACAGAAAACCAGCCTGATCTCGTAATCGCTTAGCTCTTTCGCGTTCTCTTTTTACATAGCCGGCGTATTTTAGCTCTACCTCGACGGCGGCTAAAACTTCATCTGCAAGATCGCCCTTGGGGGGCTCCTCAGCCAAAGACACCAGTGAACGCGCACTCACTCCTGGCCTCTTCAACAGCTCTAGCGCGCGAACCTTCTGCTGGATCGGGCTCGACCCGGCTTCATCCAGAATCCCTGATGCTTCTTCTGGGGTAACCGACGTGGCCCCGAACCAGGCCATAACTCGATCTTCTTCTTTAAGCCGCAAGCCCAGCGCGTCGGCCTGATCGCTTGTGAGCAGGCCCCTGTCCCGAGCCAGCATACCGATACGGCGCGCTGCATTGTCCTGCCGGAGCAGGAGCCTAAACTCAGCGCGAGAAGTGAATAGCCTGTATGGCTCATCGACTCCCCGGGTTACGAGATCATCGACCAAGACCCCGATGTAAGCCTCGTCTCGCTCTAGTACAAAAGGCTTCTCCCCCCTCACGCTCAGTGCGGCATTGATCCCGGCAATAACGCCCTGTCCTGCTGCCTCTTCGTAACCTGTTGTGCCGTTTATCTGACCGGCCAGAAACAACCCCGGGTGAGTCTTCAACTCTAGCGTGTGGCTCAGCTGGTGGGGAGGAAAGTAATCGTACTCGATCGCGTATCCCACCTTGGTCATGTTCGCATCTTCAAGGCCAGGAATCGTGCGCAAAAACTCAAGCTGAACCTCAGCCGGGAGAGAAGTAGAGAGGCCGTTTACGTATAGCTCTGTCGTGCTCAGCCCCTCCGGCTCCAGAAACACTTGGTGCCTCGGTGCCTCCGGAAAGCGAACCACCTTGTCCTCTATTGAGGGGCAGTAGCGCGGGCCACGGCCTGCTATCTCCCCACCGTAAAGCGCGCTTCTCTCAAGGTTTCGGAGAACAACATCCTTCAATCCGTTGCCGGAATACGTGATCCAACACGGAACCTGAGCGGGCACTATCTCCTGCGCATAAGCTGCGAACCGGTACGGTATATCATCTCCATCTTGCCGCTCGGTCTTCGTAAAGTCGACGGACCGCCCGTCGACACGCGGTGGCGTGCCCGTCTTGAAGCGCCTCACCTCAAGCCCGAGATCCTCTAGACCCTTCGCCAACTCAACCGAGGGGGCCTCACCCGCTCTTCCGGCCTCGACGCCAGCCGTCCCCCCCACATGGATACGCCCTCGCAGGAAGGTGCCTGTAGTAATAACAAGGCAAGAGCCCGTGAACTCCAAGCCTCCCTTGGTCCGGACTCCAACAACACGTCCCGAGTCAACCAGCAAGTCTGCGACCATGTCCTGGAAGAGATCTAGCATTGGCAGGCCATCAAGCACCCTACGCACAGCCACTGGATACATTGACCGATCACACTGGGCTCGAGGGCCCCAGACAGCTGGCCCCTTAGAGCGATTCAGCATGCGAAACTGAATGCGCGAGGCGTCAGTCGCCTGACCCATGACCCCTCCAAGGGCATCGACCTCGCGCGCGACAACCCCTTTCGCGACCCCGCCAATCGCAGGGTTGCAACTCATCTGCCCAACCCTAGACAGATCAGGGGAAACCAGAAGTGTCCGAGCACCAGCTCTAGCTGACGCCGCTGCGGCTTCTACACCGGCGTGCCCTCCCCCTACGACAATGACTTCATAGGAATTGCGCATGCACGGAAAAAAGGTCGGGGGAAACTGACATTGCTACCGGTAGATCGAATGCACGCCAAATCTCGGCAAAGTAGCTTGAGATGGCGACCCGCAAAGCTCCTTCAGTCGCCTTTCCTACCCGTTGCATCACTTCCCTATGCAGAACTCCCGGAACACTACGTCGAGCACATCATCTGCTGACACGGCGCCTAACAACTCTTCTAGCGCAGTCTCTGCAGCCCGCAGGTGCGTAGAGGCCACTTCTGCCGGCAGCCCTTGGTCAAGAGCCTCGCTGAACGCTTCAACCTCCACTTTCGCAGCCCTTAACCCTCGTGCTTGTCGACCGCGCGTGAGCACAGGCACACCTTGCTCCGCCGTTACAATGCTTGAATAAACAAGCTGCGGCAGCACCTGACGGATCTCCTCTAGGCCGGCCCCACTCTCCACAGACACCTGGACTCGCGCAGCTGTCCCCTCTGGATCCCAATGTTTCTGGGTTTTTGCAATGTCGGCCTTGGTATTCACCAGCACGACTGGCGCCCCATCATGCGCCTCGAGGAACGCTCGGTCTTCTTCCATCGGGCCTTCATCCGCGGAGACACAGTAGAGGACTACATCTGCTCGACCCAGATAGCCTCGTGCGATTTCGATACCCTTCTGCTCTATATTTCCCGCTGGCTCCCTTAGTCCCGCCGTATCCACAAGCCGAAAAGGAAACCCTCCAATCTGAACCACGGCCTCAATGGCGTCCCGGGTTGTGCCAGCCTCTTCGCTGACGATCGCCCGCTCTTCTCCCAACAATGCGTTGTATAGAGACGATTTACCCACGTTAGGGCGCCCTGCAAAAACCGTGAGCGCTCCCTCCCTAAGTAGCTCGCCCTCCGGAGCGGTTGCCAACATGAGTTCGAGGTCGGCAACCATCCGAGCCGCTTGATCTGCGACAGCTGTAATCGGGACGGGGGGCTCGTCCTCCTCGGGGAAATCAACATGATGAGCCAACAACCCCTCGAGTCGAAGCAGCCGCTCACGCAGATCAGACACCCTCCTCGAAAGACCGCGCTCCATCTGGACCAACGCAGCTCGGTGCAAAGCCCTGCTTCGCGCGTTGACTACATCTGCCACAGCCTCTGCTTGTATCAAATCCAGCTTCCCGTGCAGGTAGGCCCTTCGGGTAAACTCACCCCGGTCGGCTATCCTAGCCCCACTCCGTTGACATGCCTCTACAACAAGCTCTGGGACCAACCACCCCCCGTGGCACGAGAGCTCCACCATATCCTCTCCTGTGTAACTCCCTGGAGCCTGAAAGCGGGTAACGACAACCTCATCTATCACTTCGCCCGTGTCAGGATCGGTTAGGCGCCGCAACGAAGGTTCTCTAACACTCGGCATGGGGGCAGTTTTCACCAAAAGTGCTCTAAGCACATCTACTGCACCCGGGCCGCTTAGCCTAACTACCGCTAAGGCACCCACCCCGGGTGGTGTCGACAGCGACACTATCGTGTCGACGTCCATGGTCACCTCAGCACAAAGTCCGCGTGCGCAGCTTAGTCGCCATCGCTTAGCGTAAGCGCTGGCCCTTGGCGCATCCGTTTACGTTCGCGAGCAATCCAGATTTGCTGCGGCAGGGTCGCGATGTTTGCTGTGGCGTAGTAAAGGTTCAACCCGCTTGCCAAATTCATGAAGATGAAAAGCATCATTGGCGGCATGATGTACATCATCATTTTCATCTGCGGGTTGTCGGTATCGAGCGATCGAAGACTAATCCACTGCATCAGGAACATTGAGACCGCAAGCAAGACAGGAAGGACATAGAACGGATCCTTCGCCGAGAGATCTGGGAGCCAGAGAAACGGGACCCCGCGTAATTCGATTGTGTTTTGAAAAACGAAGAATAGAGCGATCAGCACCGGCCAAGGCAGCAACATTGGGAGACAACCGGCCAGCGGGTTAAAGCCGTGCTCCTTGTAAAGCTTCATCATTTCTTTCTGAAGCTTCTCCGGATTGTCCTTGTGTTTGTCCTGGATCTGCTTAACTAAAGGCTGGACCGCCATGTTCCGCAGCTGTGCCTTCATTGCTTTATGGTTAAGCGGGAATAGCACTACTCGCATCATCACACCGAAGACAATCAAGACCCAGCCGTATCCCATACTGAACTGGGTGTGCAAATAGGTCAGAACTGTCATGATAATGGACACGAACGGCCGAATTATTGGCCTAAAAAAGCGCCACCCGTACGGGTTAACCTCTTCCATTCCGTCACCAAGCGACGACAGCAGAGCATACTGCTGCGGTCCGATGAACAAGCGGTAAGCATACTCCTCCCCACCTGACACCGTTCGAGCCACCCCAACACGGACCCTCTCGGGCAGGTCTGCCGGGCGCACTAGCAAGCCTCCCAGGTATCCGGTGTCCTCTACCAAATCGTCCCTCGCACCCGACAGAATTGCCGCAACAAAAAACTTGCTCCGAAAGGCAGCCCAGACGAGCGGCCCTTCTATAATCTCCGGATCGGCCTTGTCGAGCATGGTAGACCGAATGCCATCCTGGAGGTGGTTGTACACGTAGGCCATCGATCGCTGCTCGAGCGCCGAGTCAGCTTCGGCATATGCCAAGCCCTCGCCAAGGTCCGTGACCAGAAGCGCCCGAGTCACTCCATCCATAGAGCCACTAATACCGATGGTGTAATCGTCGGGATCGAATGTGTAGCTGACCCGGTATGTGAAGTTGCCGCTCGGGTGATCGTAGACAAAAGCCAGAGGCTTCGCCCCACCCTCCGCAGTTAAATTAAGACCGCCAGCAGGCTCTACACGGAACACTGCATCGGTCAGATCAAGCGTGTCCTGCTCCACAACCACCTTGCTACCCAAGTAGCCAGACGCTCCATCCGGGACTACCTGAACCGGCCCGCCTCTGTTAATGGCCTGGAAGTCCAACAGCTCCGCTGAAACCAGTTGCGCACCGCGACTAGTGAAGATGTAGCGGTACAACGGCCCCTCGACGACAACATTCTGGACCGGCAAGCTTGCGTCTTCTTCCGCTTGGTCAGCGCCAGGGACCCCTGAAGGCTGGCTATCACTCGCTTGTGACGAGGGTGGCAACCCTCCCGACTCGGGGCCTCTGAGGGGCTCACTGGTCTCGACCGGACCCGTAGCCACTACATCCTCCATGGGCGGCGGCGGGAAGAGCCGGTTGGTGCCTATCAAGACAGCCAACATCAAAGCTATCGCTAGAACAAAGCGCATCTCTGTCTTCATGGACGTATCGCTCGTTTAGCTTGTGGCTCTAAGATTTGCGATCTGTTTTTTGTCTCTGGGCGTTGAGCTACGCGGGCCGGGTCACTCGCTCTTACCCTGACCGGCGGTACCGGGTCGAGTCCGTGGCCGCCCCAAGGGTGACAACGCATAATCCGCAAAAATGCAAGCCAGCCCCCCCGCAACGAACCATGCTCAACTAAGGCCTCTATCGCGTAACTAGAGCAACTCGGCGAGAAGCGGCATGCTGCAGGCGTCCAAGGCGAAATTGCCAACCGATAGAGACGAACCATCGCTATCAAACCCTGTCTGAGCACCATGCCTCCACCGCTGTCCTGATCTCCGACTCAAGAACCGTATACTCCGCACCATACGCTGATCTCTTCGCACGCACGAGCACATCCGCAGGAACGCCTCGCTCGCCAAGTACCGGCAGTGCCAAACGGCGCCCTATTTCTCGTAGCCGCCGCTTAACGAGATTACGCTCCACAACGCTGTGTCCGTACCTGGGAACGATGAGCCCCAGCCGAGAGTGTAAGCCAGGAGAAGGCCCGAAGAAAATCTCCACGTGCGGCTTCTTCTCTCTTTGCCCCTGCTTAAGCAACTCACGAATTTCAGACCCTCTGTGGATCCGCGTTCCTCGCGGTAACTTCTCGGCCCTACCCGGGAGCGCTTTCGTAGAGCCTACTTGCCGCCAATCTTGACGACCAACTGGGTACGCCCACGCTTCCGGCGCCGATTTAAAGCCTTCCGGCCACCGGCGGTCTTCATGCGGGCGCGAAACCCGTGCTTGTTCACCCGCTTTCGGTTGCGCGGTTTGTATGTCGGCTTCATTCCTGCCAGCCCGATCCTTGGTTGTACTGCGGTTATCGACGAGCTTACCAAGATAGTCGGGGCGCCCCAAAACGGTCAACGCCGATCGCCCCTTAAATAGCTCTAACCCCTTTGATTCGGGGCCTTTTCGGGCATTTTGACATTTATGGAAAGGCTCTGTAGGTTCGACCCCCCTCGCTATTGAGCAGTCTGTATAGCGGCCCCTCTTAAGACCGGAACAACAGCCCAACATGCCCTTCAGCCGATCCCGCTTCGAAGCCTCCCGCCTAACGAGCGGCAGGGATGAGATCGGCGCAAGGAAGGCTTCATGGAGCTGACCACACAAGACGTCTGGACGGCAATTCTTGAACAAGTCCGCGCGCTCGTGCCGGAGCACGCCTTCCAAACCTGGATTGCTGGAGCTAGGTGTGTCGCTGTTTCGGCAGACGCGCTTGTGATCGAGACGCAAAGCCCCTTCCACGCAGAGTGGCTGGAAGACAAATACGGAGACCTGATCAAGGAAGCGGGAGCAAGCGTCCTAGGTTACAAAGTCCTCCTGTCCGTTAGTAGCGGTCCTTCCGAAGAAGGGGGCGTCCTGCCGGCGGTCCTCGTCGAGCCATCTACGGACATCTTCGCTGGAAAAGAAGCGGGGTCGACCCTGCAAAGCGGCTCAGTGAGCAGGCGCCCGGCACCAAGCCCGGCTAGTCCGCCATCTTCATCGCCGGCAGACCCCGGCCTCTTTAGTCGATACACCTTCGACCGATTCGTGGTGGGTGGCAACAATCAGCTGGCGGATGCTGCCGGGCGCGCAGTTGCGGACAACCCGGGCCAGCTCTACAACCCGCTATTCCTCTACGGTGGAGTAGGCTTGGGCAAAACACACCTCATGCACGCCATCGGACATGCATCGCTAAGGATCGACCCAAGCCGGCGCGTGGCCTATGTATCCTCCGAGCAGTTCACCAACGAACTAATCCAGGCTATACGCAAGGGCGCCACGGATCGTTTTCGCGCTCGTTATCGGCAAATCGACTTACTGCTCGTCGACGACATCCATTTTCTTAGGGGAAAGGAGAGCACCCAAGAAGAGTTCTTCCATACCTTCAACGCGCTGTACGACGCCCAAGGCCAGATAGTGGTCACAAGCGACAGGCCTCCTCGTGAGATGGAGGGCTTGGAACAGCGCCTAGTCTCACGGTTTGAGTGGGGTCTCGTGGTGGATTTACGCCCGCCTGATTACGAGACTCGCATGGCGATCCTGCGCACCAAGGCGGAGGACGAAGGGTTAGATCTCGCCGGAGACGTCATCGACTACATTGCCCATGCCTGTTCGTCTTCAGTTAGAGAGCTAGAGGGTGCGGTCCTTAAGCTTCTCGCTGTTTCCTCGGTATGGAACGAAGAGATAACCCTTTCTTTTGCTAAGCGCGTTCTGGCTCTCAGAAGGCTGGAGAGGAGACAAAGAGGGCCGGTTGCTTCTCCAGATCGAATCACCCAGCTCGTTGCCAGTCAGTGGCGTGTGCGCCCCGAAGCCCTCTCTTCGAAGTCACGGTCTAAAAACATAGCCGAGGCTCGTCACGTAGCGATGTACGTGGTACGCGAGCTACTCGGGACCCCGCTTCAGGGTATCGGGATGCTTTACGGAGGACGAGACCACTCCACTGTTTTGTATTCGATTCGAAAGGTGGCATCTAGGATGGATGGCGACGAGGCCTTCCGGGACCGGGTCGAGGAGGTAATTGCGGAACTAAAAACAGACCATGCTAGAGTTTTCCACGGCTAATGTGAACAAGTGTGGAAAACCCCTCGTTTTTCCACGGTCAAAAAACAGAAATTTCTACCACTTGAGAACTTTAAACATTTTTCCACCAAAAGTTTATCGGAGCGAAATAGATCGTTTTTACAGACAGGGCATAAGGAAACGGAGTCTTATTGGGTACAAGATTCCACAAAACCACAACACCTACTACGGCTATGTTTTTTGTAAGTAATAAGAGATAGTATCTAGGTTATGTGAGAAATCTTGTTGACCTTAAGGTCGCACGGCAAAGACCATCAGGAGCATCATCCCGATGAATTTCACCATCACTCGGCAAAACCTTCACAAAGGTCTTGCTGCGGTCTCAGCTAGCATTCCATCGAAGACTACTCTTCCAGTTCTATCGAACATCCTCTTTGAGGCTTCTGAGGATGGCGTATGGATGAGTGGTACAGACTTAGATGTTGCTGTGCGAGTCAAAGTTCTCGCTGACGTAAAGACACCCGGCAGCCTTACGGCACCAGGTAAAAAACTTCAAGAGATCACTCGAGAGTTACCAGATCAACCGGTCGAAATTACAACCCGCGGAGATCAGATCGAACTGATATGCGGAGCAAGTCAATTCAAATTAAATGGCTTGCCGGCAGATGAGTTTCCAACCCTAGCAGAGGTCGATTTCTCAGAGGGTATTTCCGTAACTGGAAAAGACCTCAATGCACTGATTCACCATACATCTTTTGCTGTATCCACCGAAGAAAGCAGGCCTATCTTGAACGGTGTTCTGTGGGAACTGAGAGATGGTGAGATGAAAATGGTGGCGACTAATGGACACAGACTGGCACGCATGAGTGTCAAGGTTGAAGCTACAGGAACGACTTCCGCAGATTTTATAGTCCCACCAGCAGCGTTAACTCAAGTGCAACGGTTGTTTCAGGATGAGGATCAACTTGAGGTGGCACGTAGTGGAAACCACCTAGGGTTTAGGGCCGACAATACTGAGATATACACGCGCCTCATCGAGGGCTCGTATCCGAATTACGAGCAGGTTATACCCAAAGACAATGACAAGCTGGCCTTTATAGAGAAAAAAGCTCTTGCTTCGGCTGTCCGCAGAATGGCAGTTGTTGCCTCAGACCAGACCCACCGGATTCGTATGCGTTTCGAACCCGGCCGGGTTCATCTCAGTGTCCTAACCCCCGACCTAGGAGAGGGACATGATGAGATGGAGGTTGGATATGAAGGAGAGGAATTAGAGATCGGCTTCAACGCCAACTACTTACTGGAGGTTCTCCGTCACATACCCTCAGAAGAAGTGAAGTTGGCCTTTAGGGCACCAGAGAGGGCGGCGACAATAGAACCGGCAGGAGAGGACGCGGCGGATTACTTATGCCTAGTGATGCCACTCAGGTTGATTGATTAACTCGACTGAGCCGCCTCTAAAAGCTCTTTTCCTGTGTACAACGAGATGAGTGGTAACCCCTGAGCATTGTAGAGGGCTGCGGCATCTTCGGACCGGTTCACTAGGGTGATAACCCCCAAAACCTCAGCGCCATGGGCTCGAACAACATCGATGGCTTTTAACGTGCTCAGTCCTGTTGTCATTGTATCCTCTACCATAAGCGCCCGAGCATCTTTTGGGAGCCCGCCCTCTATACGTTGCCCAGTTCCGTGGTCTTTGGCGCTTTTTCGGACGGAAAAACCATCGATGATCCAACCCTCTAGGGCGCTTACATGCGCAATCGCGTAAGCGATAGGATCTGCCCCCATAGTCAGGCCGCCCACATGAGTCGGATCAAGACCATGGTCTTGAATTGCCGCATAAGCGACCCTGCCTACGAGCCTCTGCCCTTCCGCTGACATCGTAGTCCGACGGGCATCAATGTAGTAGTCAGACTTCGCTCCACTGGCCAGGGTAAAATCACCAAGGCGGACGGAGCGTTCGATAAGGAGTTTTCGAAGTTCGTCTTTGGTGGTCATAGCGGTGCTGTGTAGGCTGAGCGTTTAGTAGATGACAAGTTAACGGACTTCACCAGTTAGCCTTTCACGCACTTCGTCTGGAACTCGGATTGGTTTTCGGTCAGGGCCTATCCAAACGGCGGTAACGTTAGCGCGAGCGATGATGGCGGCAGGATTGTTGTCGAGGGCTATCTCCTGACAAAGGGTCATGCTGGTTCTGCGAAACGACTCGGCCCAAGTACGGACAAGCAGGTCGTCCTCCCTTTTCGCCTCTGCTACATAGTCTATTTCGATTCGAACCACAAAGATTGCCCAGCCTCGATCATCGAGAACGGCCCAGTCAAACCCGGCCTCTCTAAGTGCCTCGAAGCGCGCATGTTCGAGGTAGGAGAGGTACACCGCGTGGTTGACGTGCCCAAAAGAATCCAGCTCAGAGGTGCGGACTGTGAGCCTCGTGAGTGATACTGGAACTTCTTTTTCTTGGTTGATACCCATATCGAAAGATGGTGACTGACAGCAAGGCATCAAGCCGTTTGGGAGATTGACCTCTGCCCGAACAATCCATCACTTACCAGCCTGAGGGGGTTGCTGACCTAAGAGGAAGGGGGCCTTGGTGTCTGGATGGAAAAGGGTAGCGCGAGGGGTTCTTGGCCTGGGGGTAATTTTTGCCACAGCGGGATTCTTTCTTTTTGCCATCTTGACCGCCGCCGCCGCCGCCCTTGGACGACTTGAAGAGGAAGATCCTTTTTTCGCGATACTCGCCGGTACAGTGTGGGGTTTTGGTATTGGTGTAACATTCTCGGCGGTGTTGGCTGCAACCGGGAGTCGTTTTGTGTTCGAAAAACTCTCCATCTCTCGGGTGGCGATCATGGGGGCGCTGGGTGGCTTCTTGCTAGCAATACTTCTGATAAGCGGAACGAAGCTCGCAGGCAACGAGTTTACTGGCGTAACCGAAGCTCTAGTCTTTTTGCCCTTGTTGGGTGCTATCGCTGGATCGACCAGCTTGGTCATTGCTCGAAAGGCGGACGAGCCTTCTTCCTAGTGGGCGCTTCAGGACTCGAGCCAGCGACCCCTTGAATGTAAAGAATAGTTTACGTTGTGTAAGAGATATCATACATTACGGCTCACTCCGCAGATATGGGCACACAAACATGTCAACCACGGAAAAGAGCCTTCTGGCATCACTGGTTATTACCCTACTGGTCTTCGGTAATTTCTTTCTCAATACCCTAGAACTTGCACTTGCCGACGAGCCGATAGCTAACATTAGCACAAGCCTCATCAACGTTGTGATCTCGGTCATTATTCTAGAAATCATCGTCCAGAGTTTGCTCGCATCTCTAAGTAGTTCTCAAGGAGACGACGAAAGAGATCTGTTGATCGAACGTATATCCTTTCGCAACGGGTATGTTTGCTTGTCGGTTGGTATATGGATTTGGATTGGTCACACGACCATACCCAGTTGGTGGGTGTGGTTAGATGCAATACAAAGTCCTCTCCCAGAAGCCTTAGTTCCCGTCGTATTGCTCTTGCTCTTCGTTATCGCTGAAGTGACGGTGACGGTTACTCGGCTGTTTTATTACAGACGTGGTTTTTGACATGGCACCGACGTCCATTAAGAACAACATGCGGAGATTACGTTTCGATGCGAACGAAATGACCCAGCAGACTCTGGCCGAGCACGTTGGAGTCACACGTCAGACGATCATCGCAATTGAAGCTGCCAAGTACTCTCCCAGCCTCGAACTCGCCTTCAAGATCGCTGATGTCTTCAGCGTGCCGTTCGAAAAGGTTTTCCAGTACAAGGCTTAACATGGCGCCCGGTGCCCAAAACCAGCAGCAACCCACCAAGATTTTTTCAGGAAACGGCGTTCCAGTGGCGGCGATGTGTGCGGAGTCGCACTAGTACCGCCCCCTGTTGGCGAAAACGGGGGGCATCGACAGATACTCTTTTCACCCCCCCGAAACCCGTCCTATGGGAGACTCATGGGAGACCTAAGAAGAGAAGGCACCTTTGACTAAGAAGCCCTGTAAGCGTGTAAGTGCTTACAGGGCTTCATCTTACTGAAGTGGAGCCAGGCGGAATCGAACCGCCGACCTCCTGCTTGCAAAGCAGGCGCTCTCCCAACTGAGCTATGGCCCCGACAGATTATTTGAACTGGAACTATACCTTCGCTGGCTACCCGTTGGTAGATGACCTGACTCACCTACGAGTATTCATAACCCGGCACATTTCTCGTTCATCCTATGGGGACTCGACCACTCCGGTATCTGCCCTGTACATTCGCCGGCTATCGGCATAATGACTGTAAGGCCTCGGGAGGTCCCAGTGAGTATTAGTAGAACACTTTGTCTAGCACGTTTTCTCTTGGTCCTCCTTCCCAGCCTACAGGGGCTGGGAGCACAGCAGATTCCAACTCCGGAAGAACATTTTGGATTTGTGATAGGCACTGACAAGAAACTCGCGCGTTGGGATGGTATTCTCGATTACTTCACTCTAATAGCCGACGGGTCAGATCGTATTCAGGTAGATACTGCAGGCCCAACGACACTCGGCAACCCGTTTGTCTCAATTACGATCAGCTCGCCCACGAACCTCGCCCGGCTAGATGAAATCCGTGAAGCATCTAAACGCATTGCTGATGGAAGAATCGATAGAGAAGAGGCTGAAAGGATCGCTGCGACGATCCCCGCGACAGTGTTCATCAATCACAATATCCACTCGACTGAGATCGGCTCGTCACAGACAAGCATCGAGCTCGTATATCACCTTGCGACTGCGGAAGATGATTTAACAAGTCAAATCCTTGATAACGTTGTTACAGTGCTCGTCCCTTCTGCGAATCCGGATGGCCAAATCCTGGTTACAGACTGGTATGAGCGTAATGTGGGCACTGACTTCGAGCGTGCCCGCATGCCGTGGCTTTACCATTACTATGCGGGCCATGACAACAACAGGGACTTCTTCCAGGCCAATCTGATTGAAACACGGTATTGGATGGATTTGATGTACCATACGACTCACCCGCAGATCTATCTTGACCAACATCAGATGGGTAGCAGTGGACCCAGAATCTTTGTGCCTCCCTACCCTGACCCGATGAACCCTGATATTCACCCGCTGCAGTGGCAGCAGCTTCGCTTTATGGGTGGAGGGATGGTTGCGGACCTGCAGGCAGCTGGCAAACAAGGGGTTGTAACAGGTTCGATGTACCGAATTTGGGGACAAGAGGGTGCGCTCACTGGCCGGTATCACAATATCGTCGGCATTCTCACAGAGACGGCTAGTGCACGCATCGCAAGCCCGGATACAGTGGCCCTTGAAGCACTTGAGAGGGGTGCTGCACCAGGCCGAGGGCTTAGTGAGTATGGATTCCAAATCGCATTCGTCGATCCATGGTGGGGTGGAGAGTGGACGCTTGGAGACATCGTTGACTATCAAATAATTGCGGCCAATAGCGTATTAGAGCAGACAGCAAAATTCAGCCAGCACTATATCATGGGCCGATGGCAGATGGGATCCGAAACAATCGCAAAAGCGGAAATAGAAGGACCGCATGCGTACCTGATCCCGCGGAATCAATCCGACCCAATTGCCGCAGCTGAGATGGTAGACAAACTCATCCTGCAGGGTGTCGAAGTTCACGAGTCTGTCGGAGCATTTGAGGCCATCATCGCTAATGGCCTTTGGTCGTCCCCAGGGCAGGATGACGTTAGTGAAGATGAAGACGCCACGGAGGACAGCGCAGAGGGGGATGATGTACCTGACGAGGATGAAGAGGCTGCCGAGGATACCAGCCCGCAAGAAGAACTACGTAACTTTGCTCCAGATTCCTGGATCGTGTATGGAGCACAACCTGGAAGAGCTGCGGTACTCGATTTATTAGAGCCACGTCGACGCAGGGTCCAGCACGAGTGGCCAGGAGGGCCATTCATGCGCTCATACGATGGAGCGGGGTACACGATGCCAATGCAGATGGGTGTCGAGATCACACGCACGGACAATCCCTTCGAGGCTGACACTCGACTGGCAACTTCCGCCAGAGTCGTTGCTCCCCCGGTACCTTCGGCAAACGATTGGTACGCGATCAGTGCTGAAGTCACTCGCGCCTACCAAGCAGTGAACCGCATGCTCGAAGCTGGGCTTTCAGTCTTTAAGGCTGTATCAGAGGAAGGCCCCCTCTTCATTGTATCCGCCTCAGAACCACAATCCAGAGCCCTTCTGACAGAGATCTCTAACGAGATCGGTGTCACTGTTATCGCGGACCCACCGACTCTTGCCATGTCCGCAGAACAGCAGGCTGCACGTATCGGAATCTACCAGGGCTGGGCTGCCTCAATGGATGAGGGATGGACCCGCCTCGTACTTGAAGATTTTGACTACAACTTCGAAACACTCATGAATGATGATGTGCGAGAGGGAGGCCTTTCTGAGAGGCTCGACGTAATCATCATTCCCTCTGAAATTCCACTGAACAGACTTATTGAAGGTGCAAGTGACGAGGATGCCCCTCCCGGTTTCAGAGGTGGTATAGGAGAAGAGGGCGTCGAAAACCTGAAAGAATTCGTGCGCAATGGGGGGACACTTGTCACGTTCGAGGCAGCGGATGCGCTTGTCATCGAGCACTTCGATGTTCCGGTGAGAAACGCACTCGAAGACATCAGCAGATCAGACCTCTTTCTTCCGGCATCGCTGCTAAAAGTAGAACTTGATGAAGACCACCCGCTTACAGCCGGAAGCCCCAGCGAGGTCGCAGCCAAGTGGGCTGGTGGGCGGGCATACGAACCGACCGACTTCGGTGGTGAGGCGGGCCAGGTTCAGGCAGTGGGCAGTTGGGCTGAAGACCCTGAGCAACTCTTGATGAGCGGGGTAATCGTCGGGGCGGAAAACCTTGCCGGAAAAGGCGCAATCTTAGATGTGGAATACGGAAACGGTCACATCTTAATGTACGGCTTTCGAGTCCAGCACCGAGGTCAAACCCACGGTACTTACAAGCTCCTCTTCAATGCACTGTTGAAGAACAGCCCACGGACAGCAACCGAGGACCGTTAGTCACTCGGAATGCGAAGAATCTATCAATAACGAAACAACCAGTATACTGACCGACTCGAAGAGGATGATCTAGAAATGCAGAGGGATACCACGGCGATACACTTGGCTAGGATTAGCCGAATTAAGATGCTCCTGCTTATAGCGCTCTACTGTACAATCCCTATTTCTTCTATCTCTGCACAATCAGGAGCTGAGGTAGCACGCGAGTACCGGGAGGCACATGAAGTTGAAATTCTCAGAGATTTTGCGGAGTTGCTGAGCTATCCCAACCGAGCCCGGGACTTAGACGACATCACCCGAGCGGCGGAGTATATCCGCGACGAACTTCTCGCCGTCGGCGTTGACTCCGAACTCCTTCAACTTGAAGGCGTTCCACCAATTGTCTACGGGGAACTTAATGTCCCAGGTGCGACTCGTACGTTAGGGATCTATGTGCACTATGATGGCCAGCCTGTCGACCCATTGAACTGGACGCACCCTCCATTTGAGCCGACACTCTACTCGGCCCCAATCCCAGAGGGCGGAAGACCACTCCCGATGCCGGAGCCGGGTGAGACAGTCGACCCTGCCTGGCGCATCTACGCGAGATCCGCCGGAGATGACAAGGCACCAATAGCCGCAATACTCCCCGTACTAAGGGCCTTCCAAGAAGAGGGCGTTCAGTCTACTTCGAACTTGATTTTCTTCTTTGATGGTGAAGAAGAAGCTGGATCACGAAACCTCCCGCGCTATATGGAAACATTTAAGGACCGCCTCGATCCGATCGATATATGGCTGTTCTTTGATGGGCCTGCACACCCCAGTGGACGTCCGCAAATCACATTTGGCGTTCGTGGGTCAATGGGAATGGAAGTCACCGTATACGGAGCTGCACGAAACCTGCACTCGGGGCATTATGGGAATTGGGCACCAGATACAGGTGTAATCCTCTCTCGGCTCTTAGTGTCTATGAAGGACGAAGCTGGACGTGTACTGGTGGACGGTTGGTATGACACAGCTGACCCAATTGGAGAAGAAGAGCGCGCCGCGCTAGCAGAGATGCCTGCATGGGATGAGCAGCTGAAGAGTGAACTCGGGATTGTTCGCTCTGAAGGAGAGCCAGAGTCCCTACCTGAGCGACTAATGGTGCCTGCCTTGAATATTCGAGGAATCACAAGTGGTAATACAGGCGCTCTCGCCCGCAATGTGATCCCAAATACCGCAGTCGCTGCTTTGGGGATTCGACTTGTGAAGGGCAACGACCCAGCGCACCTCCGACAGCTAATCGTGGACCATATCCAGCGCGAAGGGTTTCATGTTGTCTCAGAAGATCCAAATATGGAGACACGTCGCAGCTACCCATTGATCGCAAAAGTCACCGGTGGTGGTGGCTCCAGAGCAGCCCGTACTTCAATGTCGAACCCCTTCGCCCAGAGTGTGATGGCAGCAGCGAGTTCAGCCGCCAACCTGGCCTTTGGAGAGGGCTCACTAGTGGTCGCACCAGGGATGGGTGGAACGCTGCCCCTTACACCCTTTACAGAGATCCTACAAAAGCCTGCAATCATCGTCCCCGTCGCGAATCATGATAACAATCAACACGCTCCGGACGAAAATCTGCGCATCGCGAACCTTTGGTACGCAATCGATCTTTACGCCCAACTTTTAACTATGCCGGCAACCATCTTCTAGACCTGATATCAGATCTATCGTAAAAGCTCTCTCTCGGACCTAGTCAATAGAGTTGAAGATGGGTGATCAATGTTCGAGTCCTACATAGCTAGGGGGCTGGCACGCTGATCAAAGCCAACCGATATTGACCGTTAGAATTAGCCTCACACCCGGGAGACAGACACAGATGCGCAAATTGATCGCACTTGGTCTTCTTGCAGGAGTGATCGCGATGGGCGCGCCGGCAGAAGCCAGCGCTCAGGACTCGGGGCTCCTTGCTGTTGGTGCTATGGCCCCGGATTTTGCTCTACCTGGAGCGACCCGTTACGGGTTACTCCAAGAGCCAATCCGCCTGAGTGACTACAGAGGCAAAACGGTTGTCCTCGCGTTCTTCTTCCGCGTCAGGACACCTGGCTGAACAGTCCAAATGACAGCGTACCGTGATCAGTACGCAAGCCTTTTCAATGAAGGACGAAACGTTGTGCTTATAGGCGTTTCTAATGACTCACAAAGTGAACTCGGATCGTGGTTGAAAGATGCGGATTTTCCGTTTCTCTTCGGCAGCGATGCCTCTAACAATGGTGGTACTTACGCTGCCTTTGGTGGAGGTCTCCGCTCAAACAACATGGTGGATAGCCGAGCAGTAATTGTGGTCGGGCCAGACGGCCGGATTGCGGAGACAATCGAGAGCTTTAATCAGAATGATCCGATGGCTTACGAACATCTTGCTGAAGTCATCGACCGAGTTACCCCGGAACCAGAAGGAAACTAACTAGATTTTCTAGGTTCGCGGCAGAAATACAGAGGGCCTCGACATGGACGCCTATCCGTGTGTCGGGGCCCTCTGTTCTTATCGGTATTACTCAAACCTTCGATGCTAACGTCTAAGTAGCTCCTGAGCCGCCCCAACCAAGTCCTGGGAAGTTCCGACACCGGTGTAAGCAACCTTCCCGTCACTGTCGAGCATTACAACGATCGATGTGGTCTGAGCATTATACGCTCTAACAGCTGCCCCGCGCGCATCGTACAAGAATGGGTAGCCAGGATTATGATCTTCGAAATGCCGTTTCACGCGTCGCAAACTTTGGGCGACACCAACAGCCACTGCAACGATCTTAATCTCTTCACCATGCTCTGCCTGGATACGATCGAGCTGTGGTTGGAGCACATCGCACTGCTCGCACCAACTCGCCCAGAATTCGATGAGAGCCGGTTTTCCTTTGATGTAATCGATCAGATCGACAGAGTTGCCCTCCAGATCCTGCAGGGCTGCTCCAGGAGCCACGCTCCCAAATGGAAGAGATACAGAGCCCTCTCCGGCAACCTGTGCCCAAATCGGTCCCGGCGCAGCAATTATTGCAATTATAGCCAGTCGCAATATGGAGATATTTGCTCTCATTGTTTCCCCTACAGGTTGTAGCCGGCTAGCACAAAGTAATATTCAGCCATCCCAATCATGATGACAGCGGCGGCTCGTTTTATCCACACCATCCACGCTCCTGAATTCGGAAGAAGCGCCAAGGTCCCAGAAAATAAGCCAACCACAATCAGTAGCGCTGTCATCCCGAATGAGAATACGAACAGGTAAACGAAACCCATCAGTCCCGCTCCAGTCGCTGCCACCCAGGTAAGCGCAACTGCAAACGCTGGGGCTCCACACGGAGCTGCCACAACTCCAGACATCGCACCCATAACAAAGACTGCTCCGTAGGATCCTCCTTCACTCTGACTAGCACGCTCCAGCAACTTCCGAGGTACAGGAATTGGTAAAACATCAAGCATCGCCAAAGCGAAAATTACGAGGAAGTTTCCTATGGCCAGACGAGCCCAGGGACTAGCACTGACCGTCCCGAAAAGCTGTCCGGTGACTCCAGCAACTGCTCCAAGCATCGCATACAGCATTGCCAGACCAACAGCGTAGGTGAGTGTAAGGCCAACCGTCCGCGCCTTCGACTGACCCTCACTTGCAGTCCCAGCGATCACAGCTGATGTGATCGGTATCATCGGGTAAACACAGGGGGTTAGGCTGGTAAGAACCCCTGCGATAAACATAGCCCCAATCGCCAACAGCGGGCTCTGGCTAAGCGCCTCCGTTAGCCCACCAGGCGGTTCAATCTGAATAAGAAGGTTTAGAGTCACGAATAAACGTTAGGGCTGAACTCGCACCCGGTCCAACCCCCACAGGCAAACTCAGGGGACATCACGTATGCACTTTCTTCTGTGTGCCTAGGGGTCGTCCTCCATCTACAGGAATAACGGCCCCCGTCGTCATACAAAGTGATGCCGCGACAACCAGCACTGCTTCCGCGACATCATCGACGCTTGCCAGCTGTCCTAAAGGAGTATCGCCAATCATTCTCTGACGTACCTCGGGCGACCAACCCCGAGTGAATTCAGTATCCACAAGCCCTGGGGCCACGGACATAACCCTGATCTCAGGTGCCAGGGCCCTAGCAAGAGACATCGTCATATTATCCATCGCAGCCTTAGAGGCGCAGTACGCCACATTACTTCCGTTCGCCATTCGCGCAGCCAGTGATGAAATATTTACCACTAGACCACCACCATCATTTGCTAGAAGTGACTGAAACGCCCGAACTGCTGCAAACGCACCGCGTACATTCGTGCTCATAATCAAATCAAAAAGTTCATCGTCTAACGCTTCAAGATCACGATGGGGTACCACTTTTGACGTACCTGCATTGTTTACGAGGATATCTAAGCGGCCCTCAATCTGTGCTACCGAAGCAGCGGCAGCTCTGAGCGCATCTGAATCTGTTACGGATGCTTGAATGACCCGGTGTCCCTTTCCAGAAAGGCCCTCCACAGTCTCTTCAGCACCTGCTGCGCTATCACGGTGAACGACCAGGATTTGCGCACCAGCTTCTGAGAGTACTTGAGCCGTCGCACGACCTATTCCACGACTCGCACCCGTAACTAAAGCCACCTTCCCTGCGAGCTTTCCCATCCTCTCCTCTCCCCTGGTTATCTGAGAGCAGACTTGTGATGAATCAGATTTCTTATGTGGCCAACCTGGCACACGTGGAGCCAGAGAGCCACGTTCTCGACCCAATTCACTGAACAGTCAAGGCGATGTTAAAGGATACAGCCTTCCAGATGGCGGCTTCGAACATTCGATTCGGCCGCGGGATTACCCATGAACTCGGAATGGACCTGGTGGCGATGGATGTGCGCCGGACGATGGTTGTGATCGATCCTGCTCTAGTCTCTCTTCCAGCTGGAGAAACTGTGTTGGAGTCACTAGAAGTGAACGGAATTGACTACCGGGTTTTTGACGCTGTCGCAGTTGAACCTACAGATTCCAGTTTCAAGGCTGCATCTGAGTTCGCAGTCTCTGGGAATTTTGACTCGGTCGTTGCGGTTGGTGGTGGAAGTGCGATTGATACCGCGAAAGCCGCGAATCTGTACTCAACCCATCCCGCTGACTTCTTCGACTATGTTAACGCCCCGATTGGAAAAGGCTTACCCGTTCCTGGCCCTCTTAAGCCGCTCATAGCAGTACCGACAACTGCAGGCACCGGGAGTGAGACAACAGGTGTTGCGATTTTTGACTATGTGGAAAAGCACGCTAAAACGGGAATCGCGCATCGTCATCTGAAGCCTACCCTGGGTATTGTTGACCCTGATAATACTGTATCACTTCCTCCAGCCGTCGCAGCATCAAGCGGTCTTGATGTCTTAAGCCACGCACTCGAGTCGTATACCGCGATGCCATTCAATGAGCGGCCGATGCCTCCACGACCTCTGGAGAGACCTGCCTATCAGGGCTCAAATCCAATCAGTGATATCTGGGCATTGACTGCACTCGAATTGATGGCTGAGTTCCTGCCAAATGCAGTTGCTGACACAGGAGACGTCGAGGCCCGAGAACAAATGCTACTAGCGGCAGCATTAGCAGGAATCGGGTTCGGGAATGCTGGCGTGCACCTCCCACACGGTATGTCCTACCCAGTAGCAGGTATGGTCTCTGGCTATATACCACCCGGTTATGATGTCGATCATCCCATGGTGCCCCACGGGATCTCGGTGATCCTAAATACACCGGCCGTAGTCCGCTTCACGGCCCCTGCATCACCCGAAAGACATCTACGGGCCGCTGCTGCCCTCGGAGCAGACATAGCAAGAGCATCAGCTGAGGACGCCGGTGCAATACTCGCTGATCGTGTGATTCATTTCATGCGTATCTTAGATGTCCCAAATGGTCTTGGTGCAGTCGGTTATACGACTGCTGACATTCCAGCACTCGTTGAAGGCACCCTACCCCAACATCGGGTGACCAAGCTTTCACCACGGCCTGCAAACGAATCGGATCTAACATCGCTGTTTGAAGCGTCAATGAAGATCTGGTGAAGACTTACTCGCAACTTCATCGGGCAAATCAATCTTGTCTGGTAATCTTGATACTGACGGTCTTCGGTGCGTGTGGCGATAGCGCACCACCAGCCATCACGGTTGGGGCGATCTCATATACGGAGGACGAACTCTTAGGTCTTTCCCCAACTCGCCGCACAACCCTTGCACAACTCACTGCACTCGCCCTCGCGGTAGCAGACTCCAGCACAGGTCAGCTAGGTGAGCCACTCCTTGAAAAATGGGAGACTGAGCGGCTACTCAACATTCTTGCAGCTGAGTTAACGCTCAAAAAGAACGGTGTTGATGACGCAGTACTGGAGGCGCATTACCTGACCAATCCAGAATGGGAACTCACAGTACGCCACATCCTGTTTTTTAGTGAACGCTGGCGGGAGCCTCCACACCGGTTGGAAGCGCGAGATAAGGCAGAACGAGCGATGGAGTTGCTGTATGAGGGTGCTGACTTTGCCGAAATAGCGTCGCAACTCTCAGAGGAACCTGGAGCCGAAGGACGAGAAGGCCTTCTCACACCTGGAAGAGAAGGGTCATGGGTCCCGGAATTCTGGGCTGCTGCTCTCAGCCTCCAACCTGGTGAGATCAGTCCGGTCACAGAAACGCAGTACGGCTACCACATCCTGCGCTTGGAGGACCGGCAAATTGTCCCTTTCCCCGAGGCACGCTCAGTGGTTTCCCGCTCTATTGCTAACCGCATCGAGGATCCGACAGCAGTCTTACAAGCTTGGCTTGAGGAGGATACCGGAGTAACTGGAAATGTGCGGCAATCTATGGCTTTAGCCGAAGCTATTCGCCTAAACCTCAAGGTTCCGGCCGAGGAAATCATAGAATTCGAGCGGGATTGGGATGACATCACCTATCGCTGGTCCACAGCCTTAGGGTTTCGCTATGGCCTAAGCACTTCCGAAATCGCCAGCGCCGCTCTTGGTGCTCTCGCAAGTTCATCACAGAATGCTACGATTGCTCGGAATGAATTAGCTGAACACGATGCGATGCTGAGAGCCAAATATGAGTTCACTTTCTCATCGCCCCAGGGTTAGTGGAAGAAACCAAAAACTCATCGCGGCAGATATATCAAGAAACATTGCACAGTATGAGACGTTTAGAATGTGATATCCGATGAAACCGAAATTTGTCCGTAAAGTCCGTTTCTTGTCTGTTTTCGCAGTATTTCTTGGGGGCCTTTGGTTCCTGTGGGATACTCCGGTGATATATCCGCTCAAAATCTTTGTAGTGCTACTCCACGAGATCAGCCACGGCATCGCAGCTCTAGCAACCGGAGGATCAATCGAAAGGATCACACTGGATGCAGAACAGGGAGGTGCATGTTATTGCTCCGGTGGCAATGCATTCTTCACGCTTTCAGCTGGATACCTCGGGAGCCTTCTCTGGGGTGGCTTGATATTTTCAGTTGCGCGAATGAAGAGGGTTAATACGGGATGGATAAATAGCTTGATTGGGGTAGCAGTGATCGTACTAAGCCTAATGTACATTCGGAGCGAATTCGGCCTTGTATTCGGCCTTCTATTCGGTGTCGCTCTCATCTTGGCAGCACAAAAAACTGGGCAGGCAATAAACCGGGGAGTGTTGTTCGTACTTGGACTCACTAGTGCGCTTTACGCAATCCTCGATATAAAGGGTGACGTGCTCGACCGACCAGAAGCCCTGTCGGATGCTCGGATGCTCGCTGAACTCACTGGTATACCAGCTCTGCTATGGGGCATATCCTGGATCTCTGTCGCAGTCATCTATAGCCTCTGGTTATTGTACGGAGCCTATGAAGACGCCTAAGTATCGGCCGGTAGAAGCTAGTTCATCTCAGATCTAGTAGCCGTACTGACTACTCCACTTCAGGTATACTGTATCTCGTAGGAGATAGATGAATCACCCAATCGATAGTGTCTTGAATCATCCTTGCTATCAGGATTCTGGATGAGTATCATGGCCGGCGTTGGAACAGTTGTTTTGATTTAACTTTCGCCCGAAGTCTTACCCGAAAAAGGAGGTGATCCCTTGTCTATTCCGAGTACATTGTCCAGCCTGGCACGGGCAAGCGATCCCTGGATCGGCTCCTAAAAGCCAAACTGAATTGAACTAAATCGCTGTGTTTGCGCCGTATCCCGGCATCGCGCCGGGCTGCGACAATTAGACGTCACCGGTTCAGCACTTCCGGTGGCGTCTTTTTTTTATCCAAACCAGTCGGGAGCATTACCAGGCTTCCACTTGATATTGCAGCCCAGACTCGGGATTTGTAGGTCTGTAGGGGCAATTCCAGCGAGGACTGCATCACTAGCATTTCGAAGGTCGGTACCTGTAACTGGCGCCTCAAGAGAAGGCCTGCTCGCATCAAACTGGCCTCGGTATACGAGCCTGAAATCATTATCAAACAAGAAAAAATCTGGGGTGCAAGCAGCTCGATAGGACTTGGCAATCTCTTGCGACTCATCCAGGAGATACGGGAACGTGTACCCGCGCTTACCTGCCTCGGTGACCATTTGTCCAGGACTGTCCTCTGGATGGGTTTCGATATCGTTAGAATTGATTGCTACAATTGCAAGCCCCCTCTCTTGGTACTCAGCCGCAAACGCAGAGAACTCATCGGCAATATGCTTTACGAAGGGGCAGTGATTACACAGGAAGGCAACCAATAGTCCTTTGGTATCAGCAAAATCATCCCTGTAGACTATGCGACCAGTAACTGGGTCCGGAAGTGAAAAGCTAGGGGCTCGAGTGCCAAGATCTAACATCGTAGATGGGGTCTTAACCATAGACATATTCCCTGGCTGGAGATGATTCGACTGGATAATCCCAATGCAGAACTCTAGTGACCCCCAACCCTATTTTTTATGCCAGATTCAGTCTTCCAATTGCTGCGGAAGTGTTGAGACAGCTAGAACTTTATAGAGCCGCTTACCAGCTGGGAGATTTATGGTCACATCCTCTCCTTCCTTCGCTCCCAAGAGTCCCCTACCGATCGGTGACTCAAGCGAGACCTGGCCCGCATCCAAATCGATGAAGTCACCTGCAGTAATCGTAAAGTTGAAATCTTCCTTCAACTCGACATCGTGGATCTTCACCCGGGATCCAAAGCCAACCCTGTCATATGACAGATCACTTAGGTCAATCTTTGACAACTCAGTCATCCGCGTCGTGAGATGGTCGAGGCGGGCTTCAACAAAAGCTTGTCGTTCTTTCGCTGCTTTGAACTCTGCATTCTCACGGAGATCCCCATGCTCCATTGCAATCTTGATACGTACTGGAAGCTCCACGTTCAATTCATGCATCAACTTGGATATCTCTTGCTCAATTTTGGTCCGGATTTCTTCAAGCATGGGTAGCTCTCTTCAGCCATAAACCGTCGGATATGATCCGCCGGTTATTTTACTGGCCGCAGTTAGTCGCGTGGGTCTGAGTCAGCCAGAGCTTGGCGCTGACGTTCCGACCTATCTGATTGAACAGCAGCGCTAATTTCAGGGTGTTTGAGGCCAAGAATCTGTCCTGCAAAAATCGCTGCATTCACCGCTCCAGCTTTCCCGATTGCCAGGGTACCAACTGGCACTCCACGTGGCATTTGTACTGTGGAAAGTAGTGAATCCAAGCCATCTAGCGACCAGGCGACCATTGGCACCCCTAATACTGGGAGTGTCGTTTTCGAAGCAACGACACCCGCCAAGTGAGCGGCCCCACCCGCAGCTGCGATAAGCACTTCAACTCCTCGCCCTGCGGCGGTTGACGCATACTCCGAAACCACATCAGGAGTGCGGTGTGCCGACATCACCTTAACTTCACATGGGATCCCCATACTCTCTAGAGTGGAAACCGTGTGCGACATAGTGGGCCAATCGGACTTGGAGCCCATTACGACACCGACCAGTGGCTCCTTCATTATGCTCAATCTCGTTCGGGAGTAGCGTGAAATGCGCGAAAGATGAAGCGGGCACGTTGCACAGAGTATCGAGAGGGGTCAAGGCCCTTCTGCTCTAGGGACACGAGGCGCAATGCATCACATCGCCCTAGATGCAAGCTAAAGTGCCCATCATCTACGAACAAACTATGTCAATTTAGAACAATGGAGATCTCGCCCGGCCACACTAGGCCAGGCGAGATCTCCATTGTCCCACTTAGGCTAGCTAGTCCTGACTTGCACTACCCGGTCGTCTGAGAGTGGCCACTACACCTGCTCCATATTCATCCTCTGCTATAAATTCCAACGTAAGGGTGCCATCCTCGTTTAGCATGTAGTTAAGGCTCCGAGCATTCCCTTCTCCACCCATTGGCTCGAAACGCGACATATACTCCGGATCTCTAGCTATGTACGCCTCATAGGTAATCATGTCATCCGTTGCAGTATACCGCCCCGAATTAGCAATAAAACCCATGTAGGCTTCTGCTAGTTGGGCGTCTGAAGCCTCCTCGGACGGGGTTGGGAGAATCGGCCTGTCTGCTGATGGAACCCACATCATGCTGTAATGGCCAGATTCCGTAAACAAGAACAGTCCGTGCTCAGCAGGCATGGCCATAACTTCATTTTCCGGCATGACCCACTCGGAGACTACCCAGCCTCCATGTATCCCCCGTGCTTCCTCAGTAACGTCGTTTTCTGTGATTACTGTTCGAGCACACCCGTTCATTACGAAGAACGATGCGATTAATAATACGGAAGCTCTCATAGGCGTCATCAATCTAATCCTCTTGTGATGAGAATACTTTTGGCTGGCTTTATACTATGGTGCAAAGTCCTGCTTACCCGACTTACTCTATTCAGAAACTGCCACTAGATGGTAGGCTCTCTTACCCTTCCGAAGTAACAGGTAACGGCCCTCGATCGCGTCCTCTATTGATAAAGCTCTAGAAACATCTTGGATACGCTCACCGTTCAGATAGATTCCCCCGCCCTCTATAGCACGGCGTGCATCCCCCTTGGAGGAGGCCACACCAGATTCGACTAGAACCTCAACGAGCTTCCAGCCATCTCCCGTTAAACGGGATTTTTCAAGTTCTGAAGACGGTACATCCGCAAAAACCTCACTGATTTCGTTGGCATTTAGCCCTGATATATCCCCCCCAAAAAGAGCCTGTGTAGCTTTGCGAGCTGAAGCTAGTCCCGTTTCACCATGAACCCGATGAGTTACTTCATCAGCTAATGCCTTTTGAGCTATGCGTTTCTCAGGTTCAGCCTGTGTAGCTTCTTCTAGTTCACCAATTTCAGACTGGGAGAGCAGAGAGAAGCACCTCAAGAACCCCATCACATCACGGTCGTCAGTGTTAACCCAAAATTGGTAAAATGCGAATGGTGAAGTGAGTTCTGGGTCAAGCCAAACATTTCCTGCTTCGGTCTTTCCGAATTTAGTGCCGCTAGAGTTGGTCAGTAGAGGTGACACGACCCCAAATGCTTTTCCACCTGCGACCCGGCGAACCAAGTCAGTACCTGCTGTGATATTACCCCACTGATCGCTACCTCCTAACTGAACCGTGCATTGATCACGGCGATACAACTCAAGAAAATCGTACGACTGTAGGAGCGCGTAGCTGAACTCCGTATATGAGAGTCCAGTCTCCTCATTCTCCAAACGGCGTTTCACAGATTCCTTCGCAATAAGTTGGTTGACCGAGAAGTGCTTCCCGATATCCCGCAAAAAGTCCACCAAAGACAGTTGCCCAAGCCAATCAAGATTGTTTCGCATGATGGCCGGATTTGATTTCACATCGAAGTCGAGAAAATGCGCGAGCTGGGCACGAATTCCCTCAGCATTTTCCGCCGCGATCTCCTTGGTAAGCAACTGCCTCTCAGCAGTCTTACCCGATGGGTCACCAATTAACCCCGTACCACCACCAACCAGTGCAATCGGGGTATGACCGTGCCGCTGCATGTGCACCAGATCCATGACCACGAGTAGGTTGCCAACATGGAGGCTGCACGCCGAAGGGTCAAAGCCGATATACCCAGTGCGTGGAGCCTCAGCCAAGTGCTCGGCTGCTCCTTCGGTTGCATCTTGCAGCAACCCTCTCCACTGAAGTTCTTCTATCAATTTACTCATGCGCCCAAAGGGTAGCCGGGCTTGGCGGATGGTCAAGTGTTCTGAACATCTTGTATTCCATCATCACCATCCGTTGAGCAGCTCTATGGGCACACCGCTGGTGGGTGAAAAGAACTTACCTGACTATCCATAGCACGAATTAAACTGAATCGTCATGGAAAACTTCAGGATAAATATTTGCTACAGATCTTAGAAAATCAGTTCAGCGGAGTCCGCTAATACTCCAAATCCCTACTGAGATGGAGAAAGAAGGCCATATCTAACTGTTATTAAGCGTTTTTACCAGTTATTTGATATTATAACTGTTTTATTATTATTTTAACAGTTATATGAATCAGGATAGTCATTTTGTCTTTGATGGAGGTACGCTAGCGCTCGACCTGCTAAATACGTGGCGTTTCAATGCAGATCAGCCCCTAGACCTCCTTCAAAGCCCAGAGGATTTAATTATTTGGTTGACCGCTGCTGGCCTACCAGATGGCGCCGACTGCGCTGAATTATCCTCGTCCCCCCCTAACCGTCGCATACTCCTTGATGAAACCCTCTGGCTCCGACGAGACATCCTACTGATCGTCCAAAGTCTTGTAGCTGGAGAACTACCGCCACCCTACACCGTGGACGCCCTAAACCGCATTCTCACAGAAAACGGAACCTCATTCCGGCTGGATTCACTCACTATCCCACCCGAAGGAGACCAAGAGGAGGGAATGGAGGGTCAATTAGTACTGAATGTACACGAGCATATCTCATCAGTACTTGGTGTACTCCAACCGATAGCGCTCTCCGCAGCGCGTATAGTGACTGAGGTAAACCCAACTCGTATTCGACAATGTGCTTTCAGCAATTGCATGTATTGGTTTCTAGATACAAGCAAAAGTGGGCGTCGAAGATGGTGCTCTATGTCACGCTGTGGAAATCGGGCGAAGGTCGCGAAGCATTACCGTCAACGGATCACACCTTCTTGAAAACCTGAGGCTTGCTCACCTCTACCGAGCTCACTCATGTTGCACACCGCGATAGCTACAGCCATTTGATCATTGTCTATCCAGCTACCAGATCAGCGCACAGCATCCCTTAAGTCCCATATATCCGTAGAACCAAGGAAGAGGTATGAAGCTTCAGATCCCAATTGTGATCATGCTTTTCTTTGCCCTGCTCACAACACCACCATCGTCGGCACAAGGGCCTGTGATTGACCCTCAAATCGTCGAAGTGGTCCGAAACATCTCGCCGGAACGGCTTCATGAGTACCTGGAAGTACTTACGGACTTCCAAACCCGACATTCGCTTTCTCTCTCGGACCGCCCCGACTGGGGTATCAGTCCAGCACGAGAGTATATCCTGCGAACCATGCAGAGCTTCAGCGACCGTCTCCAAGTTGATTTTGATTGTTATCAGGTTGAGCCCCAGGGACGGATCGCTCAAGAAGTTGAACTTTGCAATGTGGTCGCCATACTGCCTGGTAGAAGCAATCGCCGAGTTTATGTGAGTGGTCATTACGATACAGTTGCGCGGCGAATCGATAGTGGGGAATTCGACTGGACCCGATGGGACAATCCCGCTCCAGGGGCCAATGATGACGGTAGTGGAACCGTTCTCACAATGGAGGTAGCCCGTGTAATGGCTCAAAGCGGACTGCAATTTGATGCAACCCTGGTATTCGTAGGTTTCGTCGCAGAGGAAGAAGGCCTGGTAGGAGCAAGCCTTCATTCCGCAAAAGCAGAACGAGAAGGGTGGGTGATCGACGCCGTCTTCAATAATGATATCGTGGGGAATACCGAAGGTGGGAATGGGATTACTGATGGCAGGACCGTGCGGGTCTTCTCAGAGGACCCTATGGACTCCCCATCCCGACAACTAGCACGCTTCATCCGCAGACATGCAGCAGTCTACATGCCGGGACATGAGGTGCGCCTGATCGCGCGTGAAGATCGCTTCGGCCGTGGTGGTGACCACACGGCATTCAACCGCCGAGGGTTTGCAGGAGTTCGGTTTACTGAATCCCGAGAGAACTATAGTCGTCAACATGAACCAGAAGACACACTTGGGGGTGTTGATTTCGAATACCTTGCGAAAAATGCTCGTGTGAACGCTGCCGGGGTGGCGACAATAGCCCTGGCTCCGCCGGCCCCCAATGTGATGGATGGCGGCAACCCCCGTCTCGGACGAGGCGAATCAGGGTACGCGGCCTCGATGAGTTGGGAAGCCTCCCAAGGGGCGTCCTCCTACAGAGTGGTCTGGCGCGAAGCCTGGACCCCGGAGTGGCAATTTGGGATTGATGTTGGCGATGTCACTGCTTACGTGCTCGAGGACATCTCGATAGACGACTACGTATTCGGAGTTATGGCTATCGGGCCAAATGGCCATGAAAGCTTGGTGTCAGCCTACACTCGATCTCCACGAGCACGAAGCGATATCCGAGAAGTTGGTAGATAAGATTGGAATGAACTCGGTAAAGTCTTCGTAGGAGATAGACACCCACTTAACTGATACTTGGCACTATGTGGTGAACGGAGCTATCAGCAACTCACACAATTGTGATTGTTTTTTGCACCCAGGCTTTCAAGCAATGACATCGCTTCCGGGAACGGCTGGATCCGTTGCTGTGGGCCGTTTGCCATATCGACGGTTGTCTGCCCCCGGCGGCTCACCACCATAACGTCTGCTCCCTTGTCCACAAGGTAGCGAATCATCTCAATATCACCGCGAGATGCAGCGTTATGGACTGGGGAATATCCGTTGTGATCTCGCGCATTGACGTCAGCTCCGTGCTCTTCAACGAGATACTTCACAGTCGTAAGCCATGCATCTGGCGCATGCCTATGTGAGTAACCCGCGTAACCAGTGCCGTATCCATGACCTGCAGCTACATGAATCGGGTGGACAGCTGGCCCACCAAATGGGACAGGGGGCAGTCCAGAGGGATCTTCTCCTCCACCCCCGCGTGAGCGACGATCCCGCCCCTTGGTCGTGGGAATACCAGGATCGGCACCATATTCAACTAGAAGCTTCATCGCCGGTACATCAAGTGCATGGGTCGCACGCCAGAACGGAGTAGCTCCGGAGGTGTCGATGCCCAAGTGGCTGAATGTGTATTCCATAAACCACAGGTGCTTAGTCAACCGCGCGTTCGGGTTAGCTCCAGATCGGAGCAGGGCCTCCATCACTTCTAAGTGTGTTGCCTGTTGCTGCTTGTGGGCTTCCTGCTGTGGATAACGAGCCTTTGGTGCCCATCTCGTATTAATTACGGAGAAAAGTGGTGTCGTACCTGCCGTACTCGCGAGTCTCGGGTCAGCGCCATGCTTAAGCAACTCAAGAGCAAGATCAAAGTAGCCGTTAATTATTGCACTCAGTAACGGTGTCGTCTGGTCACCTGCACTAGGTTGATTGATGTCCGCACCATGATCCAAAAGCACACCCACTGTTTCGAGATGTCCTTCTCGAACAGCATGAATCAAAGCAGTGGTCCCACCCATCGTACCTACGAGATCCGCGTAAGAGTTCCCACCAGGGACACCGACCTGTTCGTTGTAGGCGTCTTCTCCCTCTTCTTCAGGATTAGCTGATTCTTCTGGGTCTATCCTAGAAGACTCCATTGCTGCCTGTACCTCTGTCGGGCTTGGTCTCCAAGACTCAGATCCCGAGACATTCTGAGCACGGAATCCATCGAGCACTTTGTCCCTGCGCTGTCGAGCAGCCCGGTCCTCATCCTGAAGCGCCGGCAAGTAGACAGCAGAAGTGGTAACGGATACGTCCGCTCCTCGGCTGAGCAATAACTCCACGATCTCAGTACGACCAAGTGAGGCAGCAAACATGAGCGGTGTCTGTTCCCAAGCACTCTCACGAGCATCAATCTCGGCACCATGGTCAAGTAACGAGATCACTGATCCCCTACTTGATGCTGATGCTGCGAAGTGAAGGGGTGTGGCTCCACCTGCGCTACTCGCGACCGTTGGGTTTGCACCAGCTTCGAGCAGCTCCTGAACGATCGCAGCACTACCAGACCGTGAGGCCAGATGCAGTGGTGTGTAGCCACCGATCCGGGTAACAGCCTCCACATTCGCACCAGCATAGATAAGCATCGCAGCCATCTCGACACTGCGATTCTCAGCTGACCAGTGAAGTGCAGTCATTCCGTCGCCTTGAGCAACGTTTACATCCGCTCCACCCTTAAGAAGTATCCGCACCTTATCCAAGTCGGCTCGCATGGCTGCATCCGCCACCGGCGACTCAGGAGGTACTGCGCCCGATAACAGTGCACTAAGACACAATACACTTAAGGATCTTAAGAAGTGCGTACTCATCCTTATGACCCTGCGCTAGTAAGGGTGCTGGCAGGCATTGATAAGGACAGCTCTCCAGTACTGTCACCGAAATCATCCATATCATCCATGCCCAACGTATGAGCAAGACTTAGCATAGCATTCGCCATCGGGGTTCCGTCCGGCGTCTTAAGATGGAGCCCCCCTTCCAACCTTCCATTCGCCCCACCCGCAACAAAGAGGGGAGCACGACGATGGTTATGGAGATTCCCGTCTGCCATCGGTGATCCATAAATGATCATCGTCTTGTCTAGAAGATGGGTGTCACCTTCTTGTATGCTCTGAAGCTTCTCAAGGAAGTATGGGAGCATGCTTACGTGGTATCGGTTGATCTTAGCAAAATCAAGAATTGCTTCCTCTCGTCCGCCATGGTGTGATGCGGGATGGAACGGACGATCTGTGCCACTCTCTGCGAAAACCCGTGCGGATGAGTCACGGCCCATCTTCAGCGAGAATACCCTAGTCACATCTGACGAGAAGGCGAGTGCTTGCAAGTCAAACATCAGCCGGGTGTGCTCTTCAAACGAGTCCGGTACCCCGGCCGGTGCCTCCGGTAAATCTCGAGACTCACCACTCATATTCTGAGCTTCAATTCTTTGGATACGACGTTCGATTTCCCGAACGTTGTCTAGGTACCTGTCGAGTCTCTGAATATCGTTGGGGCCAAGCTCCCTTCGCAGTTGGGCCACACGACCAGTGATCCAATCGAGTATACTCTTATTTGTCCTGCGACGAAGTGCACGCTCCTCAACAGTTCCTCCAGCACCAAACAATTGGTCGAATGCGACCCTTGGATCGCGAATAACCGGCAATGGCTCGGTAGGCGATGCCCAACTGATTGAGTCCGTGTAGACGCACGTATACCCGTACGCACACCCACCCGATTGATTGATATTCTCAATGCAAAGTTGCATGGAAGGGATCGGTGTGTCCTGCCCAAAACGCTGAGCGTAGAGTTGATCAAGAGAAGTTCCAACGTATACGTCTGAACCTTCCGTTTGCTTCGGGTGAGACTGAGTCAGGAAAACAGCACTTGAGCGAAAATGGTCCCCACCAATTTCATAAGGCTGGAAAGCTTCTGCCATCCTGACATCGGTGTTGCTAATGATCGTGAGATAATCTCTGAATGGCTCGAGTGAGCTAAGCGAGGTTGGCGTGAGATCAAAGTCACGGCCGACTTCCTCCGGAGACCAGAGGTTTTGCGTTGCACCCCATTCGTTACATCCGGCGGCCCCATGGACCATCTCAATCGCGACTAGCCGAGTAGGTAAAGCATCTTCGTTAGCGCTAGACCAAATACGTCCAGCTGGGATCATCGCTTCTAGAAATGGCAGAGCCACCGTTGCACCCATCCCTCGAACGAACGAACGACGGGGCATGTGTTTACCGGTGATGAATTCCATAATCCGAGCTTCTCCTAGTAGCTATCTCTAGTTGATCCCGCTTCCATCATCTGCAACCACGTTCACCTGCTGCATCCTAAAGGCATCACTGAGCACAACTCCAAGTATGAACGATGACATACGATAATCGTCTTCTTCAGCCTGCGCAGTAATAGACCTGATAGTCGGTTGATCATAATACTCTACTCTGCGGCCAAGAGCATATGCCATGAGATTTTCTGTGAAAGTTCTGACAAGTGGGATCGGCCGCTTTACGAGAACTTCCTGAAGTGCTGAAGGAGTCTCAATCATAGTCCCATCATAAAATTCGCCCTTGGTATCAAGTGGCATACCATTTTCTCGAATCCGCCATCTGCCTGTCACATCGTAATTATCGAGTGCGAGGCCTATGGGATCCATGAAACGATGGCACGAGTTGCAAGATGGGCTTGAGCGATGCAGTTCCATACGCTCACGGGTAGTTAATAGCCGTCCAGCTTCAAAAGCTTCTGTCTCGTCTAGATCAGGGATACCTGGTGGTGGTGGTGGCGGCGGAGCTCCTAACAATACCTCTAACACCCATTTGCCTCGTAGCACCGGAGAAGTCCGATTTGCGTGTGAGGTAAGTGTGAGAATACTTCCGTGCCCTAGGATTCCGCGGCGGGTAGCGTCCGGGTATTGGACCTTACGAAAATGGGTACCCGTAATTCCCGGAATACCGTAGTGTTTTGCCAAAGCCTCGTTCAAGTACGTGTAGTCTGCAGAATACAACTCAAGCGCGCTTCGGTCTTCACGAACCAAACTATTGAAGAACAGTTCTGTCTCCCTGAGCATCGCATCGGCAAGCTGTTGGTAAAAATCTGGGAAGAACAGTCGGTCGGGGTGGACTTTGTCTAAGTCCTCCAAACGGAGCCACTGACTCGCGAACCGTGTCCCTAGAGCTTCTGCCCGAGAATCTTGGAGCATACGTCTGACCTGGGCAGTTAGCCCACTCTCGTCAGACAATTCGCCCTTTTCGGCCGCGACCAACAACTCCGCATCTGGCGGAGCGCCCCAAAGGAAAAATGAAAGTCGAGATGCCAAATCAGTGTCGCTTACTGCGTAGCTTTCCCCTGCCTTCACCCCACTGGGTGCTTCTTCAAGCCTGAACACGAAGTCGGGACTAGCCAGTATGGCTTCTATCGCTGTCCGCACTCCAAGCTCGAACCCTCCGTCAGCAAATCCTAGTTCGTAGAAAGACATCAACCCATCAAGGTCGTCCTGTGTTAGTGACCGGCGAAAAGCCTGCGGACCCAGTCGAGATATAATTTCCTCCGCACACGCGGGTGCTTCCTCCAGAGTAAGCGGCCGACAACTGAATACTCGGCTCCGACTCGGAGTCTCTGAAACACCAGTAGCTTCGTAGGGACCTGTGATAGCTAGGTCTTTCAGATGAGCAAGTGCTGTGACTCCATAACCGCTCACCCCAATCTGCCTATCACTCAGCGACCACTCATGAGGTGAAACCACATCCTCTCTGGGCCCCTCAGCTTGTCTCAAGAAAGCTGCGCTCACCCTGCGTGGGCCCGCGCGGACAAAGATCGGCTCACTTTGCATATTTGCGCCGTTCGGATCTGAGACGTTCATGAAGCGGTCAACCCAATAGAGCGCAACGCGCTCACCATCAATCGAGATCTCGATCTGTTCGTCCCTAGAAGTGCCGCCGAAAAATCCCCCGGTCGTGGTATGTTCAAAGGCCATCTTGAACACGTAGTCACCGTCTGCCGGGAAAGTGTGCACGGCAGAGATTCCACCACGCGTCCCGAACGGTGCACCCTCTACTCGATCCCATTGGGAAACGTACCCGCCATTTGTGTAAGTCTTCGAGGAGGGAAGTACATTTGGATCTCCGACAGCTAGTCGGCTAATCTCAGCTGCAGCTCGGAAGTACGTATCAAGCAACATCGGTGAAAGCATCTGAGCATCAGCGATATTGTCGAAATTCGCACTCTTAGTATCGAGTGGGAGGTAATCACCAGCATCTATCTCCAAGTCGAGCAATTCAAGAATAGAGCGCCCATACTCAGCCTGGTTCAGCCTCTGAAAACTGCGTCCCCCAGGGTTCGGGTTCGCTACCGCTGCAGCATCCATGCTGGATTCAAGGGCGAGAACAAGCGATAAGAGTGTGTCTCCGGCAGGACGCCGCGCACCCGGTGGCGGCATCATCTCCGCCCGGAGCTTATGGATCATCTTTTCTGATAATTCTGCGTTCCGTTCCGGATTAGCAGCATCAAACTGCTCAAGTGACATGTTGCCAGTCATTCTGCGATCGTTATGGCACCGTACACAGTACTGTCCAACAACCTCAGTATGATCGATATCCGTATCCGTTGACGCTGTTTGTCCCCCCAAGCTCAGGTGCACAAACTCGGGTGATGACTCTTGGGGCGAATGGGCCACATAGGCTTCGCCACCGAAGAGCATTAGGGTAAAACCCAAAACCGCAGAGACGCCGGCTAAGGTCTTCATACATGTCCTCTGAGAGGGGTCTTGCTTGTTAGCGTGGGATTTTCCAAATGTATTATAGGTAGGAGAGCCCTCATCAGCCACAATAACTACTGCAAATAGCGAACCAGTACGTTACCAGATTTTTGGCAAGAAAGGGGGTCGGCAGTATCATCCTTAGGTACCCAACCTGCGAGTGAACTCGGAGGAGATAGAGTGAAAACTGAAGTCTGGAAAGCTCTTAATGTCACTGCTGTCATTGTCTCGATGACAACGCTCTTGCTGGTGAAGCCCTTGCCATTGGTAGCACAAACCCAGGAACTACCTCAAGTAACGACGGAGCGCATGACCGTATTCGTTGAAGCTCATATAGCAATCAGCGAGCAGCGGGACGATTTTCACGCGGAACTGGGCCGCACGCACGAACTTCAAGAGCGTGAACGTATACGAGCCCGTTTTCAGGAAAGAATTCAAGAAATCCTCACTGAACACGAGATGAGCCAGCTCGAATATGACGAAATCACGCTTGTGATCAGTATCGATGAAGAACAGCGCTTAATTTTTGAGCGTATCTTAGAAGAACTGTCTAGCGGCGGAGATTCGAGCTAGTAGACTAACTAGTTGATCAGCAAGACAAACAATTGTGGTTATTCTTCGCACCCAGGCTTTCCAGCAACGAGATCGTTTCTGGAAATGGACTGATCCGTTGCTGTGGGCCGTTCGCCATATCAACTGTTGTCTGCCCTCGACGGCTAATAAACGTCACATCAGCACCTTGCTGAACTAGGTAATGGATAAGTTCGTTGTCACCGCGAGCTGCTGCATGATGAACTGGGCTGTATCCATTATGGTCTCTAGCATTTACATCTGCTCCTAGTTCCTCGACCAAGTATCTAACCGCAGGTAGCCAGCCGTCTGGGACATGCCGATGAGAATTGCCTGCATATCCCTCTCCATACCCAACGCCAGTTGCAGCGTGGATCGGGAATACTCCTGGGCCACCATCAGGAATAGCTGCTAGCCCCGAAGGATCTTCGCTCGAACTAGCACCACCTCGTCCGCGTCCAGGTGGTTTCAGTGTTGGAACTCCGTAATCCGCCCCGTACTCCACAAGAAGTTTCATCGCATCAACATCCGTAGCGTAAGCTGCACGCCAGAAAGGAGTTGCACCAATCGTGTTTACTCGGAGTAGGTCGAAAGTGTAAGACATGTACCAGATGTGCTTCCTGAGCCTGACGTTCGGGTCTACACCAGCCTCTAAGAACCTCTTCATCACATCTAGGTAAGTCGCATCTTGCTGACGATACGCGTGCTGTTGAGGATACCGGGATTTGGGCGCCCAGTGTGTGTTCAGCGACGAAAAGAGTGGTGTTGCACCAGCGTCACTAGCAAGCGTCGGGTCCGCGCCGCGATCAAGAAGCAGCAGTGCTAAATCAAAGTGTCCGTTTATTGTTGCCATCAGGATTGGACTAGTACGGTCTCCTTCACTTACCTGATTGATATCCGCCCCGAAATCCACAAGAGCAAGTGCTAAATCGACGTGACCTTCGCGTACTGCATGGAGTAGCGGTGTAAGCCCGCCCTGCCTACCTACCAGCTCCGTGTAACCCAATGGGACTTCCAACTGAGCACCAGGTTGCTCTTCCCGCTCTGGTGCATCCGATACGCTTGTCAGGGAGCGCTGGACCTGCTGTGCTGCCTGAACTGCTGCGCGCACCTGGCTAGGCTCTGGTCGCCAACCTGGCCCTCCCATCGCGGCAGACTTGAAGGCCTCCAGCATTTCGTTACGAACTCTGCGCGCTGTTCGGTCTACCTCATCTAGGGCAGGAATGTCGACAACCTTCGTGGTGAGTGAAGCATCAGCTCCATTCGAGAGCAACACACGCACGACATCCAGATGGCCAGCTGAAGACGCAAAAATTAAAGGAGTTTGGCCCCAAGTCGATTCACGTACGTCTACATCCACCCCATGCGCTATTACAGAAGACGTTAACCCCACGTCTCCAGCGGCTGCAGCGAAGTGGAGCGGGGTGACGTTCCCAGTCTCAGTTTCAGCTCGTGGATCAGCACCTGCCTCAAGGAGGTGCAAGGCGACTCCTCTAGAACCTTTCCTCGTCGCCAAATGGAGAGGCGTGTAACCGCCTATCCGCGTTACCGCCTCAAGGTTTGCACCAGCTGAAACAAGCAACGAACTCATTTCTGTATGCGCGTTTTCTGCAGCCCAATGCAGTGCGGTCATACCATCTGCGTGGGCAGCGTTTACATCTTCACCACGACTCAAGAGCAGGCGAACCTCGTCTAGATCCCCATTCATTGCCGCATCGGCAACCGGTGAATCTAAGGGCTTACCTGCAAGAATTAGCAGGCTGAAGCATAATACGCCCAAAACCCTAAGACTCACCTCACGGCCTATCAATGCTCTCTACTCAGCTGTTAGTAGAAAAAGTCACTGGCATCGATAATGAGAACTCGCCACTGCTGTCCCCGAAGTTCTCCAAGTCATCAACCCCAAGATCATGGAGTAAGCTCAACATCACGTTGGCCATTGGAGTCCCGTCTGGAGCCTTTAAGTGGAGATTTCCAGGGTTGTGTCCTCCTGCACCTCCGAGAACAATCAGTGGACAGCGCCGATGGTTGTGAAGATTTCCGTCCGCCATCGGTGATCCATAAATAATCATCGTGTTGTCCAGCAGATTACCGTCGGCTTCTTCAATGCTCGCAAGGTTGTTCAAGAGATATGGAAGTAGGCTCGTGTGGTACTTATTGATCTTGAAGAACTCAAGAATTGCCTCCTCACGGCCTCCGTGGTGCGAAGCTCCATGGAACGGACGATCAGTGCCGCTCTCTGGGTAGACACGACCTGAGGCGTCTCGACCGGTCTTGAAGGAAAAAACACGGGTGACATCTGATGCAAAAGCAAGAGCCTGAAGGTCAAACATCAGCTTGACGTGCTCTTCGAAAGAGTCAGGCACACCCGCAGGAGCTTCAGGTAGCTCGCGAGATTCTCCACTTCTGTTCTGGGCTTCAATTGCTTGGATACGTCGTTCCAATTCGCGGACGTTGTCCAGATAGCGGTCCAGCCTAGCGTGATCTGTGGGTCCTAGGTCTTTCCTAAGAAAAGCAATTTCTTCTGTAATCCAATCAAGTATACTCTTATTTGTCTTTCTGCGAGCTGCACGTTCTTCCGGAGTCCCACCTGCCCCGAATAGCATTTCAAACGCCACGCGAGGATCCCGGATCATCGGGAGTGGTTCACTCGGCGATGCCCAGCTTATCGAATCCGTATAGGCACAAGCGTATCCATAAGCACACCCACCAGATTGATCTACGGGTTCAATACACAGCTGCATTGACGGAATCGATGTCTCTTGACCGAATCGCTGCGCACACAGTTGATCAAAAGATGTTCCAGCATAGAGATCTGAGCCTCGGGTTTGCTTGGGGTGAGATTGCGTGAGATAGACTGCACTTGATCGGAAGTGGTCACCCCCTATCTCAGGCGGCTCGAATGCTTCAGCCATCTTAACATCAGTATTACTGATAATCGTCAAATAGTCGCGGAAAGACTCGAGCGGGCTAAGCGCGCTTGGTGTTAGGTCAAAGTCACGCCCAACCTGAGCAGGAGACCATAAGTTCTGTGTGGCACCCCACTCGTTACATCCGGCGGCTCCGTGGACCATCTCAATTGCAATCACACGGGTTGGATCTGCCTCTGGCAATGCCTTCGACCACACTCTCCCCGCTGGGATCATCGCGTCCAGAAAAGGTAGGGCCATTGAAGCACCAACACCTTTCACAAATGTTCGGCGCGGTATCTGCTTTCCCGTGACAAAATTCATATAGCTCTTCTCCTCATACCTAATTTGGCAGGTCCTGCAACTGATTGTCGACTACGTTTGCCACTTGCTGAACCTGAAACGCATCGCTTTCAACCACCCCAAGTATGAAAGCGGATATTTTGTATCCCTCTGTAGCAGCAGCCCGGGCTATCGATCGCACAGTCGGCTGATCATAGTATTCTACCCTTCTTCCCAGGGCGTACGCCATCAAATTCTCAGTAAATGTTCGAATCAGAGGTATTGGCCGCTTCAAAAGGGCATCCTTCAGCTCAGTCGGATTCGAAACAGGTGTCCCATCATAGAGTTCACCTCTCGTGTCGAGGGGTGCACCATTCTCTCGTATCCGCCACCGGCCCGTGACATCAAAGTTATCGAGTGCGAGACCAATTGGGTCAATAAACCTGTGACACGAGTTACATGTCGGGTTTGTTCGATGAGCTTCCATTCGTTCTCGAGTAGTCAGTATCCTTCCCGCTTCTGAGCTTTCAGTTTCTTCAAGGTCCGGAATGCCTGGTGGAGGTGGTGGTGGCGGCGATCCAAGAAGAACCTCCATCACCCACTTCCCTCGAAGCACAGGTGATGTGCGATTCGCGTGGGAGGTAAGTGTGAGGACACTGCCATGCCCAAACACTCCTCTCCTCTGATCATCTGGATATACGATTCGACGGAAATGATCACCGACAACGCCTGGAATACTATAGTGCCGAGCCAAACGCTCGTTCACGAATGTGTAGTCCGCTGAATAGAGGTCTAAAATACTCCTGTTCTCACTTACCAAATAGTTGAACAACAGCTCTGTCTCTTGCCGCATTGCTTCTGCTAGCTGTTGATCGAAATCAGGGAACCAGAATTGATCAGGATGGACCTTATCAAGGTCCTGTAAGCGAAGCCACTGCCCCGCGAACCTCGGGCCAAGAGACTCAGCACGCCTGTCACTCAACATCCTAAGCACTTGATTCTCAAGCTCTTCCGGATCAGAGAGTTCCCCTCGCTCAGCAACTCCTAGTAGCTCAGGGTCAGGAGCAGTTCCCCATAGGAAGAAAGAAAGTCGTGATGCCAAATCGACATCACTAATTCGATAGCTTTCCCCCGGCTGCACGTTCGGGGGAGCTTCTTCGAAACGGAATACGAAGTGAGGACTTGCTAGAATTGCTTGGAGTGCGGTACGAATCCCTATCTCGAAGCCACCACTAGCTCCTTCCTCGTAAAACGACATTAAGAACTCAAGATCCCGCTCATTGAGCGGTCTGCGGTATGCTTGTCTGGCTAGTCCGGAGATAATCTCCTCAGCGCAAGGATGCGCCTCATCAGCCAAAGTGGGACGACAGGTAAAAATATTCTGCCTAATCGGCGATTCAGAGACGCCAGTAACCTTGTTCGGACCTGAAATGACCAGATCGCGAACATGTGGCAGAAGAGTCAAACCATAACCACTGATACCAGTATGACGATCAGCAAGAGACCAGTCATGTGGGGACATGAGGTCCTCGACTGGTCCTTCTGTTTTTCGGATGAAAGCAGCAGTCACACGTTGCGGACCAGCACGCACAAAGATTGGGTCAGTTCGCATTGAAATCCCCTCGGGATCGGATATGCGCATCCATTGGTCCAGATCCAATAGCGCAACTCGTGAGCCATTCACAGAGACTTCGACCTGCTCGAATCTTATGATCTGACCAACGAAACCGTCACCGGTCGTCGTATGTTCAAAAGCGATCCGGAAAATGTACTCTCCGTCTGCTGGGAACGTATGCACGACGGAGACACCTCCTCGCGTACCAAATGGTGCACCAGGGACCCGTTCTGTCTGAGAGCGGTAGCCGGAGACGTTGTAGGTGTGCTCAGCTGGTCTTGCATTGGGATCCCCCAACGCGAGGCGGCTGATATCTGCTGCCGCATTCAGGTAGGCATCAAGTAATGTTGGCGACAGAAGCTGTACATCAGCAATGTTGTCGAAATTTTCGCTCTTGGTGTCCAGCGGCAGATATGCTCCAGCATCAACTTCAAGGCCAAGCAAATCGAAGACCGCTCTCTCATATTCCGACCGATTAAGACGCTGGAAGGTTCGGCCGCCTGGGTTGGGACTGCGTGCAGCGAATCCATCCATATGTAACTCAAGTTCTTCAGCTAGAACTCTGAGTGTGTCTCCCGCCGGACGCCTAGCACCCGGTGGCGGCATCATACCGGCTCGGACCTTACTGATCATTTTCTCAGTCAGCTCTGGATTGTCCTCAGCGTTAGCCAAGTCGAACTGCTCCAGAGTCATATTCCCCCGCAATGCACTGTCATTGTGACAACGCACGCAATACTGCTGGATCACATCATTACTTGAGGCTGCACCTTGTTCGATTACGGAGGCAAGGAGATCAGCCCGTGTAGTCTCCGGATACTGGTCTCCTAGAGAAACGAGTATGACCCCGAGCATCGCTGATAGCACACTAAATGTCTTCATCGTTTCCACCTTTCGGCCACGCTCTTCTCCCTACAGCCCCCTGAAATCCGCACGGCAAATTACCTCTGACTTAGGACGCGCTCACTATCAATGACTACCAATAAGATGAACTCGTCTCCCCTAGGGAGCCAGTCTAATAACAATTTAAGGTCTCTGTGAGGTGCCTTTCGTTCGTCATCCATCAGACAGAGCCCCTTGCCACCAACTGCAGATTCGAAGTAAGGTCGGATTATGATTAGACTACGCTCGCTTTCGACTCTCACCGCCGTCCTCCTCGCGGCGGGCTCTAACCTTGCAGCCCAAACGACAGCCTACGTCGGCGCTTCCGTATGGGATGGCACTGGTGCTTCGATCATCCGCAACGCAACAATGGTTGTAGAGGATGGTCGCATTACGGCGGTCTCCCGGTCAGCCGAAATCCCAACTGGAACAGAGATCGTGTTCCTTGAGGGCAAGGTCTTGATTCCCGGGCTCATCAACACCCATGGTCATGTAAGTGGTCGATGGGCTGCCGAAGATATTGTCGATGAGCAAGACCGTATCCGTGGTGACCTCGAACTCTTTGCAAAGTACGGAGTCACGACAGTGAATAGTCTAGGCGACGGCTTGGCCGTGATAGAAGCGCGGAAGTCTTCAAGCCCCCTGGATCCGCGAGCTCGGCTGCTATCTGCAGGAGCAGTAATCTCCGGTAATACCCCAGAGGCAGCTCGCAATCAAGCGATCGCTAATGCGGACGCAGGTGTTGATTGGCTCAAGCTCAGGGTAGATGACAATCTTGGCTCGTCACGTAAAATGCCGTGGGATGCGGTCCAGGCCGTGATGGACGTCGGCAACGAAAGAGGGATCCAAGTCGCCACACATCTTTTCTACCTTGAAGATGCCAAGCGCTTGATCGATATGGGAACTGGGATGATCGCACACTCCGTAAGGGACACGGACGTAGATGAAGAGTTTATAGATAGTCTTCTCGAAAGTGGCATCTGCTATGTCCCAACTCTTACTCGTGAAGTGAGCACATATATCTACGGCACAAGACCAGGATTTTTTGACGACGAGTTTTTCACAGAGTATGCGAATGAGGATGAAATCGAGAGACTGAGTGAACCTGCTTATATGGAACGTACCCTGGCGAGTGCCTCCGGTGCGGCCTACAGAGTCGCGCTCGTTCAGGCAATGGAGAACATGGTAATCCTCCAAGATGCTGGCGCCCTAGTAACATTCGGAACTGACGCGGGTCCTGCAGGCCGATTCCCCGGCTACTTCGAGCATATGGAGTTGGCACTGATGGTCGGAGGTGGACTGACCCCGACACAAGCCTTGTTAGCGGCCACAAGCGTGGCTGCTAGCTGCCTTGGCCTAGAAGACGATATTGGAACCCTCGAGCCAGGAAAGTGGGCAGACTTCATCGTGTTGGATGAAGACCCTACCCGGGACATCACATATACACAGTTGATTGATCAGGTATACGTCGCAGGCCAACCGGTACGAACCAAGACTGAGAATTAGCAGCAATCGCTTGTTATCAATATCTCTCGAGCTCTATGAACCGTGGCGTGCTAATTGACTTCAAAATAAATCTGAGTCCATGACTTTACACCAAGCAGCCACAAAGTCGCTCACAAATTTTTCCTTAGAATCTTCGCAGCCATAGACTTCAGCTATTGCCCGAAGCTGCGAGTTAGAACCAAAAACAAGGTCAACCCTAGTGGCCGTCCTAACAATTTCACCTGAGGTGCGATCTACTGCTTGGTAACAATTACTTCCTGTAGGGCTCCATTCAACACCCATATCCAGAAGGTTGATAAAGAAATCATTGGTTAAAGTCCCTGGTGTCTCAGAAAACACCCCGTGACCGTCAGTACTAATACCCAATGCTCGCATACCACCAACCAATACCGTCATCTCTGTAGCTGTAAGGCCAAGCAGTTGGGCCCTATCAAGCATCATCTCTTCGGGACTGACTGAAAACTCAGCCTTTTGATAGTTGCGAAAACCGTCTGCTACAGGCTCGAGAACTGCAAAGGATTCTACATCTGTCTGTTCCAGTAACGCATCTCCACGACCTGGGGTAAATGGAACGCTTGCGCCTGATGCTTGTTCAATAGCGACATTGCCCGCTAGAACAATGACATCGGCTACAGAAGCTCCACTTTCTTCAGCAATATTTTCCAGAACCTCTAGCACCCGAGCAAGTTGTTCAGGCTTGTTAACTTCCCAGTCTTTCTGTGGAGCCAACCGAATACGGGCCCCATTAGCACCACCTCTCATATCCGATCCACGGAAAGTTGAAGCGCTAGCCCATGCGGTTTCCACCATTTCCTGCACTGTCAAGCCACTTTTTACAATAGAACCCTTAACAGCCGCCACATCATAGTCTGTACTTCCCTCTGGGACTGGATCCTGCCATATCAACTCCTCGTCCGGAACTTCTGGACCCAAATACCTTTTTCGGGGGCCCATATCCCGATGAAGCAATTTGAACCAAGCTCGAGCGAATGCCTCTGCGAATTCATCTGGATTTTCATGAAAACGTTTTGAAATCTCTCGGTAAATTGGATCTTCACGCATTGCCATATCTGCCGTAGTCATCATTGTAGGCACACGAACAGAACCATCCTCTGAATCTGGAGCCATATCCTCCTCTTCGGGATCTACGGCCTTCCACTGATGAGCACCCGCTGGGCTTTTCACAAGCTCCCATTCATATCCCAGAAGCAGATCGAAGTAGCCGTTGTCCCACTGGGTGGGATTTGTAGTCCATGCTCCTTCGAGGCCACTCGTTATAGTATCCCTACCCTTACCTGTGCCGTGAGCATTTTTCCAGCCTAGGCCCATCTCCTCAATAGACGCACCTTCTGGTTCAGCTCCGACGAGACCAGCATCACCTGCACCATGAGCTTTTCCAAACGTGTGTCCCCCTGCAGTGAGTGCCACTGTTTCTTCGTCATCCATGGCCATCCGCCCAAACGTTTCCCTGATATCTCTGGCACTTGCTATAGGGTCAGGATTCCCATCGGGTCCTTCGGGATTCACATAAATCAGACCCATTTGAACCGCAGCCAGTGGTTTCTCCAACTCTCGCTCACCCGTATAGCGTCTGTTGCCTAGCCATTCAGCTTCTTTACCCCAATAAATGTCCTCCTCCGGAGCCCAAATATCTGGACGCCCGCCGCCGAATCCAAATGTCTTTCCTCCCATAGATTCAATAGCGACATTGCCCGCCAAAATTAACAAATCAGCCCAACTAATCTTTCTTCCATACTTCTGTTTAATTGGCCAAAGAAGCCTGCGTGCTTTATCCAGGTTTCCATTGTCTGGCCAACTGTTCAACGGAGCAAAACGTTGCGCACCAGTACCTCCACCTCCTCTACCATCACCTATTCTGTATGTGCCTGCCGCATGCCAAGTCATCCGAATAAAGAAAGGACCATAATGCCCATAATCCGCAGGCCACCAATCCTGTGAATCTGTCATGAGATCGTGCAGGTCTTTCTTTAAGGCATCATAGTCGAGTTTCTTGAACTCCTCTCTATAGTCATACGCTTCACCCATAGGGTTCGACTTCGCATCGTGTTGGTGCAGAATGCTTAAGTTCAGTTGATTCGGCCACCAACGCTTACTTGATCTCGTCCCCACAGTGTGCTGAGACCCTCCCGAAAACGGACATTTACCTTCACCATCTTTGGTCATACGTAAGACCTCCCTTACAATTCATTTCCTGAGCTTATTTTGAACGCCTCGAGCTAATCAGCCCTTAGGTACTGATCTCGTGGACCGCACCTGCTCCCTTGGGCACGCGAATCATTTCAACGAGTTGCTGTACCTCGGGTGGCGGCTCTGGAGTGAACCGCGATACTGTAAGCGTGATCGCAAAATTGAGTAGCATGCCGACCGTGCCAATCCCTTGCGGACTAATCCCGAACCACCAGTTGTCAGCGTTGTTGAGTTCTGGATGAAGCAACGTGAAGTACGCGATGTAAGCTGCGGTCACGGTTATGCCGGAAACCATGCCGAGGATCGCGCCCTCTCTGGTCGTACGTTTCGAAAATATTCCAAGGATGATGACAGGGAAAAATGAGGCCGCAGCCAATCCGAAAGCGAAGGCAACAACCTGCGCTACAAAACCTGGTGGATTGATACCGAGATAACCCGCCACTAGCACGGCGGCTCCCGCCGAAATCCGCGCAGCGACTAGTTCACCACGCTCTGTGATTTCTGGCATAATAGATCGTTTTAATAAATCGTGACTCACGGCAGAAGATACGACGAGAAGAAGACCGGCTGCGGTAGATAGTGCTGCTGCAAGACCACCAGCCGCCACAAGTCCTATGACCCAATTCGGCAAACCAGCAATCTCCGGGTTCGCAAGGACCATGATGTCGTTATCGACTGTTAATTCATTAGCCGTCGGCGCATCCGGACCGACAAACTGGATGCGTCCGTCCCCATTGAGATCCTCGAAACTAAGTAACCCAGTACCCTCCCATGTCGTGAACCATTCAGGCACCTGGGCGTAGGGTACTTCCGAAACGCTGTTGATGAGGTTCGTGCGAGCGAATACGGCTACCGCTGGAGCGGTTGTGTACAAGAGAGCGATAAATATGAGAGCCCATCCTACGGAGAGGCGGGCATCCCGTACGCGTGGGACCGTATAGAAGCGGATGATCACATGCGGCAGACCAGCGGTTCCAACCATAAGTGCTGCCGTTATAAAGAAGACGTCTAAGCTAGATTTTGTTCCAGACGTGTACTCCGAAAATCCAAGTTCCTGATGTAGACCATTCAGTCGCTCTAGTAGTGATATTCCCGAAGCCTGGTCAACATCGCCGAAACCCAACTGGGGCACAGGGTTTCCCGTGATCAGCAGTGACAAGAAGATAGCAGGAACCAGGTAGGCGAAGATCAGCACACAGTACTGGGCAACTTGTGTGTATGTGATCCCTTTCATTCCACCTAGGACAGCGTAGAAAAAAACAATCGCCATCCCGATATAGACTCCAACATTTACATCAACTTCTAGGAAACGACTGAATACAACGCCGACCCCCCGCATCTGCCCAGCCACATATGTGAACGAGACGAAGATCGCACACACAACCGCCACAATCCTTGCGGTCTGAGAGTAGTAACGATCACCGACAAAATCTGGCACTGTAAATGCTCCGAACTTTCGTAGGTAGGGAGCCAGCAGCAGTGCAAGCAGCACGTATCCACCCGTCCAGCCCATAAGGTAGACCGCACCATCGTATCCCATGAACGAGATGAGACCAGCCATCGAAATAAATGACGCAGCACTCATCCAGTCGGCAGCGGTAGCCATCCCATTGGCCAAAGGTGAGACACCTGTGCCTGCTACGTAGAAGTCTTTTGTCGAACTTGCACGGGACCAAACTGCAATCCCGATATAGAGCGTGAACGACGCAGCTACCAATAAAAAGGTCCAAGACTGGACGCTCATACGTCGTCCCCTTCTCGCAGGTCAAACTCGCGATCCAGCCGATTCATCAGGAAGACATAGACAAAAATCAATGCCACAAAAACGTAAATCGAACCCTGTTGTGCAAACCAAAATCCTAAGGGAAAGCCCGTACCCGGGATCGTCACCGTATCGAGGGGCTCCACCGCTATAATCCCAAAGCCGTATGAGACGACGAACCAGACCGCTAAAAGGATTCCCACATAGCGAATATTCCGTCTCCAGTACTCCGTAGCCCGTGCTCTACTTGATGAATCGGGCCCATAGCCCGCAGAACCTTGAGAGGGCTGTTCGCTCATAAAAGACTCCGGCAAAGGGTCGAAAACCCGCGAACACTAGTAGGACGGAAGTCCATACGGCAAATGAGTCTTGGGGTATTCGCGATAATGAACGGCAAGCAACACCAGCACAAACTCACTGAACCTGAATTCGTCAACTTCCTCCCCAAGGCTTCTTTTGGACATTGTCCACTGGGCTCATTGTACGCCCAGGTCTAGTCGCTTCTCGGGTAGCAAGATTGTACTGATCACCAGGTGCCAGGAAATAGAATTTCCCGTGCTCACCAGTAGTAGATTCATTGTCATAGATCAGTACATATGACGCTCCAATAACCTCAAACTGATCTCTCTGGACTACGACGGCGGTATTTTCATCTATCGCAATCCCGAGCAGCTCTGGGTGTGCCTCGATCACTTCGACTAGGTCGAATTGCCGATTACGGCGAAGTACGTGTTGGTCAATTCCCACATTACGCAGATATCCGAAGCCAACCTGATGGTCACCCATCATGACACGATTTGTTCGCGTATCACCTCGCACCAAAAATGAACCCTGAATTGAAGCACCAGCTGACGAACCGCCGATGACTCCACCTCGGTCGAGTACCTTCCGGATTTCCTCTTCAGTGCGAGTACCTCCGTAGGCGTCAACCAATCTCCACTGACGACCTCCGAAGAAGTAAACGCCGTCAGCCGTCAGAAGCGGCTCCACAAATTCTTCAGTGTCTGCTTCAGCAGGATCAGTCGTGTGCAGTAGCGTCATGTTCGTCGCGCCATTGCGCCGCCAGGAATTCAGGCCTTGGTAGTACTCATCATACTCCTCGGCTCCTCCAGCTGTGGGAATCATCACGATGTGTGCATCTGGGCCGCCGGCCAGTTCTAGAAAACGTTCGTAGATCTCAGCAGAGCGCATCGCTCCACCCACGATGACCAGCGATCCGTTCTCGGGACCTACAAGAGTGGGCTCAATCGGTTGCTGTGCTGTCGCTCTTGATGAGGAGACGAGCCCGGAAACAATGGCCAGAACTATGCAGTGGGTGATCCAATTGATCCGTAACATATTTACTCCTCCGTTCCGTAGACGAAGCGCTCCAGTTCACCATGGACACGCTCGATTGTTTCCTTTGACGGCGATGGCGTAACAACCGACACACTGATTGCCACCATAGTATTGATGAGCAGAGACCAGACAGCGCCATGCAACCCCAGGGGGTGCGGTAAGAGAACCAGGGTGACGTATAAAGCAACGAGTCCAGCAGAGATTCCAGCGACTACACCTGCCCTCGTAAGTGTGCGACCTCCAGGGAAGCACACCCCTATAATTGCTGGCATAAGTTGCAGTGCTCCAGCTCCTGAAAGCGTGACCAGTACCACCAAGAAGTCGAGCGTCAACACGGACAGGTAATATCCCACCACAAGAAGCCCAAGAACAATTCCACGCCCCGCCCAAACGTAATGTGCTTGGCTCTCGTTGGGGTTGATATAACGCTGGTATACGTCCCTCGTCAGCACAGTCATGTTCGCATGCAGGATCGAATCCAGGGTGGACATCGCAGCCNCAGNCNCACCCNCCAGGATGATACCAGTCAGCCACGGCGACGCGTACGCAAATAGTAGCTCAGGAAAAATTCGGTCGGCAGCTGGCCCCTCAAGCCCCGGCATGACGATTGCCCCACCTAAACCGATCAAAGCCGCCGGAATGAATAAGGTCATGAGGTATATCGGCGTCGTCGCTCCGAGAAGCTTGAGTGTTTTCCCGTCTACTGCTGTGTAGTATCGGATCATCATGTGTGGTTGGAATACGACCCCAAACGAAAGCGTGATCGTCATACCAATCCACATACCCGGTGTAAAGAAGCCCTTCGGACCCGGTAGGGAGAGCAGATCTGGCCGCTGCTCTGAAACTGCACGCCATAGTTCCAGCGGCCCCCCGAAAAGCTCGTAGGACAGAACGAGCGCCCCTACCCATATCGCCAGATACATCCAGATCCCCTGTAGTACATCGGTCCAATAGACCGCCCGGAGTCCACCAGCCATCAGATAAATTACCGCGACTACCAGAAGGATTAGCGTGCCAAGCTCAAGACCAATACGTCCGCCTGAAGCAACGTTAATGATGTAGCCTAGCCCCTGTGCCTGCGCCTGAATGTAGAGGATTGTGAAGACGACCGAGACGACTGCCACAGCGATACGTACGGCTTCTGACTCGTAAAAGTCAGCCAGCATATCCGCGGGAGTGATATAGCCGAAAGCTTTTCCCAGCGCCCAGATCCGAGTGCCAATCACGTAGGTGATCGCTCCAACCAGAAGTGTCCATGTTCCGGCAGCCCAGAAGCCGACACCATGCGTGTAGAAGAATCCACCTGAACCCAGAAATGCGAACACGGAGTGAAAGCTTGCTACAACCGTCAAATAAAGGACTAGGAAGCCAGCACGACGACCGTAGAGGAGGAAATCCTCCATATCGACTGTCATCATACGATTGGCGACAACGCCCAGAACGAGTGTGAAGACCAAATAAAGAAAGATCAGGCTGGTCGCAATGACCCAGGTCTCCATCAGACTGTCACCATCAAGCTATAGACCCCGCCTCAGGGCCCAGATCAAAACACAGATCAGGAGGGTATAGACTGCGAACAGAGTCACGTAAATAAATGGAAGCCCAATGATCCAGGGCTCACTGCGATTCAGGAGGGTGTGCGTGACCGGTGGCATAGCCAGCATAAAGATCACGAGAAAAGAGATGCACGCGATCCACCCGTCACGAGTACGGGGGATAAAGTGAGATCGCCGCGTCGGCTGAGATTCCATGGCCTGCGAAGATGGATCGAGTCTCGGCCGAGCAGCAAGGGTCCGCCCAACTCTAGTACACTTCGATGTCCTGTTTGAGTGACATCCTACTGAGTCAAGCACAGGAGAACGACACAGACTATATTAGCCTAAGTTCAACTAAGACAATGACTTAAATGAACAACCTACCGATGGCATGATTGTTGAAATTATATTCGCTATACTTCGGCTAGAAATTACACTTATCGGCAAAGCAAATGACGAGACAAAGCACTTCAGTAACTGCATGCATTGGGTTGGGGCTGCTTCTGATGGCACAGGGTCTAGATGCACAAATGCTACCAAGAGCCTCGGAAGCCAGGCATCCATTCTTATATCTCGACTTCGCAGGTCTTGCCAGCAATGCGGTAGGTGAGTTTGGTGATCTCGTCGGTGCCGGAGCGGGACTGAACATGAGTGTAAAGGCATTCCTTCCTGAAGAATCCAGAAATTTTGGAATGCGGGCAGATCTTGGATGGGTTGTCTATGGTCTAGAAAAAATACCTGCATGCGTCAGTGACCCTTGCCGTGTCCAAGCGAACATCAACACAACTAACAACATCTTCTACTTTGGCTTGGGCCCTGAGGTCATCCTGATACGGGGACGTTTTGAACCCTACATCTACGGAACCCTGGGAACTTCTGTTTTTAACACTGGATCAACCCTCCAGGGTGAATACTTTGAGGGAGCCGAGACACATTTTAACACCACCCACCTCAATGATTGGACCTTCGCCTGGCGTGCAGGCGGAGGCATCCGCTACGGCATCTGGGAAGACTTGTCGGTCGATTTCGGAGTGGAGCACCACGGCAATGGTGTAGCCGATTACCTCACCAAAGGTGATGTCACCGACGACTCAGATGGCAAGACCATCATCAACCCAAGACGCGGTGAGGCCAACTTGCTGACCTTCCGACTCGGTATGTCGCTTGGGCTAGGGCGCGGTACGGAGCGATAGCCATACCTTGAGCGTGGAATGAACCGGAGTGTTCGTGGCTGGTACATCTCAGACTCCTAGACGCAAAACCTAGTCTGCTTGGCTCACATCAGGCTCCAGGGCCGACCGAACTCTGCTCCTCTCGACCTTACCATTCGCGTTCCGGGGAATCTCTCCCCCGATGAGCCAAACACGCGGCCGCTTGGCTTCACCCAAAGATTTCCGGACATACTCTTCGAGAAGGTCTAGCTCGAGTCCGTCACCGGTTGGCACAACCCACGCACCAACAATTTCCCCCCACTCAACGTCTTGAATACCTACTACACAGGCATCCTGGACCCCCTCATGTTCGCACAGCACATCCTCTATATGAGTCGCATTTATGGTAATCCCACCCGATACGATTCGGTCTGAGCGTCTCCCAGTGATCCATAGATCTCCGTCCTCATCAAAATGTCCCAAGTCCCCTGTAGGATACCAGCCCTCAGCATCAGCTAGGGGTTCAGTGATACCTACATAACCCTGAGCTAGTGTGGGGCCTTGAGTTAGAATCTGTCCGTCATTATCGATCTTGATCTTAGTTCCCATCAGTGCACGACCAACCGAACCCGGCTTTTGCTTTACTTCAGAAGGCACGGCAGTAGCCACCTGAGAAGTCATCTCTGTCATACCGTACGTCAGTGCGAGCGGCCATCCCGCTGCGAGGCTCCGTTGAATGAGATCTAGTGAGGCATGAGCTCCACCGATCAGTCCACATTTGAATGAAGCAGGCACCTGTATGCTGTCCCGGTACCCCAGTAAGCGAATCAATTGGGTCGGCACAAGTGACATATGAGTCACTGGAGAAGCACTACCTGGCAGACCTTCACCCTCGATGAGTTGAGAAACGATATCTGCACGAAAAGACCCACAAGCAACCAGAGTACAACCCAAAAGAAAAGATCGGGTCACTAGAGCCAGTCCGCCTACGTGCGCCGGAGAAAGGGATAATAACCAGACATTGTCTGATCCAAGATCCAGCCTTTCAGTAACAGCCTCAGCACTCGCACAGATATTATCCAGCGTGAACAAAACACCCCGGGGTGGACCCCCTGTCCCGGAGGTCCACAGAATTGCCCGAGCATCAGTCTCAAGACCATCGAGGACCTCCACGGCTCTGGATTTCTCAAGCCGTGTTAGCCGAGGATCGAGTGGGGCGATGGACGCACCTATCCGCCAGTAGGCTAAGAAGTCGATCACCGTCTGCGCCTCAGCGTGAGCATCAATTGCATAAACTCGACCCGGCTCGACTCCTTTCGTGGATAGTTCTGTCGCGCGCTCCTCTACGGAATTACTCAGGTCTGCGTATGTCCAAACTTTCTTGGCTGATACAAGCGCCTGCCTATTAGCGCCCGTGCTAACTGTTCCTTCAAGCAGTTCGAGAAGCATCAGCCGAGGGAAAACCCAGCGGCGAGAGCCAAGCCATAGACCCCTACCAACTGTGCAGTCTCTGCTAGGGCTGGTATTAGATCGCGGGCTTCCGCGTGCCTAACCACCTTCTTCACTGGGCTAACAGAGAGCGGGATCACCAATAGTGAGCAGAGTACAGCGACCGGCCAATCCAGAACTATCCATCCAAAAAGAGGCACAGAAATAGAGATCGAAAGCATGAGGAGGTACTCGAGCTTCGAGAGAGTTGGACCAATACGAACGGCGATGGTCCGTTTCCCCGCTCGGGAATCTGTATCTATGTCCCTGAGGTTGTTCACGACAATGAGAGCAGTGCTGAGCGCGCCGATACCTGACCCTACCACAAAAGAGTCGACAGACCATGAAAGGCCCTGCACATAGTAGGTACCCGCAACCGCAACGAGGCCGAAAAAAATAAAGACGAAGAGATCACCGAGGCCGTGGTATGCCAGCGGAAACGGCCCTCCGGTATAGAGAACGGCACACGCGATCGAGGCTAACCCGATCCACAGGATAGGTAACCCCGCAACCCACACCAGATAGATACCTGCGATCATCGCCAACCCAAGGGCCTTAACCATCCCAGCTCTTACAGCTGCTGGTGCCAGAATTCCAGCCTGAGTGACCCTGACTGGACCAACACGGTCTTCCGTATCTCCACCACGAACGAAATCGTAGTAATCGTTGCCAAGATTAGTACCAATCTGAATACAAATGGCGCCAACCAGAGCAGCAAATGCAGGGAAAAAAGTGAACACCCCGTGATAGGCAGCCAATCCTGTTCCTGCGATAACGGGAGCTACACCTGCAATGAGCGTCTTGGGGCGAACAGCGAGAAGCCAAGCGCGGATACTGGAGATCTCAGAAGGTGATGTGAGAGCTTCCATGAATTCTTTAAGTAACTGAGCAAGAACCGATCAGCGTTCCAACTCCGATCACCAGGGAAGCCACGGATATTTTCGGAATTCCGGATCTCTCTTCTCGAGATATGCCTTTTTCCCCTCCTGCCCCTGCTCCGTCATATAGAATAGTAACGTTGCATTACCTGCCAATTCCTGAAGCCCAGCCTGGCCATCGACATCAGCGTTAAATGCACTCTTGAGAAGCCGAATCGCTAGGGGACTCTTATCCAGGATTTCCTGGGCCCATTTCCAACCCTCGAGCTCTAGCTCATCTAGCGGGACGACCTTGTTCACCATGCCCATCTCACAAGCCTCTTCAGCTGAGTATTGGCGGCAGAGGTACCAAATTTCACGTGCTTTCTTCTGGCCAACCATTCGCGCTAAGAATGCAGAACCAAACCCACCGTCGAATGAACCGACAATCGGACCCGTTTGTCCGAATACCGCATTATCCGCTGCAAGCGTTAAGTCACAAACAACATGTAGCACATGTCCTCCACCGATTGCGTATCCGGCGACAAGCGCGATGACTGGTTTTGGCATCGAGCGCATGTACCGCTGCAGTTCGAGTACGTTCAGCCGTGGCAGGCCATCCTTGCCCACGTACCCGGCTTCGCCTCTAACCTTCTGATCTCCCCCAGCACAGAACGCCCACTTACCATCTTCTGACGGGCCGTTCCCTGTAAGAAGTACCACCCCGATTTCAGGATCTTCTCCCGCATCTCGAAAAGCTTCAAGTAACTCGAGTAAAGTATCGGGCCGGAAAGCATTACGTACTTCCGGGCGATCAAGGGCGATTCGTGCGACACCATCGCACTTATGGTACGTGATGTCTTCGTAGTGCTTTACTTCTTTCCAATCGGGTTTCGTCATTGGTTGTTCATCTTGTGGGCATATTGCATTCTCGTCTCTTAGAACTGCTAGCGTAGCGTGTCCAAGACGTGTTGGGCCACAGCTTCCGCAATCTCCTCGTGCCTTCGCTTATTAGTTTCACGGTCCGATGTCACTCGTAAGATTGATGTGCGACCAGATTCTAAGGCGGATGCGAGTGCGGTGCCTAGGTCACTAATATCCAAATTCGACCAGTCCAGGTTGTGTATTCGGGCCGCATGCTGAAAGTCGAGCCCATGGGGGGTGGCAAAGAATTGGCTGAACGCAGGTTCATGGTCAGTTATGGGCAGCATATGAAAAATCCCACCACCGTCATTATCGATTAACACAAATACAACTGGACAATCGGTTTCACGACTCCAGAGCAAACCATTTTGATCATGGAAGAATGCAATATCGCCGAGAACACACACTGTAGGTGCTGGCCTAGCCGCAGCAACGCCGAAGGCTGAAGAAACAATACCATCTATTCCGCTCGCCCCGCGATTACCAAACACCATAAGCTGCTCTTCGCGAGGTAGCCCAAAGCTGTCCAGATCGCGCACAGGCATGGAACTCGAGATAAAAAGATTTCCTCCTTCTGGAAGGACTTCAGCAACCGTTGCAAGCACGTCTCCTTCGTGGAGGTCACCCTCATCTGCATCAATAGCATGCCGAGCCGCCCGCGAAGCAGTATGCCATAATGACGCCCAGTCCTGGTCAGCACTGTTGTTGGCACGTCCCACTAATGCACCGAGAGTTTTTTCAGGATCAGCCTTCACGTAATCCGTGGCTGTAGCTCCGTAATCTTTCCAGCGCTGTCCGGCATCCACGACAATGTGTCTGACACCATTATGGTGCTGCAGCCAAGCCTGGAGCGCAGCCGAGGTCGGAGTTGCACCCACACGAAGTACAAGGTCTGGGTTAAGTGCACGACAGATGCCTTCGTCCCGCAAGAACAGATCATAGGCGGCCACTCTGTCGGCTCCCTCGGACGGACCGAAGCGGGCGCCCGACAGGGGATCTGCCAAAATCGGATATCCGGTAGCAGCGGAGAGAGAAAGAGCAGCTTTACCAACTTTCTCAGGTTCTGATTCTGCCCCAGCCACAATCACCCCTCGCTTTGCAGCAAGGGCAGATGCCAATCGATCTAATTCCTGCTCAGTTAGCTCGGAACGCCCTACCGACATCTCAACGAACGGATTTCCATCGGTTCGACCACTGGCCGCAATAGGATGAGCCGTAACGAACTCTGGATCCGGGTCTACTGGCTCAAGCGGCTTGTCGAAGGGGAAATTAATGTGGACTGGGCCAAAGGGTGCGGTCAGCGACGTAGCTACTGACCTGACGGCGACTGTGCGAAGATGCTGAAGAGCTGGGCCGTCTGTTACGGGCGGCGGCACATCTATGAACTCCCTAACGTAGGTTCCATAAAGGCCAACTTGATCTATTGTTTGATTCGCATCTGCTCCCCTGAGCCGATGCGGACGGTCAGCGGTTAAGACCAACAGCGGCACCTCACTGAGCGAGGCCTCGATTACGGCTGGGAAAACGTTCGCCGTCGCTGTACCTGAGGTGGTTATGATCGCCGCTGGAGAACCGGAAGCCTTAGCGAGACCTAGAGCGAAGAAAGCTCCTGAGCGCTCATCGAGATGAACGCGCATGCGAAATCGGCCGTCCTGCGCAAAAGCCATAACCAGAGGTGTCGAGCGCGAACCAGGAGCTATAACCACATCTTGAACACCACATCGGGCGAGTTCATCAGCGAATGCTCGCGCCCAAATCGTCGTTGCAGCTCCCTCAGTCATTTAGCATTCGTTGGGTTGCTCTACGATTTTCAAAAAGCGTGTCATGCCCATCGGTTTCAATTTGATCCAATTGCACACCGCTTGCCTCTAGAGCTCTCAGCATCGGCTCGAACTTGATCGCGGTCTCGTCCCACTCCAATGCTGCGACCGAACCTTCTATAATTCCGGCACCGGCGAACAAACGCCAATCTGAACCCGCCGAAATTCCAGTTCTTAGTGCAGGGGCAAAAATCCCGTTCCCCTCTGGATCAAACCAACCCACAGGACCGGCATACCAGCCGCGATCAAAAGGTTCCTCATCTGCCAACAGTGCCATCGCTGCTTCGCGTGGTAAACCGCAGACCGCCGGAGTCGGGTGGAGCAGTCGAAGCAAGTCGAGGATCCCAACTTCGGCAGGAACGCTGGCACGGATTTCAGTCTCAAGATGCTGGATGCGAGCTAGTGTCAGGACGTGGGGCTGAGGATCTGTCCGTATCTGCTGGGCCACAGTCTCCAAGCGTCTCAACATGTCATCAAGTGCTATGCGTTGCTCAATTCGATCCTTATCGCTCGCCAATAGCCGAGTCGCAAGTTCTGCTTGCTCAAGGGGTGTCGACCCACGTCTGATCGAGCCGGCCACAGCCGTCGCGTGAAAAACGCCATCCTGGAGCGTGGCTATCGTTTCAGGTGCGGCACCAACGATTGCAGAGCCGGGCTCAGGTTCAAACATGAAGACATGGCTTCCGCGGTTCGCCTCCCAAAGATGTTCCACCACCTCGACCGTATCGATAAGATCCTGGGCAGCTCCTAGATCCAAGTCTAGAGTCCGTGCAAGCACGACCTTTGATACAGCTCCACCCCTGATGATCGCCAAGCACTCCTCTACTGCACCCTCCCAGCTGCTTCTTTCCGTTCCAGCTTGTATTCCTTCCCTTGGAGGCCTTGAGGTTCGAAATGCACCCTCGTGAGCAGCAAGTTCGGCACGTAAGGCTTCGGCTTGGTGCCTTAGTCTCACAAAGGCTTCATCTGCTGAATCAGGCTCTACAAATGTGCGAGCACGCAGCCACGCGTCGCCAGAATCGTCTCCCTCCAACTCAAAAACAGGAAGATGAAAGAGCCAAGAAGGGAAAGATGCCCAAACGCCTTCGGGCGCATGATCTGAACGAAAAGAGAACCCACCATAAAAACGCGTGCGGGAAGCTCGCGTCGTTCCTCGTGGAAGAATAGGATTCAAGGCGATCTGACTGGCGCGCTCGGCGACCAAACCAAATCGGTCAGAACTAGAGTCACCGTCTGGCTTTAATTCAGCGGCGATTCCTCGATGGGCCACCCAGCGGTGTCCGCGCGCCCAGAAGCCACGAGCATCTCCTCTAGCATGTGACAGAAAGACTTCCGGCCGCAGGTCCGGTGCAGGAACTGTGACCGTAGCAAGTCGCCGAAGCTCTGGGGCAGAAGGCAAAGCAACTCCAGGCCGAATCTGAAGGTTTAGGGATCTAGAACTGGGTCCGGAATATAGGGGCAGTCGAGCGTTGATAAAGCTGCCCGATCGTCCTTTGGTATTAAAGGTAAGAATGGGAGGGGCTTTCTCCCTTGGTTCCTCAGCCTTACGCTGGACTGTAGAGCGATAGTGAATTCTTGCGCTCTTGTCTTCAGGTCACTGAAATCGGGGTCATACCGCTCCGGCAGGGGGAACTCTTGAAACACAGACTTATCACACCGATTTTCTTATCACTCTCGCTACTACTGATCGGTCTCCCCTCCAAAGCGCAAGACGCTCGGGCAGTTGTTAGACTTGCTCCGAGTGTGAATCAGTTATCACTAGCGGCGGGTGAGCAAGTTCCTTTCACTGTTCAAGCGCTAGACCTAAGTGGAGCGGTCGTTGATGTGCCACTACGCATCACAGGACCAAGAAACGCGGTTAGTATCGAGAACGGTGTGGTACAAGGCCTTCAGCCTGGGGAATACGAAATTGTTGTGACTGTGGTGGTCCCAGCGGATAGTGGTCTAGAGCCCCTATCCCTGCACGTGCCAGTTATTGTTACCTGGCCACGTGCTAGTGATGTCGTTGTTGAAGCTAGTGCTACTCTGTATGAGGGAACGACAGTCGAGCACCAGGCCCGGGTAACGCACGCAGACAACTCGTTCCGACCGGACCCAGAGATCAGATGGTCATCGTCAGACCCATCTATCGCCACAGTTGATCAGTTTGGAACCGTCACCGCTCGGATGTTAGGCACCGTGACTATCACTGCTTCTTTTGAAGGCGTAACCAACTCGGTTAGTCACGACGTGATAGCTTTCCCAGGAAGCCGGATTGAATTGATGGGAAGTCCGGACGCCGGAGTTCAAACTGGTGACGTGATTCACTTCAATGCTTTGGTGCGAGATGGTGCTGGTTCAGTGGTGGAAGATGCACCTCTAAGCTGGTCGCATTCCTACAGCGCAACCGAAGGGATGCTCGGGGTACCCGCAACTGGCCAGATGCTGAGAGGAGACTTCGTTGCTGATATTGCTGGTATACACTCGGTAACTGTTAGCTCAGGCTCATTGTCGGCCCGCGCCTCGTTTGAAGTTTCAGCTAGAGATGTTGTACAAGAAGTCGAAGTCGTCGGTCACGGACCCGAGAATCGTTATCGGACCACAGATCTTTGGATCTTCGAGGGAGTAGATGGTCGTGACTATGCCATTACGGGCTCGAAAGTCTCGGGCGGCTTTGCGTTCTTCTATGATGTCACCAACCCAGCAGCGATAACAAAAATTGACTCGATTCAAGTAGATGCACGAACCATTAATGATGTAAAAGCTTCGCCAGACGGACGCTACGCTGTTCTCTCACGAGAGGGAGCAACAAACCGCCGTGACGGCCTTGTAATTATGGATATGTCTGATCCTACGAATCCCGTCATCGCATCTTTTTACGATGAAGGAATCACTGGTGGTGTTCATAATATGTTCGCTGCAGACGACTACCTGTACGCACTCGCGAATGGGGACAAGTACGTGATCATCGACATGGCTGACATTTACGATCCCCATTTCATTTCTGAATACAACCATCCAGATAGCAGACTCCATGATGTCTGGGTTGCCGATGGGCTGGCGTACTCCTCCGAATGGGGCACCGGAGTTGTGGTCGTGGATGTCGGGAACGGACGCTGGGGAGGGTCTCCCGACAATCCGGTGTTCGTCACTTCGTATGCCACACCTTCTGGAGCGACACACGCAACGTTCCCCTACTATCAAGAATCGACAGGTAAGACATACCTCTTCCTAGGTGATGAGATCATGAACCGCCGAGGCTTGGCTTGGGCGGGATACCCAGAGTCTATGGGTTCATACTCGAACAGGTACGACCCCTCAACTGGTACTGGTGGAATTCCTCTAGCTAATAGAGGCTACATTCAAATCATCGATTTTACGGATCCTGAGAACACCAAAATGGTCGCCCGTTATGAGGTTCCAGAATTTGGAACCCACAATATTTGGGTCGAAGAGGACAAGCTCTATCAAGCCTACTATGAAGGAGGACTGAGAGTCGTTGATGTGAGTGGAGAACTCATGGGTAATCTCTACACTCAGGGCCGCGAAATATCTGTCTTTAAGCCGGTATCACAAACCGGCTACACTCAGAATGCAACCATGGTTTGGGGAGCACAGCCTCACAAGGGCCACGTCTTCTTTAGTGATACCAACTCAGGACTATGGAGCGTAAAACTCCTACCCAAGCAAAGGCCTATCTCATAGCTTGCTCAGATGCCCTAATCGTCGGAGAAGAGGCTAGCACTAATGAACTATAGAAAACCAACATTGCTACTGGCCCTGATTGCGCTAGGCGCTTGTGAACAGCCAACGGCGCCAGTTGTTAAAGATGTCGAGCTACTCAGTGATGCAGCAATCGCGAGCTTTGCTGAGCAAATCTCAGAGTCTAACTCTGTGAAGCTTCCATCGTTAGATGGATTACTCCGAGCCTCTCGTAAGGCAATCCGTGCAAGTGATGGAGCTAACAAGCGGGCTGTCCGTCATTTTCGTGCAGCCCACCGTTTCGCGTCGGCTGCGGAAGACTCAACAGAAGCAGGCAATGAAGATGCCGCGAAGAAGCTTCGTCGCCAAAGTTATGGACATAGATTACGCGGAGTAGTTGCCGCACTTGGTACCGAAGCTGTAGCAGGAGCTGTGGCTGGCTCTGAAGCCGGACTTACAAGACTGCAAGATCGGCTCAACGGTCGTGAGATTTCTGAGGGAGCAGCAAAGAGATTGGGAAGAATCGTAGAGCTCATGGACAGGGCTCAAGCGATGTTGACATCAGACAAACCGGTCCAAGCTCTCCACATCGCACTTACTGCTGCAGACGGAATTAGACACTTTTCGCCTCGCTATGTGGCTCGAAAGCAGATTGGTCGGGCCAGAGATGTTATAAAGCAAGCAATCGCTGCGGTTGGTGATACGCCGACTGAGGAAGAGGCCAAATCGATCAAACGAGCCCGCAAGCTCCTAGGAGTGGCTAACGAAGCATTCAATGCACGTCAGTATAATCGTGCCCGTAGTACTGCTCAGAGATCAGCAAGGTTGTCCTGGGGTGTCGTTAACGGGAGAGCAGGTTAGCGAGACGGTAAACCGCTCTATCCTCTAGCCCAATCAGTCCAGACTTCCTCAGCTAAGCCGACGCTGAGTTGGTTCCCATACCGCACGAGTGGCAGCTTCAGGACCATCGGTTCGTCACATGCTATATCAAGCCAGCGCTGATCACTGTAGTACGCAGTGTGAAGGCCTAGTGCCTTAAACCTCTTGCCGTCACGATTAATAAGCTGTTCCTCTCCAAATCTTTCGAAAAACCGCTTCAGCTCTCCTCGTGATGGGGAGCGCTGCTTAAAATCCATGAAGTGTACATTCGCGCGACGCTCCTTGAAGAAACGAATCGCCTTGCGAACGTCAGGATTGTTCTTCACTCCGAAGACCTGGACTTCCATAGAAATTCGTGTTCCGGAAGAGTGACTCAGGTTCTCAGTGGATGTTGGATCGTAGTTGAGCGACGAGACCTTGAGCGGCCGTTCCTAGATTGGTCGAGCCACGCCCATAGTTCCTGAGCAATACAACCCCGATGCGTACTTCTGGGTCGAATGCCATGTGAGCGTTGTAGCCTGCAACTGATCCCCCATGGCTAGCAATCTTTCGGCCTTGCTCATCGAGCTGGACAGAGAAGCCTAAGCCGTAACCACGATTTGGGTTCTCGGGAGTTTGAATCGAAAGCGCTTCTCGGCGGCTTTCCTCTGAGAGGATCTGGAGACCTGGCACACCACTCATGGCACCCATGAAGCGACCCAGATCTGCTACCGTCGAATACACACCACCGTTAGGCACTTTGTACCCGCGACCGGCATGTTCATGAGCCGGCTGTCCCCCATCGATCGACCCATCCTGACCAACGACATAACCAGCTGCTAACCGCGGCTCAAGTTTCTCACCAGCGACTACAAACTCCGACCCTGTCATACCTAGAGGCTCAAGAATCTCAGTACGAACCATCTCCATGAATGGTCTCCCAGCAGCCTTTGCCAAAGCAAGACCTAACGCACCAAATCCTATATTTGAATACTGGTAGCGAGCACCCGGCACGCTATCGTACGCAGTTAGTAGCAAGGACTCTACGATGCGCTTGTCCCAAAGCTCGATCGGTCCCACAACAGCATCCGGCCATTGGGGTTCACGAATGAGGCCAGCAGTATGACTAGCCAAATGACGGAACGTCACAGGCTGTGCATCAACTCGCCGGTCCTGAACACTTGCAAATGCTGGGAGGTACCGTTCCACAGGCTCGTCTAGCCCAATGACACCCTCATCGACAAGACGCAGCATGAGCACCGCAGTTACAGACTTAGAGATTGAACCGGTCCGTGAAATCGAAGCTGTCGACATCGGGGTGCGCGCGTCTCGATCAGCCCAGCCAAACGCTTGAGCCCACACTAGGTCTCCCTCTACCATGACACCAGCAACGATACCACCAACGTCGTCGGCAGCTACATCTGCTGTGAGTCGACTAGAGAACGTACGAAGTGCCGCATCCCAGCTCAGTGACTGAGCCGATAACAAGCCTGACTGACCCAGAACGCCAATGGCCAATACCAGCAACCGAAGCGTGAAGACTCGTGCTATCATGCTTAGTACCCTTTTATTTCAATCCAAGAACGGGCTGCTTTTATAACATGCTCTATATCAACTGATTGATTGTACACACCAATCGACAACCTCAAAATGCCGCTACGAATCGAGAGTTTGATTCCCGCAGCTACCAAGTGATCATAAAGAGAATTCATGGCGGGATCATCAGCCGAATAGTGCCGCCCTCCTCCACTCTCTCCAACAGATACAATATGTGCTAAATGCGACCCTGGGCTGCCGCCTGCTACGGGTAAGCCAAGTTCCAGTAGCCCGGTCGCCAATTCTGATGCAAGACCACAGACATGGGCTTCCACATTTTTCATGCCCCAGCCCGCAAGTAGATCTAGTGCAGTAGCTACCGCTGTCGCACCAAGGTAGTTGTAGTTGCCTAGATCAAAGCGGAGTGCACCGGATTGATACTTCAACTCATCCTCAGTAAACGCAGTCTCATGAGCGTCACCCAAATCAATCCCGTATCGAGCGACGTGGATTGGCACTAGGGATTCAGCGACTTCGCGACGTACGTAGAGAAAGCCAAACCCGTAAAGCGAGAATAGGCACTTTTGCGTAGCCACTGCTAAAGCATCAATTCCAAGGTCGCGAATATCTGTGTCTATCGCTCCAATTGATTGAGCCGCGTCAACTAGCGTCAAAGCACCTACCTGTTTCGCAGCCAGAGCTAGGCTCTTTACATCGGTGAGGAACCCAGGAGCAAAGGAAATACTGGGCATCGTGACCACCCGTGTACGCTCGTCAAGCTCGTCACACATCGCTGCGACCGGCATTCGGCCCTCATCAGCAGGAATTGTCCTAACTTCAATCCCCTTTGATCGGGCGAGATTAAACCAGAGATAGATGTTGTTGGGATGCTCAAGCTCTGGGCAGACCAGGACATTGTCTCCAGCCTCCCAAGGCAGGCTTGCGGCAAAAAGATTGAGGCCTTCCGAGACGTTCTTGGTAATCGCTATCTCGTTCACACTTGAGTTGACGAGATCTGCAAATGCGTGACGAGCTCGCTCAACTTCGGCGCGCAATTCGTCCTTATCGCCTCCATGGTGCATGCGTGTGTGGATATGCCGTTCAACTGCTGCAGACACAGGCTCAGGCATGAGACCACGAGCTGACACATCGAGATAGACCTGTCCGCTTGCTCCAGGAAAAAGATCCCTGACCTGGGAATTCATGTTCGAATTGCCTCCGATTCTGCCACTATAGAGGTTCCGATTAGGTCACCCATGATGTTCACGGTTGTATTACCCATATCTACTAGCCGATAAATTCCACCAACGATCGCAGCAACCTCGATAGGAAGATTGAACGCTTGCACATAAATCAAAGCAATCACAAAGCCACCCCCTGGGATTCCCCCCGAGCCTTCTGAAAGCAGCAGTCCAACTAACAGAATCGTTAGAAAGGCAGCTGGGGCGAATTCCACACCAGCAGCCTGAGCCGTAAATAGCAGCACAGCCCCAAGCATAACAGACGTGCCGTCTTTATTGAGTTGAGCACCAAGCGGGAGGGTAAAAGAGTACACAGCACGAGGCAAAGAGATTTTCTCAGCAACTTCAAGTCCAACTGAAAGCGAGGCTAAACTCGATGTCGTCGCTGCTGTTGTTGCCCACAACGGACCCGTGTCCTGCAGAAAACGGCTAGGACTCCTAGAAGTAAAGAATCGCAGGAGCATCATGTACCCAAGGAAGACCACGAATTGAGCCGTCCAAACACCCAGTAGGAATTTGGTCATGGGGCCGATAAGCTGTGTACCGTAGCGTCCGACAGTTACGGCCATGAGCACCCCGATGCCTACTGGAGCAATCAGTAAAATCAAGTCAACAAGCTTCCGAAAGAGTCTGGCGAGGTCTTGGTACGCGTTGGCCAGACGCTGTCCTGCGGTACCACCGATAAGGATTGTAGCAACCCCGAGTAGAACTGAAATCACCACCAATTGAACGACATTCCCCTCTGAAAATGCTTGGAATACGTTTGTTGGCACCATCCCCAAGAGCACCTCAGTGACCGAGGGAATAGCTCCTACAGGTCCCTCAACCTGCTCCGACAATTGCATGCCCACTCCTGGACGGAGGATGGCCATCGCACCGATCCCTAGGGAGATAGCGACAAGGTCAGTGATCACGTAGTAGCTAATAATCTTTCCTGCGAGACGGCCAAATATGCGGACATCGGAGAGTGCGGTCAGACCAGCAAGCAGGCTAAAGAAGACAAGCGGTACGGCAGCAAGTACAAGCACCCGAATGAATAAGTCGCCGATTGGCTGGATGACCTCAACCTGCTCACCGAGGAAGGCCCCTAGAGCTGCGCCAACAACCATACCGATAAGGATCTGGGTACCCAGACCTATCCCTCGACCAGGGTTACTCGGAACCGGGGGCAACTCTGGGTCGCTGCTCACCTCACCCTTAAGGCTCACCGGGTATAGGGAGACTCGAGGAGGGCGAGCACACGCTCTAGCATTTCAGAATAATACGTTTGCACATTTGTACTTGTAAGCGGAATCCACTCATCTACTGCCACCGGATTCCCTTCCGCGATTTCCCCATTCGGCCGAATTGTGTGCCCGATATTCCACATGAAGGCGACCACCGGTTGGTCGGTACCAGGAAAACTCAAAACCTCTTCCCATTCCCACGTATTCGAATAGCCCCCCGGAGGCATCCCAACCACTGGCCCCAAGCCGTTGTCTACAATGATTGACACGAACTGATCAAGGTGGGAACCACCGCTCGGCCCAGAAATGATACCTATGGGCCCGCGAAAGTGCTTTGGAGCAGGCTGAAGTATTCCGTCAGAATCCTTTGGTGCATGGGCCAGCTTGAATGGCACACTTGAGCTATACGGTTCCCCTCGGCTAAGCGCGCTGAGAACGTCATCCTCCAGCCATGAAATCAACCAGTTTCCATCGTCAATTGTCTCAGGAACCCCACCATCATTGATGTTACGGGCCGCAAAATCGGTTTGTTTGTCCTCGATAAAAGGTTCAGTCACGTCACTGATCCTCAGGTTTCCGAACGTCGTCTTGAAAGGACGCGGCTGAAGCCTCTGCATCGCATAAGCTCCGAGGGATCCACCTCGACTACGAGTGACATCCATAACCAATGTGTGATCCAACAATCCCCTGGATTCAGCAAATTCGACTAAAGCATCGACGTCGGGGACCATCGTGTCGCGGAATCCCCTCCATAGGAGAACGACAAAGCGGCGACCGTCTTCAGGGACAAACAAATCGAACGTGGGAGTGCTCAATTCCAGTACTAGACTCGGATAGTTCGGGTCTCCGGTGCCAGCCCATGAGAGGTCGCTTGGATCTCTAAAGGGCAATGAGTATGTGGACTCAGTGCCAGAAGAGGACCGAGTAACTAGAGTCAATTCCTTAGTTCGCAAATATCCTGGGAAGGCGGCTGTCGATAGTGTCATCGCTTCTGCAAGCTTCCAGCGTAATGCAATTGAAGTGGAATACCTCATAAATGCTGTAGCAGAGTCATGCCAAGCATCGACTGGCATTCCATTAACCGTCAGAATTTGGTCTCCAATCGCAGGCAATTCCGGCCAACGTGGATCAATAGCTCGATCTCCAACGAAATAACCAGCATTCTCGTCCGAATAGTCCGGAAAAATCCTTACCGGTGCCTGTGCAGGCTCGATCGACTCTCCATCTAATACATCTAATCCAGCGCTATCGGGAAGCTCAAGACCTCCAGCCACGAGGTAGAGATCTAAATGGCGGTCTCGGCGTGCATGACTAAGCCGAGCAAGAGCGTAATACAAATCTTGCTCAGTATCTGCGGATACCACTACATCGCGTAAGCGCCCCATTTCCTGAATCGGATCGAAGTCTAAGCGCTCATTCTTGACTGGTGAGAACGCTTCTCGCCGCTGGGTACGCGCGATAATAGTGTCGAAGAGTTCCGCCCGGAGTTCCGGGGTACCGGCCTTGGGAAAAGCGGCTTCCGAACACCCTATAACGGCTAGAGTAAGACCGAGAAAACTGAACCCAAGTAACTTCTGTAACATATTCATCTGCGTAAGTTGCCCTAGGGCTAGCACTCGGCAAGGGTGAATAAGTGTGTACCTCAGACAAACAGACCAAACCCCAGGATGAGATAAAACATCCTTCTTCACCTGAACCCAGGCTCATCTACAGGAAAGGTCTGGCCACGGACCTTGTGTTAACGCAATGTGTATCTGGAAAATCAAGTTAAAACATCGGAGACTGGGCCATGATTAAGCACGCGACCTTCACTACTGCATTCCTGTTGATCTCTCTAGCAGGATGCGCGGAAGCGGAGGCGGGAGCCATGGCTGAGACTACTGTCGCTGAAGTTCCTGTAAGTTCAGCACAGAGTATGCCCAACATTCTGGTCTATAAGACACCATCGTGTGGCTGCTGCAATGGCTGGATTGAACATCTGCAAGCAGCCGGCTTCAGTGTTGAAGGTAGGAATCTCCGAGATTTGATGTCTATCAAGCAAGATGCTGGTGTGCCGGTCGGGCTATCCTCATGCCACACAGCGCTGGTCGAGGGCTATGTGGTAGAGGGGCATGTCCCAGTGGATCAAATCAAGCGAATGCTAGCCGAGCAACCAGATATCTCAGGAATCGCCGTCCCAGGAATGCCAATCGGATCTCCTGGAATGGAAGGACCTAACGCGAAACCATACCAAGTCATTTCATTCGACGATTCAGGCAACGCGAGAGTATACGCGGATATCGACCCTAGGTAAGATCCCATCAGCTCTGAGTCGAGCTATCGGGAAACCGCCATATCCAGACTAGAGTGGACCCAGAGGGTCGAATGACTTCACCAATGCAAGTCGAAACGGACATCCGTAAGGCGGGAACAATTCCGTCTCGCGTATATTACGATCCTGAACTATACAATCATGCACGTGAACGCATTTTTGAGCGTAGTTGGCAGCTAGTCGGAGACACCGCACAGCTTAAAGCTCCGGGCCATGTCATCCCATTCACGTTACTTGAGGGATGTCTTGATGAGGCGCTTGTCCTTACCAGGAGTAATGACGGCATTGCTCATTGCTTAAGCAACGTCTGCACCCATCGGGGTACAATTGTCGTCGAGGGTGAAGGTCATCTTCAGACGCTCCGTTGTCGCTATCATGGTCGTCGCTTTGATCTCGATGGGTGTTTCAAGTTCATGCCTGAGTTTGATGAGGCTGAGGACTTCCCTTCGGATTCAGACAATCTTCCAAGCTTATCCCTCCACGAATGGGGGCCATTCTTTTTTTCATCGCTGGATCCCATGTGCGATTTTGGGGAGTGGATCCGGCCAGTAGCTGAAAGGATGGATTGGCTTCGGCCTGAAAAATGCCAAGCACGTCCGGATCTGTCACAGGACTATCTGATACAAGCCAATTGGGCACTTTACTGTGACAACTACCTCGAAGGCTTTCACGTCCCTTATGTGCATGCTGGAAGCTTGGGCGACAAGCTCGACTACGAGCAATACCACACAGAGGTACATGAATGGGGTAGCGTACAAATCGGCATAGCAAAGGACGGAGAACCGGCTTTTGATTTACCTAAAGGCCATCCCGACTACGGCAAACAAATAGCGGGCTATTATTTCTGGCTTTTTCCAAACCTCATGTTGAATTTCTATCTATGGGGTATCTCCGTGAATATCGTTCAGCCCATTGGACCAACGACGACTCGCATCATTTACCAATCATATGTCTCCGACGCCAGTAAACTCGGCGAGGGCGCGGGATCGAACCTCTACAGAATTGAGATGGAGGATGAAGAGATCGTAGAATCAGCGCAAAAAGGCGTGCGCTCTAGACTTTATGATCGTGGGAGATACAGTCCTAGCCGTGAGAAAGGCCCGCACCATTTCCATCGGCTGCTTGCGTCATTCCTTGGATAGGGACTCAGACACCGCATGAAACGAACCTGGTTTTCAATGATCACAGTCACTGGAATCATGATGCTGGTGATACTCATCACCCCACTTGGTGTGAACGGTCAACGGCGTGGGCAGGAGGAAGCCACCTCCCAGAGGTGGAGCCCAGTCTCGATTGGCTTATACGTGGGATATGATAATCAGCCGTCAGGTGAGGTCGCGGGCGCCCAGATGCGTATCCCGGTGCTCCCGAGTGGTACTGTTGAACTTCTTTCGGGCGGTAACATCACGTTCCTAAATCAACTCAAGGAGTACCAGTTCAATCTTGAGGCTGTATATAACACCGGAACAACGGCAGGTGGACTCTACTTAGGTGGTGGGCTGGCCTGGAGGAACACGATGTTTGGCTCCGAGCTAACTGCTGGGCGCAGAACTGTTCGAGGCTACAGCATAGTTAGTGGGATAAAGGCTGGAGGCATTGCTGGTACTCCTTTTAGCCCACAACTCGAGATCCGCTGGACTTTCCTAGAAGAGACAGCGCTCAACCCGAGAGTTATCAGCTTGGGTGTGAATGTCGCGCTATGGTGAACTGGTCCTAGAAATAAGCGCCCTATCAGACAGACAAACTTAGACCCAGGATCTCTCCAAGATCATGCTGAGTTCTCCTAGGACTGTCTTCCTTTACGCCACCAGACGCTAGGACTCACCCGATTAAAGGGCGTGAAGAGGTCAGCCATCCAGAGTGCAATTCGACGTAACGGGGTACCGGCAAGCCATAACCACACCCGCGACCAAAAACCCGTGAGATCCCTGTTGTAGGGACATACTCGGACACATATCGAACAATCCGAGTTCTGATTTGTCCAGAACTTGAAGCATGGTTCCGCATCAACTGTCCACTTTCGAACGCCACGAATATTCGACTTGTTGTACACGACATCTGAAGGCTGGCCGTCCGGAATCGCATTGACGGGACATGCATCAGAACAACGGCGACAGATTTTACAGAATTCCGTGACACCAAAAGTCTTCGGATAATCATGGGCAAGTGGTAAATCAGTGAAGATTTTTCCAATGCGCACCCGAGGACCAAACTCCTTTGTGATCAGTAGGCCATGCCGACCATATTCACCGAGTCCCGCCTTGAGTGCGTAGGGAATCGCAAGGGCTGTATCGTTCATGGTGGCGACGGCCCTGTATCCGAGGTTGATCACATACTGAGCTAACCCAAGTAGAACAAGGGTGTCTTGCGAGTAGCCTACTCCAGTCGCTGTGCCGCTGAGCGCGGAAGGGACCGTCTCTATTAAGTCCCTGTCCATTTCCTGAACAATCACGATAACATTAGGTAGGTCGGTAGGGAGTTCCTGTTCCTTCTCAGTTTCACCCTGTCGACTATAGGCGTGAGTATAGACCCAGCGCTCATCGTAGGCCGTGATCCCAACCAGATCAGCACCAAACACCTTGGCTACGTGCTTGATCTCACGGCTCATTTCAGTAGGAGATTCAACCTCAACACACTCTTCTGGACCTCGTCGGTGGACCGTAAAGGGATCCAAGAAACCCTCTCGACGGTTCTGATCCTCTTTTAGTTCAGCGAAAATGTCAGGTAGGTGCCAGGAAGCGTTGCGGAGTGCATAATCGCGCTGCCTGAAGCCGTCTGCAGACTTCCACTCCTTCAGTGGAGTTCGATAGGTCTCGAAGAAGCGATCAGTCTTCTCTGATCTTACTTCCGGATCCCAAAATGCCCGTGAGTAGATGTCGTTCTTCTGACTGAAGCGCTCAAATGAGTCTAGGACTTCAAAACCCGCATCCAAATCCTTCTTGGTAGGATCAAAGTCTTCACTCATCACTTCTCTCCCAAAAGATGATTGACCGACTGGGCGAGTGGCCACGTATTCGTGAGATCAACGTAGGATCGATATCTGGTTGGGCAACGTATTGGCCTTCATCTCTAGGACCGCGAAAGAGATCTAGAAAGACCCGTTACCACCAGATCCAACAGCATTCGGCTGACATCTCACTATAGGTCCGAAGACATTGTCTCCGAACGATCATGTGTCGTACGAAGCGGTAGCTCGGGTATCCGAATCGCTAATATTCCACCCAGAGCGGTAATGATGGTGGCTAGCCAATAAATCCGCGAAGTAGCCAGTGCGAATGCAGCTCTGACCGCCTCAGTAACTTCCTCTGCAACATGCTCTCCTTCCGCCATAATTAATGCCGCCTCAGCTACTGGCTTAGTGGCTGCAATACTTTCGTACGTCGCCCGCACAAGGTCCGGCAACTCAGCTCCTCCATTCGAAATGAACTCTTCCGCAACGATGCCGCGATCAGTCACCTCTATCGGCATATCTATCGAGGAGAAGGCTACCCAAAGTGTTGTGCCGAGCAGAGTACCCATGAGTGCCGCACCCACAGTGGCACCAGTTTGGCGAAAGAAAAGCGATGCGCTTGTTACCTGGCCAATGAAACGAACATCAGCTGCATTTTGGATCGCTAAGGTAAAAAGTGGCATCGCAGGTCCCACTCCCAGACCACACATCACCGTAAAAATCGCGACCCGACTATAGGGGACTTCAGGCCCCATCGTAGCAAGCAAAATTGTAGCCGAGATAAAAACCAGAGATCCCAGAACGATTTGAGGCCTATACCCGACACGATTGACAATCTGACCTGCTAGCGTAGCAGAAAAGACGATTCCCAGAGAGAACGGAATCAGGGCAGCTCCTGCTTCTGTTGCGGATACTCCTAAAACGTTCACCAGGAATAAGGGCAAGAAGAGTGAGACAGACATTAATGATGCCCCAAAAAAGAAGGTCGAGGCATTCGCTCTTCGGAACACAGGGTCGGCAAAAAGTCGCATCTCGAGAATCGGACCAGGAACAACACTTGAACGTCGAACAAAAGAAGCCAGCAGCAGGCAGCCAGTAACAATCAAACAGATCGTCAGCCAGGATTCCCAGGACCAAAGAGTCGTATTTGCATCCAGCCCAGGCAGCCAAGGATAGCTTCGCTTATCGAGTTGCAGTGCGAGCGTTGCTGGTATTAGACCGCCCAGTAACAAGGCAGCCCCAATTAGGTCAGGCTTGATCGCACCCTTCGGTGGATCAAGTCTAGGCATGCGACGGATAATGACCCACAGCACCAGGCCTCCAACGGGTACGTTCACATAGAAAACCCAGCGCCAACCTTCTATTCCTGGAATCAGTCCACCTGCATGGTCTGTCAGTAGTCCACCGATTAGCGGCCCTAACACCGAGGCAATTCCAAATACCGCGCCTACAAACCCTTGATATTTTCCTCTCTCCGCAGGGGTAAACAAATCAGCTATCACAGTAAAAGTCATCGCAAAGATCCCACCCCCACCTGCACCCTGGATGCCCCTGAAAAGCACAAGTTGAGACATCCCATCACCAATCACGGGAAGATCCCCAAATTCCCCTGCGAGTCCGCAGAGCATCGAGCCAACGAGGAAAAGGGCGATCGCGCAAAGTGTCACAATCTTCCTGGAGTATGTGTCGGCGAACTTGCCGTATACTAGAGCCAAGGATGTGGAAGCCAGAAGATATGAAGTGGCAACCCAGGCATAACGCTCAACCCCGGCCAAATCCTCAATCATACTAGGGAGAGCAGTTGCTACGATCGTTTGGTCTAATGCAGCAAGAAAGAGTGCAAGCAGAATTGAGATATAGATAATCATCCGATCTCGTCCTGAGACCGGTGCAGCTACATCATTCGTGCTAGTTATGGACATAAGACGCGAAACATAACCACGTACAGCATGGAAGAACCAAGTCCGCTTGTGCTCATAGTCTTCTAAGGTCAGTGTAGAATTGTGTCCTGCTAAATAGGATTAAGCATGGAGACCGGACCTGGATTTTGACGAGAGCGCCCCACCACCTCTCAAGGGCAATGAACCCAGGAAGCCCTTTCCTGCTTCACCTTGATTGGTCACTAGCTAAGGGAACAGAACCGATGATAGCTGAACACAACACGATCTCGTGTGAAACCGATGGTGATAGCCACATCATCGACCTGACAGCCAATGTTCAGGAGACGGTAGCTGACTCTGGGATCAATACCGGGCAGGCTGCACTCTTGGTGCACGGCTCGACCGCGGCATTGTCCACACTTGAATTCGAGCCCGGGCTAGTCAAACATGACATTCGCAATGCGATGGAGCGTCTAGCACCTCACGATGCTTACTATAAGCATGAGGAGACGTGGCACGACGATAACGGCCATAGTCATGTGCGCGCCTCTACCGTGGGACCTTCTCTAGCGCTTCCGATTGTAGACGGGCTTGTCCCACTGGGAACTTGGCAACAGATCGTGCTCATCGACTTCGACACCCGCCCCCGTAAACGCACAGTGCACCTGAGTGTGATAGGAATAGGAAGATCTTGACGGGGGTGGAACCGGAGTGTGACTCAAGTTGAAGATATGAATTCATCAACGGCTTCCACCCACAGTTGAGGCCGTTCCAAATGCACGGTGTGACCCGCACCAGAAACGATGTGCAACTCAGCCTGTGGGAGCATAGCAGCCATTTCCTTTCCGATCTCTACAAACTTGGCATCAAGCTCTCCCGCGATGATAAGTGTCCGGGTTTGGATATTGGGTAAGACATCCCAAAGAGACGGCAACACCCCAGTCCCTAAACCTCTAAGTGCAGAAGCCAAACCAGCCTTGGTATTGCGTAGTCGCTGAGCATGGCGTTCGTTACGCACAGGACCAGGAAGCTGAAGTTGGCTCTCAAAAAGTGGGAGGCCTTCCCAGTGTCTAAGGAAATCCTCGACACCGTGCAATTCTATTTTGCGCGCTAGTTCCTCATCATTCACTTGCCGCTCCAACCTCTCACCTTCTGTAGCAAGTCCTGGAGAAGCCGATTCTAGGATTAGACGACGCACCTTTGTCGGGTAAGTAGCCGCAAAGTGGAGAGCAACCCGTCCCCCCATCGAATACCCGATTAAGTCTGTGGGCCAAACTCCAGCGTGCTCAACCTGAGTGAGCGTTGCTTCAAGAGAGAAATGCCTAGGATCTAGATCAGTGGAATGACTCCCGTGACCCGGCAGGTCACACAGGACAGGTGAGCAACCTACAGACGCAAGCCCATCTAAGATCAACTGCCCCCATGAATCAGATGACCCAGTGAAGCCGTGGAGTAGAACTGGATGGTGGCGAATCAGTTCAGGCCCTCCCTACTTGCAGACCTCTCAGCCCAAGAGAAGCTTGCTGGAATGAAAATCTTAGTTGTTGGGTCCTCCGGCATTATCGGCTCGGCCGTGGCGAACGCTCTTTCCGAGCGCGGCCAAGACATCGTTGAGGTAACACACTCGGGCGAAGGGCTCACGGTAGACTTGTCAGACATAGCCTCACTCAAAGCAATGTATCAAAAAGCCGGAAAGCTGGATGCGGTTGTGTGCACCGCAGGTGTGGCACAGTTCGGCCCTCTAGAAGAGCTTTCTGATGACGATTTTGCACAGAGCATTGAGAACAAGTTAATGGGTCAGGTGAACCTAGTACGATGTGGGATCGGACAGATAACCGACGGAGGATCGTTCACGCTCACAAGTGGTGGACTGTCTCAGAAGCCCGCATTGGCAACAACGGCAGTGAGTATGGTCGGCGCTGCAGTCGAAGCCTTTGTGAAGGGAGCTGCGATCGATTTGGAGGGCCATTACCGGGTTAATGTGGTGAGCCCAGGCTGGGTTGCGGAAAGTCGCGTACAGATCGGGCTTGATCCGATGCCAGGCATCTGGGCACGGGATTTGGCCGAGTATTACATTGACCTTGTAGAGGGCCTGCAAACAGGCCAAGTAGTTCAGGCGGAAGCAGCTAAGCCTGATCGTATTTCCTAGATACGCTGATGGTCCGCTCGCCAATTGTTGATGGCTTGCTTGAGCGTCTTACGGTCCGAGATTCCTTCTGATAGTGCTTTACTCACCAGACCAGGAAGTTCCTCGTCAGAAGCAAAACGCAGCGCAATCATTTGCTCTGTTGTCACCTCAGGAATCCTCTGCCTGAGTTCCTCAGGGAGAAGCCTCTCCATACGTAACTGCTCCTCGAGCCGGATAACTCTATCCTGAACACCTAATGCAAACCAACGGGCGAAAAAACCTGCAATAACAACGCCTACTGAGAAAATGAAGGCCGCTAGACTAGCAAAGGAAAAATCAATCACGACCCCATATCCAAAGTAGAGACAAGGAAGTACGAGCATAGGTGTCATCAAATAATGGTATGCAGGGACCATCTTAGCGTGGTTCTTAAAGTTCTGGCCTGATTGACTCATGGATTCCTCTATCATTGGGCTATTGTGGCACGTACCGGACCCTCTATCTGGGGTGACCAACTTAACGAAGACGTGTATGCTGTGCAGTCCAGAACATGATTAGAGTCTATGAAGAGCTACCAGTTCCGTGAGTACGGAAAACATCTTGAATTCATTGAACATCCCGAACCTTCTCCGGAAGGGACGGAGGTCCTAGTCCGTGTCCTAGCATGTGGTGCGTGTCACAGTGACGTACACCTTTGGGAGGGTGAGTACGACCTTGGAAATGAGCGGAAACTGGATGCTAGAAGTGGACGGGACTTACCCTTCACCTTAGGTCATGAGATTTCTGCTGAAGTCGTCCGAGTTGGGCCTGAAGTGCAGGATACTCTGATCGGGGAGCGGTTTGTGGTGTTTCCGTGGATTGGGTGTGGAGCCTGCAATATCTGTGATCGTGAAGCGGAACACCTTTGTCTTAGGCCGCAGGCTCTCGGGACCTTTGTAGACGGGGGTTATAGCGATCACGTCCTCGTGCCCCACCCGAAATACCTATTCGATTTCGGCAATCTCAATCCGAAACTTGCATGCACGTATGCATGCTCAGGCCTCACTGCTTTTAGCGCAGTGAAGAAAGCAATCGGACATCATGGATCTCACATCGTGATCATCGGAGCTGGAGGTGTTGGTCTTTCAGCGTTAATGATCTTGAAGGCAACAACAGATTATGAAGTCATCGTAGTAGACATCCGGGAAGAAGCTCGGGACGCTGCAGAACAAGCAGGAGCAAACCACACACTCGACGCAAACGACAAGAATGCTCATAGGCTCATCAAGAAAATCAGTGGTGGCGGAGCTTGTGCAGTTGTTGACTGTGTAGGATCCGAGGCATCTGCAAATCTCGGCATGAGAAGTCTCGCAAAAAGTGGAGCCCTCATCATTGTGGGCCTCTTCGGTGGAGCCCTACAAGTATCACTCCCACTCCTACCACTTAAAGACGTAACGATACGCGGATCTGATTTAGGTAGCCTCAGTGAAATGGGTGAGTTGATGGAACTGGCTAAAGCAGGACGTATAGACCCCATCCCCATCGAAACTCGGTCGCTCGACCAAGCACAACAAACTCTTTACGATCTCGCTGAAGGAAACTTAGTCGGTCGCGTTATACTAGAGCCAGAACCACCTGGGAATCCTACTTAATGATTCGAAAAGCTAATTCCCGAGAGCAAGAGAGTATTAATCTCCTTGATACCCTGGGGTTATTTGCGGAGATTGGGATACCAGCTGGACGAAGCTGACCCACAGTACCCTACCTCCTATAGAAGGCAGTCTGCTAAGAAAATTATGACCAAGCCAAAAGACGGAGTCTCCGAGGTTGAAGCTGGCGTAAGATCTAGGCCGGAAACAAATAGGATTTCAGTCGACCCAGATAGCCTACCAACTATCCCGGCTGCAATGGAGTACGACTACACGAACTTCTATTTCGGTGCCGGGACTGATGCATTCGCTTTGCTAGGACCATTCGATGACTGGTGGGAGCAAGTTCATCCTGCAGGCTATTACCTCTACGAGCTGCCACTTCGCTCAGCTCCATCAACTCGAGTCGACGTTGAGGACACCAAAACAGGTGAGATACGACGTGGACTCGTCAATTTTGCCTCGTACAACTATCTGGGACTCTCATATAGGCCAGAGGTTAAGGAAGCAATCAAGGAAGCTGCTGAAATCTACGGGGGCGGGTCTTCAGGATCACCGATTTTAAGTGGTACGACACACCTGCATGAGCAGTTCTCCGCAGAAGTGGCTGCGTTTAAGGGGAAAGAAGCTGCGCTTATCTTCCCTACGGGCTACAGCGCCAATGTCGGGACGATCGCAGGACTGATGCGTTCTGGTGACTTGATTGTAGCCGATCAATATGCCCATGCCAGCATCGTCGACGGTATGATTCTATCGAAAGCCAAGTCCCGGTTCTTTAGACACAATCAGGCAGACGACCTCGATCGCAAATTGAAAGGCTTCGACGGAAAGAAGCTGGTCATCGTAGAAGGTGTGTACTCCATGGACGGTGACGTTACAGCGCTAGCTGATATAGTCGAAGTGTGCCGTGCCCGCGGGGCTCGGATCATGATCGACGAAGCACACTCAGCCTTCGTATACGGTGCTACAGGAAAGGGTGTAGTCGAAGACATGGGGTTAGATGACGAGGTGGACATCCACCTTGGTACCTTTTCTAAAAGTCTTGGCGGTCAGGGCGGCTACACCGCAGGCTCTTTGAAACTCATTAATTATCTCCGCGGTTTCTCAAGATCACGTTTCTTCTCTTGCGCTCTATCCCCAGTCGTGGTGGCTGGACTAAGAAAGGCTCTAGAGATCGCAAGCAACGAACCAGAGCTCCGAACGAAACTCTGGGAAAACGTTGCTTATATGCAGAAATTGCTAGGTGACGCCAAAGTCCCAATCGGTGACTCTACCTCACAAGTAATTCCCATTATGGTCCGCGACGATGCGCGCGTACTGGCAATGGGCGAAGAGTTATTCCGGGAAGGGGTGTACATCAACCCGGTCATCTATCCTGCAGTTGGCAAGCATAAATCACGGTTCCGAATGTCCATCTCAGCAGCTCATACGATGGAGGAACTTGAAGAGGGCGCAGCCGCGATCGTGCGCGTCATGCAGAGGTTCGGCATATGTCCTTAGGGAGCTATCACTTCCATACAGGGGTCAGCGCCTTCTTTGAGATGGCGACAGCAGACGCCCGAGCACTCTTGCCCCAACACCTTGAGCCTATAGAGGTGCGCCATCAACGGAGCGTGCTCTCTGTCACGGCTTTCCTCTTCGATGATAGTGTCGTGGGCCCCTACAGTGAGGTCATGTTCTCGGTAATCGTCCCACCGACTGTGGCTCAGTTGGGT
>PBUX01000063.1 GCA_002728565.1 Methanobacteriota archaeon | reverse complement strand
CGGGCCCGGGGGACACCCGGACCCTGCGGAGTTAACAGGGGGGGATGCTCCCCCATGTGCAGAACCCCCTGTTGCTCCCACCTTTTTCGGTGTTTTTTTCAGCCCACTTATCTTTTTCTTTGAGTTTATCTTTTGACATTTGGTTGTCTTTGTCAAGATCTCGGCCCAATCATATCTTCGGCCCTTACCCAATCATCAAACTGCTTTTCATTTAGTAGTTCTAATTGCAGTGCACTATCCCTCAAAGTTAGTCCGTTTTCATGGGCATGTTTTGCTATCTTTGCAGCGTTGTCATAGCCTATATGGGGATTGAGCGCGGTTACGAGCATCAATGAGTTCTCTAGATGGGCTGCAATATTTTCTTCATTTGCTTTGAGATTCGTTACACACTTATCTGCAAAAGAGCGGCATGTATCTGAAATTAAACTAATACTGTGCAAGAGATTGTGGATCATCATTGGTTTGAATACGTTGAGCTCGAAATTTCCTTGGCTGCCGCCAATAGAAATTGCTGTATGATTTCCAATGACCTGGCAGCAGACCATGGTCATAGCCTCTGACTGAGTTGGATTGACTTTGCCCGGCATTATGCTGGATCCTGGTTCATTGGCTGGAAGTGCGAGTTCGCCAAATCCACATCTTGGTCCTGAGCCAAGCCATCGGATATCATTCGCGATTTTCATCAGAGAAGCTGCCAATGTGTTCAAAGCCCCTGAAGCTGCAACTATTGCGTCATGGGCTGCTAATTGAGCGAACTTGTTTTCTGCAGTAATGAAAGGTAGTTTTGTCTCTTCGGCGATTCTGTCGGCAACCTCATTTGCAAATTCGGGTCTGGTGTTCAGTCCCGTACCTACAGCAGTTCCTCCTAATGCAAGCTCAAAGAGATCTGAAAGGGCGTTGTCTATTCTTGCCATGTCAGCATCAATCATTGACACGTAAGCTCCAAACTCTTGTCCCAAGGTGAGCGGGACTGCATCCATCAGGTGAGTTCGTCCAATCTTTACAATTCCAGAGAACTCTACTGACTTTGCGTAGATGGCTGATCGAAGATGACTAACTGAAGGAATGAGGGAGTGTTGGATCTCCTCCGCTGCTGAGATGTGCATAGCAGTAGGGAATGTATCATTACTTGATTGGGCCTTGTTTACATCGTCATTTGGATGAATCGGAGACTTGCTGCCAAGCTTCCCCCCCGAGATTTCAATTGCTCTGTTTGCAATAACCTCATTGGCGTTCATGTTTGTCTGAGTTCCGGAACCGGTTTGCCAGACCCTTAGGGGAAAATGGTCATCTAGTTTGCCTGAAATAACTTCATCGCAGGCCGAATTAATCAGTTTGCACTTCTCTTCTTCGAGATCTCCGAGAGAGAGATTTGTATTTGCTGCGGCCTTCTTTAATATTCCAAAGGCCCTTATTATTGACCTCGGCATAATGTCATTCCCTATGTCGAAATTCTTCAGAGAACGAGCAGTTTGGGCTCCAAAGTACCTATTTGCAGGGACTTCTATCTCCCCCATCGTATCTTCTTCGACCCTTACGTCTCCATCATCACTCAATGGTTTGGCACCCGAGTCGGATTGAAATTTTGGTCTAGGATCTTCCCTGGAGTCCAATGATTGCTCAATAATTTTCGCTATAGTAGCTGATCTACCTCGTTTTCTACCCTTACCCACTCTGGTGTCGAGTCTGGTTGCTAGTTCTTCTGGAAGTGTGATGCTGATTATCCTACTATTGCCTATCCTGTGTTTTGCCATAGTTTTACTATTATATAATTATTAATAAATATTATTGAAGTCTAAGCTCTTTCCACTTTGATAATTTTTTGAGGAGATTGGGGCCTATCTCCTGGTAGAGTTGGGGTTGATTCTATTGCCCTTACAACGTCCATACCCTTGGAGACCTCACCAAAAACTGCATGATTCCCATCCAGCCAAGGAGTTGGGACTGTAGTTAGAAAAAACTGGGAGCCCCCTGTATTCGGTCCTGCATTAGCCATCGAAAAGACACCTGGCTTGTCATGTTTCATTTGCAATGCGGAGGATTCGCATGGAATTTTCCAACCTGGGCCTCCAGTACCTGCTCTTCCGTTATTGGGGTCACTTGAATAGGGGCAGCCCCCTTGAATCATGAAATCCTTGATCACCCTATGAAAGTGGAGGCCATCATAGAATCCATCATCTACTAGTTTGAGGAAGTTTCCAGTTGTTTCTGGGCAATCATCTGTATATAGCTCAATGTCTATCTCTCCTGCGCTTGTGGTCATCCTAACATGTGTCATGAACATTGGATGGGGTGCAAGTTCAATATGGTATGGTTTGGGAATCAGCTAGGCGACCGTGGACCCTGGTAAAGTGTCCTCTGGTATCTCCAATAGTCTGACTGTCCCATCCGGATCAAGGGCTCCGAGGACTAGGAATTGGGAGACGAACCCAGAGGGTAGCGTCTTCTCTCCAAGATTAATAGCACCAACAATTTGCCTACCGATTAGCTGTGCCCTGGTGTAATTTGTTATCTGAGCTGAGCTCCATAGCTTTCCAATTACAGGACCGAAATCGACTCGGATTTTGTATGAAGCTTTGCGCATTTCCGGAAATTCTTCTACTTCAACAATCTTTCCAGTTCTCAAATCTACAGAAAAGAACTCCCCTATGCCTATGTATTCCTTCCTCTCTAACTTACTCGGATGATAGGGCTCGGAAACGCTATCAATCTCATGTTGTCCGATTTTATCCCTCCGTTATATCAGATTTCTTGGTTAATGGCAACAGTGGTATGCCGGCTTCTTTGAATGATTTGGCCCCTCCTTCCTCCCTATCCAAAATGGTGATGCATGCAACTACTTGACAGCCCATTTCGGAGAGTTTGTTTGAAGCCATCAATGCTGAGCCACCAGTAGTGGTCACATCCTCCAGAAGGACCACTCTATCTCCTTTTCTCAATGTCGAGCCCTCGATTCCCGGAGGATTTCCTGTCTTTCTCCCACCTCTACCCTTAGGCTCCTTGCGTACTATGAAACCTCGAAGTTCGGAGCCTCTGCTTGTCTTTGCAATTGCTATTCCGGTCAAAGGAACTGCTCCTAGCTCAAGGCCGCCGACTGCATCGATGTTACCCAATTTTTCTATTTCACTGTGAATAAGAATTCCAAGATAATGTGCGCATTCCGGGTTCATCATTACTGGTTTCATATCAAAAAAATGTCTGCTTTTTCTTCCACTTGCAAGTGTGAATTCCTCTTCATCAGAATAAAGATAGGCCAAATCTTTGATTTTGGTGATGAGTTTACCTCTAGCTTCCTCGGCTGTTAATGACGCCATCTCTCCAACTGGCCATGGGGTAATCGAATGAAGATTACCATATTTGACGTCGAAAAATGTCCAAATATCGGTCAATGTTCTTGAACGGTCTCGTTCGATGGATGTGTATCGACTGGTGGAGACAAATGGGAGGTGGTTCATCTGCGGCAGTTTTGGATGAGGAAAGACTTCGACGAGAGTACGAAGATTACCAAATAAGATTGGGCAAAAAGATAGATGAGGCCTATGTGATTGCAAAGGAAGCGAAGTCAAAAAATCTCGATTTCTCTGATTCTATAGAGATTCCCAGAGCCGCAGATTTGGCTAGTAGAACTGAGAAGCTACTGGAGAACCCATATCTGTTTCCAAATCCAGAGGATAAGAGCCAAGAGGCATTGAAGATTGAGGGTGNTCTCCGAAATTTGCTTGAAAATAATGATCGNGAAACTGCAGCNATAATGATCGCGAAATCCGTAACTAATGATATGTTTTCGATTACTAGCGANAAGCGGAGATCGATAGACTCNGGNCTTAGAGTAGGTCTCGCAGTTCTAACCGAAGCAGTTCTTGTCGCTCCTTTGGATGGAATTGGCGATGTTAGGATTCTTAACAACGTTGATGGAAGTGAATTCTTGTCAATCGACTTCTGTGGCCCAATCAGGGCGGCAGGTGGAACCGCCCAAGCTATGGGGGTATTGATTGGAGACATTCTCAGAAGAGAAATGGGGATTGGACGATATTTGCCCACTAAGCCCGAAGTAGAGAGGGTGAAGGAAGAGTTTGGGCTCTACAGAATGAATCTGCAGTACAAGCCCCCTCCTGAAGAGACCGAGGTAATTGTCAATGCTTGCCCGGTTATGATAAACGGGGAAGAGACAGAAAGGATGGAGTGTGCGGGGTACAAAGAAGTCAGGAACGTAGTGAATGAAAACGGATCATTCAGAACCAGGGTTCGAGGTGGTGTGATGTTGGTGATAGGGGAGGGTTTGTGTCTGAAGGCTCCGAAAATTCAGACGCATACAGAAAGACTGCAGGTCCCGGGCTGGGAGTTTATTTCTCAATTTGCAAAGAAGGGTGAGTCTGCTGAATCGGCGGATGGGGTGATGAATAGTAGAGTGATTCCAAAAGAGGAGCGCTATATGGGTGACATAATTGCTGGAAGACCGGTTTTTGGAGAGCCTAGAGAGCCTGGCGGATTTAGGCTTAGATATGGCAGAAGTAGAGCGACTGGATTAGCTGCAGCGGGATTAAGCCCCATCACAATGAAGGCCATGGGGGGTTTCTTATCTGTTGGAACCCAGATGAAAATAGAGGGTCCTGGCAAGGCTTGTGCTGTCACTCCATGCGTCGAAATAGACGGGCCAACTGTGCTATTGGAAGATGGGTCATTTGTAACAATTAGGGCCGATGAACAATGGATGGATTGCAAGGATCGAGTGGTTTCAATATGGGATTCCGGAGAGATCTTACTGGGTTTTGGGGAGTTTCTTGAAAATAACAAGAGGTTGGTACCATCCTCGTATTCAATAGATTGGTGGGCTGCTGACATAGCAGAGTCACTTGACTCACATGAAAAGGTGGAGGAGTTCGCGCGTATCGTTGATCTGAATCGAGTGGATATGCCGCCTGGGATTCCGTACAATGGAGCAATTAACAGAGGGGGGGAGGACCCGGTCCAGAGATTGTGGAGGCATGGGGACTGGATATCTTTCATTCGTACGATGGAATTAAATTGGGATAGTTTGCAGGCAGTTAACAGCAATTTTGGAGCTGCCGTGCCACCTCCTTGGAACCTGTGGTGGTCGGATCTGCCGGTTCAGTTTTTGCCCTTAATGTCTGAATTGCTATTGGTTAAGGGGTCTATTGACTCAGATTCTCTGAGAATAAAGGATTCCGTAGAGGGGTGGCCATTCAATTTGACCAATGAAGAAATAGGAATTGGGAGGCCCGTAATTGGCGATTGGCCCAGATGGACGGAGGTCTGGAAGCATGGAGTAGTAAAATCTTCATTGATGGTGCTTGGACTAGAGCATTTTCACGATGGCCCGGATATAGTAATTCCCAGATATTGGGAGAGCCTTCTTGAGGGTCTTGGACTGGAGGAAAAGGACAGAGAGATTGGAGTAAGGAATGATGTTCGACCCCACGTTGAAGATTTCGTGCAAAGGATTTCTGAAGCTGCGAGCATAGTATCAGATGAGGATTTTCTGGAAGAGGGCATAACTAGTCCCGAATTGAAAGCAAGAGAGTTGATTGATGACTACATGACGGACATGTCGCTGCACATTGTCAGACTTGTTTCAACAATGAGATGGGAAGATGCTGTGCCCTGTAGAATTGGTGCTCGGATGGGTAGGCCTGAGAAGTCGGGCATAAGAGAGATGAAGCCACTGGTACACGCCATATATCCTATTGGGGAGAATGGTGGCCCTCAAAGGCTGCTATCTCAGGCATCAGAGGGAGGTGTGATCAGGGTCGTCATGGGACCAAGGGTCTGTGAGACTTGTGGACGCGAGACTCCTCACCTAATTTGCCACCATCGACCTGATAGTGACGTTCCCCAGGAATGCGGAGGGGCTACTGTTCCCTCTGCTAGAAAAAGAACCGGGGCTAGAAGAAGAGGTGAACGCACTGCGGTTCAGCTGGGAAGAATACTAGAAGTCAAGAGGAGAAAATTGGGGCTCGATCAACTACCTAAGAAAATCAAGGCGGTTAAGCTACTGATGTCACATGATCAGACACCGGAACCAATAGAAAAGGGAATACTAAGGGCCAAACATGGGGTTTCCGTGTTTAGAGATGGAACTTCTAGATTTGATATGAGTGACGTTCCTGTTACTCATTTTAGACCATCGGAGATCGGCACGCCGTGGAAGAAATTGGTTGACTTGGGCTATACTCATGATGTCAGAGGAAATGGTTTGGCTTCAGATGAGCAAATTATTGAGCTGATGCCACAGGATTTCATTCCATCGAGTCTTGCTGGAGAACATTTACTGTCAACATGCTCATTCGTTGATGAGCTATTAGAAAGGTACTACAAAATGAGGCCATTCTACAAGGTAAGCAAATTGGAAGATCTGGTCGGCCACATAGCCATTGGACTAGCCCCCCATACTTCAGGTGGCGTTGCCTGTCGAATTATTGGATGGACCGGGGCTTCGGCTGGTTATGCACATCCTCTTTTTCACGCGGCAAAGAGAAGAAATTGTGATGGGGATGAAGATAGCATAATGATGCTGATGGACGGACTCCTGAATTTCACCAAGGATATCCTTCCGGATGGCAGAGGGGGAAGGATGGACGCACCATTAGTTCTGACTACCAAATTGAATCCGAGTGAGATTGACAAAGAGGCTCTGAATGTAGATTGTGCTTGGAATTACACTAGGGGATTTTTTGAGGCGACCTTGGAGCAGCCTCATCCAAGTGAGGTCAAGAAAATGGTGAATCTCGTTGAAGATCGTCTTGGAACAATAGGGGACCTGAGGGGTTATGGATGGACCCATGAATCTGGGCCACTTGATTCGGGACCGGTGAATTCATCTTACAAGACATTGGTTACGATGGAGGACAAGCTTGGTGGTCAGCTGGATTTAGGGGGGCTTCTAAGGTCGGTAAGAGTTGAGAGAGTAGCAAAACAGGTCATTGAGTCTCACTTCCTTCCTGATATGAGGGGGAATCTGATGGCATTTACAAGACAGAAGACAAGGTGTGTAAAATGTGGGGAGTCTTACAGGAGGATTCCGCTAGCAGGAAAGTGCATAAAATCGGCCACTCGCTCCTCTTCGACTTCGATTAGCGTTGGGGACTCTGGAGATTCTATGTGTGGTGGAAATATTGTTCAGACGGTATCAGAGGGGGCTGTAAGAAAATACGTCAAAGTAACGAAGGACGTTATAGAAAGGTATGGAGTCGATGATTATACGCGTCACAGGGTAGATTGGATGTCTTCCAGTGCAGATTCGCTGTTCAATAATGATTCTGTGACGGTTATGACTCTAGAAGACTTTGTCTGAGTCACTAATCTAGTATGAACGCAATTGGGTCGCCGAAAAGGATTAGGGGAAAAATAGCCAAAAATAGGTAGGCAATGAAAGGGTGTTTCGAGGCAACCCATGCATGTTGAAGTCCTTGTTCTTGAAGATCAATGATTTTTGCAGACAGCTCCTCCGGACTTGGAGCATGCCTACCTGGAAGGATTCTATTGGAGATTACAGGTGCTTCCTCTTCAGATGATTTAGATACCTCAGTGAGAAGCCAAACCGGTTTTTCTGCGATTTCTGCCAATGGCCTCTTTGTGGCATGCCATGCCATTTTCAAGTCAGAGAGGGACTCTATGTTCCCAGCTAGTGCATTCTGGAAGACCAGAATAGGGGGGGCTAAAATGAAAGCTGCAGATGCCCAAAGAAAAATGACGAAAGTAGGGGGTAGTGAAGAGTAAGCAGGNTCTATGATCAACGGTTCCGGCAAGAATCGCCATGATGGCATCAATAGGGTTAGNAGGACAAGGGCCTTCACATCGGCACCTCCCTGAATAACGCCTACTTTCCGNGAAANNAGCAAAGCTAGNATGATTATNATGGCTGAAAACAAAGTCCACCATAGGGTCTTGTGCTTATCTTCNTCTCCTAAAACAAGGCTAACAAAATCAACATCTGCATTCTTAAATGNGCCAAACAGCAGTCCAACTAGTCCGATAACNAACAGAAAAACCAGCATCTTTTCTCGGGAGTCCCAGGAATGTGTATTTCTAAANTCAGGCAACCTGAATATAGAAAGTGATGNTATTGCTAAGAGGGAGATGATCATCCAGTAATTTGTAGCGCTCGTTTCCATAATTGCCAATTCTGCGAACAGAAGAGAAACTACTGGAATTGAGAAGAATAGCCAATGTCTGTCTTTCACCGTCAGGGATGAGAAATCCGAGTAGGCAGCTAATGAAAGGCAAATCACCAGTGTCAAGACCCTGAGCCAAGGNAGCACGGCGGCAGCATCCATGGGTCTAGGCTTGTATCTTNGGACATCAAGCTTCCTTGGATTAGGCCGCACTTTGGAAGAGCCCGACAGATTGATTCAGTATCCAAGCNCTCGCTAGATTTGCAATGCCTGCCACCCACATCATCTGAATCATTTGACCTAGAACCAAAGTGGTGCCTCCGCCTCTTATTCTAGCAGTGATTAGGCCAAGCATAACTATTGTGACAATAACAATTGCTGAGCCCATGAATTGGAAAAGAGTGATGTTGTCCTGTACACCNGAGGTCTCNGTAAGTACNGGTAGCGCTATGCCNACCCCNCTGGAGGCTGTTCCCGCCTCNCCACTGCTATTCAGCAAACCTTGGGCCACCTCTGCTATTGTCTCGCCTAGGCCAGCAATGATGGAAGTGGTGATGTTCAAAGCGACGATCATCGCAATCAATAGGCCGTAGGAAACGCTGCGCATGACGCTTGCAGAGATCTGNCTCCTCTGTCGAAGGCCGAGCAGGTTCGTGGTGCTTTGGGAAACAAGGTCCCCTACCANGCCCGCCTCGCCTGTTGATGAAGAGCCCTCAATGAAGACCCNTGTAAATCGCGAAACCAGCATCGAGTTGTTATCTGCTGCNAACCAATTCCAAGAGTAGTCGCTGTCTATACGCATTGATAGTCGCTTCTCCAGATTTGCAATNGATTCGTCAAGAGCTCCAAAGTCTATGCCTGAGAGNGCCTTGACCATTGCGCTTGGCTCTTGGGCTCTGGCCTGAGCGGTGCCTCCGAATGCCCTGATGAACTCTGGGAAGGCTTCGTCCCTCCTTCTTACCCGAGTNTCCTCTTGCAGTGTCAGTAATGCCGGTGCCATAAGAGGNGTGGCAAGAGCGGCGATGACCAATAGGCCGATGTAGTTCCAATTTCCAAANAGCCAANNGGTTCCGTAGGCAATGAACATGCCGAACAAGAAAATAAGCTCGANCGAGCCCATTATTCCGGCAAAAATCCATGATCTCCGCATATCNATTGCCTGTTGGGTNTTGAATCCATGTTTCGCGAAGAGATCCTCGTCNGGGATAACTAAAGTGAACAGGTACCAAGCACCGACCTGNAGAACCGCGAAGCCGAATCCGGCAAGAAGTACCCATCGGGATCTGATTATAAGGTCCAGAAAGTCATCGCTCTCAGCACCGGTCTGGAAGAGAATGAGGTGCAGGCCNGTAACAACGAGTAGGAGGAGTCCCGTAGTTGTGAGTGAAACGAAGGTCTCNCTAAGTGTGTCCAACTGCTCTAGGCGGGCATCGTAAATTGTAGTGAATGCCTGTTCGAAGGTCTCCTGCTCACTTTTGAAGAACTCCCCGATGGGTTGTCCGACCTCTACAGAGAAAGCCATCCTGTCCAGGAAGTCGCTCCAGATGTCTGACGGGCTCTGCTTGCCCACTATTCTTGCCGCCTCTGGCAGATTAGTATGCCATTTTGAGACTAGTGTCTCGATTGATTGGATCTCCTTGGCTAATGCGCCATAGTCACCCATCTCCTTTAGGACGTCGAACATTCCCTTCTCTGCTGACTCACCCAATGATAGTATGCCCATCCTAGTCATGAACATGTGCATGTCCTGCTCGATCTGAATGGCCTCCGCGGAAACTTGGGTTACAGGGTAGAGAATTGTTGCAGTGAANGTAACAAGGGGGAAGANAAGGATCAGGAATACTGANCCCAATNCCCCGACTGTACCGGAAACGCCCCACCAAACNGCCANGCCAGCAAGAAGGCCCAGAAGAGTGGCAGGGAGAGAGAAGTATAGGAGGTAGCGGGAAAATGGCATTCCAAGCCTAAGTAGTGCTATCTCCCAGGTTGTGGCCTTCTGTTCCATGCTATCACCTAGTGNTTAATGCCTGTCCAAGTCTCGATNGCAGAAGCGAACCTGTCCCAACCCTCCTTGTAGTAAATGTCTAGAAGGTCGAAGACGTCATCGAAGTGGGTAAGGTCACGGTCGCACATTACTTGTATTGCATCCGTTCTGCGTTGCAGCTCGTCATAGATGTCCCTCTTGCTCCTAAAGCCCATCCTAGGGGCTATCTTGTTCTCCAGCATATCCGACTGAAACATACCCCTGAAGTAGACTTCGTCGGCAACTGGATCCCACTCGAACATATTCCTGGTTAGGATACCATCCGCTGTTTTGTCGAATCCTATGACCTCGCTGACGCCTGTAATCCTCCTAGCTATGCCGCCGCCAGGTGCCTCGACGACCTCTTGGAAAATAGCGAAGTTGAGGTTATCGAAGAACCTAGCAGGCACATTGATCGGATCGCCGGTGAACCTCTGAATCAGCTTAACAATGTTCGATGCGTGGAATGTTCCGACTACGGGGTGTCCAGTTTGCATCGCCTGGAACGCGATTGCTCCCTCCACCCCTCGAATCTCACCAATGATGATGTATCGGGGACGTGATCTGAGGGCGGCCTTTAGTAGATCGAACATTTCGACCCTAGAGTCCTCGTTCTTCGAGTCTCTGGTAATTAGCCTCTGCCAAATTGTGTGAGAGACCTTGACTTCTGGAGTATCCTCAGCGGTGTAGATTTTTACGTTGTGGTCGATAAAAGGTAGAACCGCATTTAGTGTGGTTGTCTTTCCAGATGCGGTCTCTCCTGAAACTAGCATGGACATTCCACTTTCTAGTCCTAGCCAAATGTAGGCCGCCATCTGGGCCGAGAGCGTCTTCCATTTGATTAGTTGAATGATTGAGATCGTCTCCTCAGCGAACTTTCTGATTGTGAAAGACGATCCTTGGATAGAGACGTCGTCGCTGTAAATGATATTGATTCTCGATCCGTCTAGCAAGGCGCCGTCCACTATTGGCTTGCTGTCAGATACTGGCCTCCCTATTCTTTCAGACATTGATCGGAGATACTTGGTGAGAATCTCTTGGTCCTTGAAGGCGATGTTGGAGGTCAGCATTGGGAATACTTTGTGATCCATGTTAATCCTTGAGAGCCCTATCGAGTGGATATCCTCCAGCATCTCATCGGCTAGAAGCGTCTCCAGTGGCCCATTGTTTACTAGGTCACGGACAATTACATACTTCAATCTGTCAAGTAGCTCAGGAGAGACTTTGATCCTGGCCTCTCCTAGTCCCATCAGCTCCCTAGCCTGATTGACAACAGGATTGGACAAGAGTGAGGTGGTGGTGGTGGTTGTCATCTCATCCATCATATCGTGAATCATTGCTATGAACTCCTCGTCATTGTCGAACCTTTCCTTCTGAGGAGCGTCCCTCAGTAGCCTCTCAACAATGGTGTCTCTGATTTCCTCCTCTTCATCGGCGATTGTTGGCTCGAGCCCGAACCAGAACGTATTCCCAGCTCCTTCTGAGCCCTCTGGGGGGGAATAGACATGTGCGAAGCATGGTGGCTTGGTTGCGTAAATCAGATTCCTGGGGCTGACAGATTTAGCGTCCCTATCCAATGGCCCGTAGTATATCGGTCTAGAGCCGTGCTGTGCTTCGAAGTTCTCTACCCACTCGCGAATATGCGGATACTCGGCCATTAGACCTCCGAGGTCGCCGGGCTGGATGTTGAACTCGGGCTTTTTCGGGCCCTCATCGTCAATGTCCTGCTCAGAAACCACTCAAAATAACCCCCTCATGCAACCGCCGTAATATCAACAATGAAGCCCATCTCAGGCATCACCTTCCAACCTATCCTCTCCGTCACCGGGCCTGCTGCCCTTAGGAACCTTGTAACGCTGACCGTTCTCACTAGTTGCCCTCCCACTACGGCAGTCAGCATGTCCAGAACTACCTCGGCGGAGTTCTTCATGTCCCTCAGAATGCCATGGTCAAGCTCGTCTGGGTCGATCATCAGCATCAGGGTCCTCCCCTCGGATGTGAATCTCCTAAGCCTAGTCAGTAGTTCCTTGCCCCCGACTCCCTCCGGCATCAGCTCTGAAGCTCTATCGATGATTACCACTTCTGCCTCCTTGGCTGGAGATGTTTCTAGAAGATCCAGCAATGAAACCGGCTCGTCAGAAGCCTCTGCTATAACGCCGAAACTGGAGATTAGGTGGAACTGCCCATCATCGATCCTCTTGTCCATAAAATACCCAATGCTAGCTACTTGCTCCAGCCAACCCCGAGTGGTAAGTTCGGTGGTGAACATTGCGACCCTGATGTCGTTTGCTGTCATTCCAAAGGACATACGCTGGGCAATGATGCTCTTTCCTGAGCCTATTCCCCCGCAAACTAGCATTAAGGCTCGGTTTGGGATAGCAGTCCCCATGCTTTGCCCGAGGCTGTCTTGGATTACTCCAAAATCGAAGCTGTCTTCGTTATCCGCCAA
>PBUX01000011.1 GCA_002728565.1 Methanobacteriota archaeon | reverse complement strand
CCCAGGCTCAAGGCGGAATTCCAAACTACCATCAGATTCCGGCCCGCCCGAAATAATGAAACTTTCAATATCTTCTTCTGTGCATGTTGTCAGGCCATTAGCATCAGGAGGGCATTCCTTCTCTGCATCAGCGTCAACAACTGCAACCCAGCTTCTATCCGGTTCCGCCCATTCGAGGCTGAGTCTAATGTCCAGCAAAATGAATGCGCCAGGAACTGATAAATCCTCATCCGTCATCCCAACAATACATCCTGAACTGCCTTCTGGGCACGGAACAATTGGCACCTCCATCCCAGAGTCGGGAGTCGAGTAACCATACAGGCTAGCACCTAGGATGAGGATGCATATTGTTCCCATCAATGCTGGAAGTATCGAAAGAATTCTGACCATCAAAACATCTCACCTTCCAATTCTCACTCTCACACAATTTCCAAGATAACGAAGAAAATAGCTATTGCGGGAAACAAGTACATCATGACCGTCAACCTTTTCCTAGACTTCTCCCTCTTTTTCTGGGTTTCCTCGCAGTCCCTCTTACCACATACGGCTGGATCGCTGTCCAAGGGTATTGGTGCCCAGCAGACCACGCAATGCCTATGCGGCTCTGACTCTGACCTAATTAGCCCCCTGCTCCTTTTTCTCGCAGCTGACTTGGCCTCATTCGCCGTTCTCTTGGCCGCCCGCAATATCGTTTCCTTCCTACTCATTTCATCCCTCTATCAGTGTTCCGCCAAATTCACCACCATCAAGTGCTGCGGTAATTCTCCATGTGTCCCTGCCATCCAGAACTATGAGTGGCAATCCGTGTTTCACGGCCTCACCTACACCAACTGGATCGACAACCTTTGATCCTCCAGCAGATGCATGCTCGGCAGGACCGACAATTTCTTGCAGCTCGTGCAATGTCAGTTTTTCAAATGACTCAGCTTGCGGATTATCTCGCGGGTCTTCTGAATACACCTTATCCACATTTGTCGCAATTATGCATCTAGATGCGCCAATCCCGATTGCCAGTTCTATTGCAACAGTGTCCGTGGTCTGTCCAGCTACTGTACCCCCCATTATCACGATATCACTGCTATCCAGTGAATCTATTGCTTCGCTCACGCTTTCCGGCATTCTACTATGAACTTCAATCCCCCCGTCCTCTAGTGTTTCCTTGATTATCGTCGCATTTAGCCTAGTCGCAGCGATACCAATCAAATCCAAGTGAGCCTCATCTTCAATCAAAGACCTAGCTAATTCAATTCCTTCTCTAGCTGGTGCACCACCTCCAACTACTATCCCCATCTTATCGCCAGAAAGCAACCTATTTTTGACAATTGAAACGAACTCTTCTAGCCACTGATGCCTGTCCCCCAGTTCGGGCCTTAGGAGACTACCACCTAACGCCAAGACGACCGTCCCCATGGCCCAAGGTATACCCACCTCCTTTCAAGACATATGCTCATGAAGGGCTGAAGGGTTGAAATGTAGTCCATGGTGGCATTTCACGGAGGCAAGGTATGTCCGACGATTTGGCCCAGCAACAGAGGCGTCTAAGATTGAAGAAGACGCTATCCGAACTATCTGAAATGAGGGGCATGGGAACTGAGCTTGTTTCAGTAGTTATTCCCCCGGATAGGATGATCAGTGACGTTCGACAGCACTTGGGCCAAGAGGCAGGTCAAGCGGCTAACATCAAGTCTAAATCAACAAAAAAACATGTTACTGATGCAATAGAGTCGGCTATTTCCACAATAAATAGGTACAAGACCCCAGGAGAGCGCGGTCTAGCCATTTATGTCGGGCACGTGATTACTGGGAATAACAAGACCAGACTAATCACCACTGTCGTCGACGACCCTCCTGAGCCATTCCCATCATTTCGGTATCGCTGCGACTCGACATTTGAGATCAGTCAGCTGGAGGAAATGCTGATCGATCGAACTTCATATGGTCTGTTCGTAATTGATCGCTCTGAAGCTGCTTACGGCCTTGCTTCGGGAAAGAGGCTGCATTGCCAGGAGCACATTACCTCACTAGTACCATCTAAACATGGCAGGGGTGGACAGTCCGCTCAGAGATTCGAGAGATTAATCGAGGAAGCTGCTCATAAGTTTTTCAAGAAAGCTACTGAGAGAGCCTGCAGTTATTGGCTGCCAATGGTCAAAGATCTGAAGGGCATAATTATCGGCGGACCAGGTGCGACCAAGGATTTCGTAGTAAAAAATGACTACTTCCACCATGAGGTAAAGAAATTGATAGCAGAGCCATTTTTCGATGTCGGATATTCAAATGAGAGTGGTTTGAGNGAGCTAATCCAGAGGGCTGGCTCGATGATGGACCAGATAGAATTGGATGTAGAAAGGACCCTGATCGATGAGTTTCTCAGNGAGGTGATGCAAACAAATCCTAAAGCTACNTATGGTGAAAAAATGGTNCGCTCAGCACTCGACCAAGGAGCGGTTTCGACCCTCATTCTTTCTGAAGCAATTAACAAGATNAGGNTTACCTGGAAATGCAAAGAATGCAGCAACCAGTGGGAATTGACNCAATCAAAAACTGANGCGGNACCCAATTGCCCNGAATGNGATTCATCCAGCATCGTGGAAGACAAAGATGAATCAATGGATTTGATCGATGAACTGACCATCCTGGCAGGNCACATNTCAGCAGANGTCAGACTTGTGTCACTAGATACAGAGGAAGGGGCGACACTGAACAACTCATTCGGCGGTATAGCAGCCTTACTGAGGTACTCAATCGTTTGATGTGATAGTATGAAGAGACTTATTGATGCAATAGAANCTGAAATTTCCAAGGCCATGGAAATCCTAGGGGTNCCAAGATCNGATTGGACAAGCCTCATCGGTCCAGCAACAGTAGAAGCNCATGGAGACATAGCTATCCCCTGNCATTCCCTGGCAAATATTCTCAAAAAATCCCCCATTGAAATCGCAGAATCAATGTCCGTTGAGATTTCAGATGNCCTCTTNAAAATAGCAGAAGTAAGTNCAATAAATGGGTTNGTGAATATCACAGCNAATGAAAAATGGCTTTCTAATCAAGTTTCATCCTTAGCAAAAAGTCAAAGGTTGGAAATTTCAAGTGACGAAAGAAAAACTTTCGTCGTGGATTATTCTGCTCCGAATGTCGCCAAGGAAATGCACGTTGGCCATCTACGTTCAACTGTAATAGGGGACTCAATCGTCAGGATGTTGGAGTTCAAGGGGCATTTGGTCCATAGGGAAAACCACGTCGGTGACTGGGGAACCCCATTTGGGATGCTGATTGAACATTTACTAGATCTNGGAGAGGACAAGGCTGCAACAGAGCTTGGAGTAGGCGATCTTGACTCATTTTACAAGCAGGCTAGATCCAAATTTGTTTCAGATAGCGATTTCTCAGAGAGGTCGAGGCGGCGAGTTGTCCTTCTACAGGGAGGGGAAGAAGAGACTCTTAGGCTATGGGGGATTTTGGTCGATGAATCTATGAGGTATTTCAATGAAGTTTACTCAATGCTTGGGGTTCTATTAACTGATGATGANATAATGGGGGAATCGAAGTACCAANAATTGTTGCCAACGGTTCTTGAAAGGCTCGAGGAGGCAGGGATGCTTGAGAAAAGCGAGGGTGCCGATGTTACCTTTCCCGGCGATTGGGTAAACAGGGANGGGGAACCACTTCCAATGATCATAAGAAAGGCCGATGGNGGTTTCAACTACAGTACCTCCGATTTAGCATGTATTATTGACAGGGTGGAGAGNCTTGGGTGCGACTCATTCCTATATGTCGTCGGAACCCCTCAGAAACAGCACTTTGAGATGGTCTTTCAAGTGGCTAGGAAAGCCGGATTCATGAGCGATTCGCATCAAGCAGTCCATGTCAATTTCGGATCGGTCCTTGANACAGATGGCAAGGTTCTAAAAAGTCGAGAGGGCGAAGTTGTGAAGCTTTTCGATTTACTAAACGAGTCCGTTTCACGAGCAGAAGCGGCTATCGAGGAGAAAAACCCCGAGTTAATTGGTAAGGAGAGGGAGGAGGTTGCAAAGATGGTCGGAATCGGCGCGGTCAAATATGCAGATCTCTCAACTGAGAGGACAAAGGACTACGTCTTCGACTGGGAGAGAATGCTATCATTCGATGGCAATACCGCACCATACTTGCAGTATGCTCATGCAAGAATTTGTAGCATCTTTAGAAAATGGGACGGCAATCGTGAATCTCTTAGATCTGCGAACATCGAATGTTTACTGCCAGAGGAACAGCTACTGGCACGTAGGCTATTGGGATTCTCTTCGGTAGTAGATGAGGCAATATCAACATTCAGTCCTCACAAGCTATGCAACCATTTGCATTCAGTGGCCTCTTCATTCGCATCATTTTACGAAAATTGTCAAGTTTTGNATGCCGAAGGTGGAANAAAGACCAGCCGTTTGGCACTTTGCGACCTAACTGCTAGAGAATTAGAGATTGGGTTGGGCCTATTNGGCATAGGTTGCCCAGATAGGATGTAGGGTTTTCATGAGTATATTGAAATCCATTACGCCCTAGCGGTAGCATGGTTTCAGTAGGGGACAAAGCGCCAGATTTTACATTGATGTCACANGATCGATCTATGGTCACTCTGAGTGAGGTCGGTGGAAGGGCCGTNATAGCATTCTATCCTGCTGCATTTACTGGTGTTTGNACCAAAGAAATGTGTACTTTNAGCGATTCANTGAACTCCTTGAATGAAGCTAATGTTGCCATTTTTGGAATATCTGCAGACAACGTATTCGCAAATGCCGAATTCGCAAAGGTTAACGGCATCGANTTCCCCCTTCTGTGCGATGTAAATAGATCTGCAATTTCTGCTTATGGCTTGGAAATCGAAGACTTCGGCGCCCCAGGTTATACCGCTTGNCAAAGAGCAGTCTTCGTAATTGAAGAAGNTGGGGNCATTGGTTNTGCATGGATTGCCGAGAATCCTGGTNTGGAACCAGATTACGATGAANTTATCTCATTCTGTTCAAATTAGGCCCATGCAAGGTGNCGAATCANCGAGCCGAAAATCACTCCTGAGACGANCAAACTTTCCTCGTTAAACCTGTCCATATTGTCCAAATATGTGTGATATTCAGATGATCCTGAACCATAGCAGACTAGTGCCTTACCATAGTATTCTTCTTCCAATCCCCCATCACCTAAGTTGAATACAAATGGGGCATGGTCGGAATTGTTTGGCATTTCTTCTGACTCCAATTCCCTGACGCTAATTTCATACCTAGAAGCTAAATCTGGGTAAGCCTCTTCAAAGGACCCAACAATGCCCTCAATACTCTTGATATCCGATGGACTGTTTCCCTGAAGGATCAACCCATTATTTCTCTGAGCATCAACGTGGTTCATGTCTAGATTGATGTATAATCTTAGATTTTCTCTGAGATTTTCCCTATGCTTTTTTACCCATTCTTTAGAACCCCAGAGACCCTCCTCTTCCCCGCCCCAAGTGCAGAAGTAAATTGTTTTCTTAGGCTGTCCAAGCTCCGAGCTCAATAAGCCAAACTGCCTTGCAATTTCTTGTACCGTCGCAGTCCCTGCAGTGTTGTCCACCGCCCCCTGGCCGTTGTAGGCAGTGTCATGGTGGGCCCCAATTATAATCAGAGAATCTGTCTCGCCCTGTAGTATGCCACAAGGAACATGGATGTATGTATTGACTTGATTGTCCACTTGTACCACAAATTGAAGCATTCCTTCCCCGTTTACCACTTGGTTCAGAATCGCCTCTCCAACACTTCTAGAAACCATCATGAATCCAATGTTGTAAGGCTTTTCACTGAATTGAGTGATGTCTAATGATTTGAAGTAAGGAACGCAATCCCCGGAAATCAACTCGTCACAGTTTTGTCTTGCATTAACAGTAATCAGACCTCTTAGCCCATTTTCCTGGGCCCTAAGAAAGAGAACCGTATTGCTCTCAGTTCCCGGACCGCCTTCGTCACCATCCAAAAGCCAGACCAAACCTATTCCATTTGCGGCAGAACCCCAGTCGGCAGATTCATTCCCCATTCCTAGATCAACGACATTTACGTCACTACTGGCCAGAATATCAACATCTCCGCTGTATCCCTGAATCACAAAATCCTCCCTATGGATATATTCAACCTCCTCTCTATTTACATCCGCAAGTGAGCAGGGGGAAGGGCCGCCGAAAATGCTCCCTATGTCTCCCGGGGTGCAGATCATTAGCTCAAATTCATTTCCCATGTAGAATAGTGGGATCTCAAATTCTTCTATTGTCGCTGGAATTCCACTATTGGAGAAATTTAGTTTAATTGATTGAGCAGTATTCTCCTCCTCTTGAGTACCAGATAGTCTACCCTCCCATTCTGGATGGCCCAGATTCACAAGACCCTGGGCATATGCTCTCGTTTGATTTGCGTCGAAGTCGATAAGCTCGTATTCTTCTTCCCCTTTGATCCAACTAGCTACGTCCAATCCGTATATTGCTGCACTGCCAGAAATTCCAATCAGAACTATCATAGACACGGCAATAGCGGAAATAGGCAAATTACCAATTTTCGCCAATATGGCGTTCTTGATCACATCTCTCCTTGCACTAACTCCCACTTCTGCATCGAGAACTCCCCCTGGGTCTAATGCCGAGGCTCTGCTGATCAGCTCAGCCTTCTTACCCGAAGTTGGAAGGCCATTTGAACGGAGAATACCCCTTAGTTCGCCAACCGTCTTCTTTTCCCAATCCACCACACTATCGTTAATGAGGCGGTTCTGACCTTTATTGAACCCATGCTTGGTTGGAGTATCTTGTGAGTCGTTAATCGGACCTTACTTCCTCGCCCGACCATCTTTTACCAATCTCGTGCACTATCCCCAATTGATCAAGAATTCTTGCAACTATGAAATCAATCAACTCCTCAATTGTCTCAGGAGAGTGGTAGAAACCGGGACTTGCAGGAAGGATAACTACTCCCCATGACGAAAGGTCGGCCATAGCCTTCAAATGGGGGGTGGAATAGGGTGACTCTCTAGGTACCAATATCAGCTTTCTGCCTTCTTTCATTGCCACCAATGCACTCCTTGTGACTAGGTTATCACTGATTCCGGCAGCGATCTTTCCAATCGTGGTTCCACTTGCGGGACAAACTATGTATGCATCAATAGCAGATGATCCTGATGCTGACTTGCCTGCCAGATTTTCATTGCGTTCGAGGATAACACCTTCCCAAGAAGCCAGGTCATCCGGGGAGATGCCGCATTCCAGATCCAGATTGATCGCACCAGCACCCGTTACTATCAGCCTAATGGTCCATCCGTGGTCGGCGAGAATCCGGATTAGTCTGACTCCATATTGCGCCCCAGAAGCCCCAGTGATACAGACAACCGCCTCCGGCATGAACACTCGTCCATACTACTGCCCTTGAAGGATTTCCCCATTTTCCAGAATTTCAGAAAGCGCATCAGCGAGGAAAACGTACTCATCTATATGATTGTAAAGTTGAGCTGAAATTCTAATGTACCTGGTGCCATGATGCTTCCATGGAAAAACGGGAACCTGTATTCCATATTTTTCCATCAATAGGTGATGGAAAGGGTCGCCTTCCATACTTACTGGCCCAATCTCTTCCTCGCTAGGGATCTCTACTGATGCAATAGCAGCAACCATAGTTTCCGGAATTGGTGCAGAAGTTCCCAATGCGTCACATATCAATTTTCGGCCTTCCAAGGCGAGGTCATTGTTCCTNTGCATTATTTCGGCCCACCCACCGTCCACTAGNCCAGCCATGAAATCAATTGTGGCTGGAATGCATAACCATGCAGTGGGGTCTCGCGTCCCAGGCCAACCAAATTCAAACTCGAACTTCTCTTGCTTTGAGCCTTCGAAGGAAGCACCATGACTGATGCTTAGGGGCCGGACAGAACTCCTCCTATCCTCTCTGATATGCAAAAAAGCCGAACCCTTGGGAGAGCAGACCCACTTGTGGAAATTTCCCGTACAATAAGCAGCATTTAGGCCCCTTATGTCCAATGGGACAATNCCTGGTCCATGGGCTGCATCTAATAATACATCGACCCCAATTCCTTGCAGTTTTTTTGTCAGCGACTCAAAAGGCATTCTCAGGCCGGTGGGGCTAGTTACTGTGTCTATTAGGGCTAAAACAGTTTTCTCAGTAACTGAACCCATGATCAAATCGACTATTTCTTGAGAATCCTTCACTCGGAATGGGATATCGACAACTACCGTCTTCGCTCCAGACCTTTCTGTCACAAAGTCCACTGCATTCCAGCAAGCTTGATATGAATGGTTCGGCACCAATATTTCATCCCCTTCATGAAGATTCAGGCTACGTAGAACGGTATTTACNCCCGCAGTCGTGTTTGTCACAAGTGCCATTCCATCCATGTCAGCATTCAGGAAATCTGAAACCGCCTTTCTCGTAGAGTCCCATAGTTCCAGAAAATCACCTTCGAAGAAACTCACTGGGTCCCTTTCCATTTTNTCCCTGATCCTTGTTTGCTCTTCGAGGATAANTCTTGGAGTTGCTCCAAATGAGCCATGGTTGAGAAAAGTCACTTCTGGCTCCAGGTTCCAGTGATGNGCAAAATCGCCTCTTCTGGGTTTCATGCTAAAATCTCCGGAAACCACTCAATTGGCTCATCTGGCTGCCGACCCAGAAAACCATCGCACCTTTCAAGCATAGCCAATCCTATCCTCTCGCAATCAATTGGCATTCCTTCGGGGTCATGGGAATAACCAAGACTCTGAAGGCTAGTGTGCACTCCTGCTTCCATCCCACATCCCTCGAGCCCCTCCACTCTTCCTTTAGGGGTGCANACATTGATTGACATGCCATGCCTGCTTACCCAGTGTCGGAATGACAAGCCAATCGAGCATATCTTGTGGCTATCGACCCATGCCCCCTGCATTTTCTCGTCCTTGTAAGCNTCAACACCGCAGTCCCCTAACGCAGCGATAGCCCAGTCTTCCAATCTCCCGATAATGCCCCTTATGTCNTGCTCCCCCTTTCTCCATTTGATAATGGGGTAGGCTACCAATTGCCCAGGTCCATGCCAAGTTATCCCCCCNCCNCGATCTGTTTTTACACTGGGGTAACCGACTACTTCCGTACCTTCTCTGACAGCTTTAGGGCCAATTGTCACAATCTCTGGATGCTCAACAAAAATAATCGTGTCAGGAATCAGATCTCTAATCCTTAGTTTTTGCAAATCCTTCATGGATTTGCTCATCACCTCATAATTGACTATTCCAGCTTTCAGGACCCTAATTCGATCCATCTCATCCCTCAGCTAATGTGAATCGCATGCCCAAGAGTCTTGAGTACTCCTTCATGGAAAGATTCAGTCATTGTTGGNTGGGCGTGAATTGTACCTTCGATGTCCTCTAGTACTGCGCCCATCTCTAGCGCCAAAACAAACTCGCCATGCAACTCTGCAATGTGGGAACCAACTGCTTGAATGCCTAGAATTACATGATCAGATTCTCTAGCCGTAACTCTGATGAAACCACCGGTCTTCTCTGCTTCTATACTAAGCGCCCTGCCATTAGCAGCCAAGGGAAATTTACCAACTATCGTCTTCTCGCCTCTTTCAGCCGCTTCTTCCGGAGTCAAACCAACTGACACTATTTCTGGCTCAGTGAAAACAATTGCGGGAATTGCAATATTGTCGAACTCTCTTTTTTTGCCCGCGATTATCTCGGCCACCATCTCCCCTTGGGCACTTGCCTTGTGTGCCAGCATCGGCTCTCCGGCGACATCTCCAATTGCGTAAACCCCAGGGACTGAGGTCCTGCACTGACGGTCAATTCTGATGAACCTACTGGAGGGGTCCATTCTCAATCCCATGTTCTCAAGNCCCCATCCGATTGTGTTCGCCTTTCTTCCAACAGTGACCAAAACTTTGTCAACCTTTATTGAATCCAACTCTCCACCNTTCTCAAATGAAAGCTCCACCTTCCTGGATGCCCCCTTTCCTTTGACTTCAGCCCCTTTTGCCAATGCCTTCGTATGAATCGCCACTCNATGTTTCTTCAACCAAATTTCAAGAGGCCTTCTNACTTCTTTGTCTATAATCGATAAAATGCTATCCAATCCCTCAACAACAGTTACCTGTGTNCCAAGCTTNGATAAAGCACAACCCAGCTCAAGCCCAATGTAACCTCCTCCGACGATCGCTACGCTTTTTGGTAGCTTTTCTAGATCCAACGCACCCGTCGATGATAACACAAACTCTTCGTCAAATTTCATGAATGGGAGCTCCACAGGACTCGACCCTGTCGAAATAATGACATTTTCTGCCTCAATCCTCAATGTGCCATTAGCCGTCTCTACGTTGCAAGTCTTCGGACTCTCGAAATTTGCCCATCCGCTGATTAATTCCGCACCAGCACCTTTTAGCAATCCCTCAACNCCTTTATTCAGCTTATCGACAATCGAGTTCTTCCAGGATACCAACGCTGGCATGTCNACTTTTGCCTCCCCATTAATTGACANCCCCATNTGCCCTTCTTCCGATGAATGCGTTTTCAGNGCCTCAAATCTATCAGCCGCATGAATAATCGCTTTGCTNGGAATGCAACCACGAATCAAGCAGGTCCCACCGGCTTTGTCAGATTCAACAACAATTGTTTCCAAACCTAGTTGTGCCGCTCTTATTCCAGCAACATAACCACCGGGCCCNGCCCCTATGACGAGGACTTGGCATTTCTTAGTACTGGCCATATTTACCTCACATGAAGATTAGGGCAGGATATTCCAGCAATTTTCTTAGATGCTGGATTAGAGATGCCCCGTCAGCTCCATCCACTACTCTATGATCAAATGCACTTGATAGGTTCATTATCCTCCTAACTACTATTTCCCCATCTCTAACAACAGGCATCTCTCGGGCTTTATGAACTCCAAGGATGGCGACTTCCGGATGGTTGATTATTGGAGTCGCACCTAAACCGCCCTCCCTTCCAAGNCTGGTAATGGTGAAAGTCGATCCAGTCAAGTCATCCAGACTCGCAGTNCCCCCTCTTGCCGCTCCAGAAACTCGCTGCATCTCGGTAGCTGCCTGCCAAATGTCCATTGCCTCCACGTGCTTCACCACAGGGACATAGAGTCCACGCTCTGTTTGTGTTGCAATGCCNAGGTTTACCCCGGAAAAACGTCTNACTATNCCGTTATCGTCGTCATAGTGGCCGTTGCATTCAGGGTGATCTGGCATGATTTTAGATAGTGCNAGCATGATGAAAGGGAGGTAAGTTAGCTTCGGTTGATTNTCGTCCTTGGAGGAATTCAGAACTTGCCTAAGCTCNTCTAGCTCTGTAACATCTACTTCTTCGAAGTATGAGAAGTGGGGGATTCTACTCTTGCTCAAAGTCATTTGTTCGGCGATCTTCCTTCTCAGGCCAACTACTTTGACCTCTTTCACCTCAGTCCTCTTGGTCGAATATGCTGATGGAGGAGCTCCTGTCACNGTACCTCCAGCTGCCATGAAAGCATCGAGGTCCGCATGCCGAATCCTCCCAGCAGGCCCTGAACCANTGACCATCTTCAGATCCAAACCCGCTTCTCTTGCTCTCCTCCTGACAGCTGGACTGGCCAGGACTCGCTCATTTTCAGAAGGCACGCTCTTTGATTTTGGCGGAGCTGCCTCCGGTACNCTCTTCACCGGTTCAGGAACTGGTTCTGTTNCAACTATTTCCNGCTCAGAAACCACAGGGGGAACCTCTTCTACAGGCTCATCTTCGACATCGGCCTCATCTGCAGNATCTCCCTCTTCCTCAACTTCTTGCCCTTCTNCGGCTGCATCTGTGTCGAAGCCAACCAGTGTCGAGCCCACTGCAATCATATCCCCAACTGCTCCACTCAGTGATGATACGGTTCCGCTAACTGGCGAGGGTATGGAGACTGTTGCCTTGTCGGTCATGATATCGACTATACTGTCATCTTCTGATACAGTATCTCCGACTGAAACATGCCATTCGACAATTTCTCCCTCTACTACTCCTTCCCCAATGTCGGGGAGCTTGAATTCGTGAATTCCCATACTCATTCCTCCTGCGTCCTTCTAATCGCTTTAGCTATCCGAGAGGGTCCCGGCATGTAATCCCATTCGGTGGTATGCGGGAATGGGGTGTCCCAACCAGTCACCCTTTGAATTGGACTTTCTAGGTAGTAGAAGCATCTTTCTTGTATTGAAGCGGATAACTCTGCACCAAAACCACTGGTTTTTGGGGCCTCATGCACTATAACACACCTGCCAGTTTTTTTTATCGAAGCAATGATTCTCTCTTTATCCCATGGGACTAGTGTTTGAAGATCGATTAACTCACATGAAACCCCACTTTGCTTGATACCTTCTTCACAAACGTGGACCATGGAGCCCCATGCAATTACGGTGCACTCACTTCCCTCNACAGCAATTCTCGCTTCCCCAAGGGGAATNTTGTAGTGCGATTCAGGCACCTCCGCCTCTGGGTGATCCGCCCATGTGGGAACATTGTGCGGGTCCCCATAGAATGGACCCCTGTAGCACCTTTTCGGTTCAAAGAAAACTACTGGATCATTACACTCTATTGAGCTAATCAGCAAACCCTTGGAATTGTAGGGCGTCGAACAATAAACAACCTTTAGNCCTGGTGTGTGGGTGAATTGAGACTCGGGGGATTGTGAGTGATGGTGCCCCCCTCTGATTCCACCACCAGCAGGGGTCCTCAATGTAATGGGAGACCAATACTCCCCGCCCGATCTATGCCTTAACTTCGCCATTTCGTTGACTATTTGGTCGTATGCTGGGAAAATGTAGTCAGCGAATTGAATTTCTACCACGGGCCTCAAACCGTTCAATCCCATNCCAAATGCAGNGGCTGCAATACCACCTTCCGAAAGTGGGGANTCGAATACTCTNTGCTCACCATGCCTTTTTTGAAGNCCATCAGTCGTTCGAAAAACACCGCCAAAATAACCCACATCTTCCCCGAAAATCACTACATTCGGATCTCTTTCCAACATCGTATCTAGAGCACTGTTCAGTGCCTGGATCATATTCATCGTCCCCATATTAATCGCCCATCAACTCGTCGTGCTGTTCTTTGAGGTGCCACGGCATTTCCTCGTAAACTTCTGTGAAAATAGTGTCAGANGAGGGATAAGGGCCATTTGCNAAATCACCGAATTTTACNGCCTCTTTGTATGCATTTGTGACCTCCTCGTCTATTCTTTTTTCTAGATCATCCTGTTTTTCCTCGCTCCATTCCCCAAGTCCGATCAGNTGTGTCTTAAGTCTCTCTATGGGGTCTCCACCCGGCCACATATTGTGCTCGTCCGAAGGACGGTATCTACTGGGGTCATCACTGCTACTGTGAGCACCAGCACGATAAGTCAGAACTTCTATGTGGGTCGCTCCCATTCCAGAAGCAGCGCGGTCACGTGCCCATTTTGTAACGGANTATAGGGCNAGGAAGTCATTCCCATCAACTCTAATNGATGCCAATCCGTAAGGCAGTCCGCGAGAAGCAAANTCCCCCACTCCCGTTGCAAAGTTCGCATGTGTGGATATTGCCCACTGGTTGTTTACAACATTGAGAATTACAGGTGCATCATAAATGCTAGCGAATGTGAGTGCGTAGTGGTAATCCCCCTCCGCGCTAGCACCATCTCCGATCCAAGTAATTGTGACCTCATCTTGATCCTTATATTTCGATGCCAGTGCAACTCCTACCGCTTGGCTAAACTGAGTCCCTACCGGACTTGAAATCGAAATGAATCGACCTTCTCTGAATGAATAGTGAACCGGCATCTGTCTGCCCTTGATGTTGTCCTCCTCGTTCCCAATGCAATGACAAATCATGCTAACCATATCTCGTCCACGTACGAATTGAGCCCCGGGTTGCCTGTAGGTGGGAAAAATCCAGTCTTGATTTTCCAATGCCATGGTCTGCGCTATTGCCACAGCCTCCTCGCCAAATGATCTCATGTAGAATGACAAAAGGCCTGTTCTCTGCATCTTCATCATCCTTTCATCGAAGATCCTCAGCCTTGCCATGTGTTCCAAACCAATTCGCAGTTCTTCTGGGTCTAGTTTCGGGTCCCACTCCCCGGAANCAATTCCATCATCATCTAGAACCCTAACTAGCCCCTTGGCTAGATCTTCCGTTTCATCTGAAGTGCAAGTAGCTGGGTCTGGCATTCCAAGATCNCCNGGCTTCCAAGGCCAAGTNCCGAATTTCGGNTCCTCACCCGGCCTAAATGGNGCATCGGGTACACTAATTCCACTAGAATCCTCGTCACTCATTCACCAAGTTCCCCCTCTTGCCATCGTGTCATTGCCTTCTATTCTTTGAATCTCTTGAATAAGGTGGCTCTTCGCCGAACCAGATGATTCGATGGTCACCACCGGTTCACCNCCCATTGCCTCCTCCCAAAGAAGCCCGGCTCTGTAACTAGATCGNACCAGAGGGCCGCTAGCAACTGCTTTGAAACCCAATTCTCTTGCGATTCTATCCCAATCAGCAAACATNCCAGGTTCTGGAAAACGATCCACAGGAAGGTGCTTGTAGCTGGGTTGAAGGTATTGTCCAAGAGTCACCATGTCCACGCCAGCCCCTCTCAGGATTTCCATAGTTTCCCTAACCTCATCGTCTGTTTCACCTATTCCGACCATAATGCTGGTTTTTGTTAGCAGGTCGGGCCGAAGACTCTTGGCTTCTTTGAGAATGGCCAATGATTGATCGAAAGATGCCCTTTGATCCCTAACCAAACCATCCAATCTTGGTACGCACTCAACATTGTGTGCAAAGACCCTAAGGGGCAATTCTGCCAATAAANCCCCCAATGAGNCCAGGTTGCCGTCTAANTCCGAACAAAGCAGCTCTATTCCAACCCCCGGATTCCTCTTGTTTACTTCGATAATGCANTTCCTGTAATGGGCCGATCCTCCATCGGGCAGATCATCCCTGTTNACTACAGTAATTACTGCGTATTCGAGCCCCATTTTTCTTATTGATTCAGCGAGCTCTTGAGGCTCATCGGGATTCAGGGGGGGCGGTGTTTTAGCNGTACCAACGGCACAGAACCTACAACCTCTTGTGCAGACATCNCCAGCGATCATGAAAGTAGCCGTGCCCCTTCCCCAACAATCGTGAAGATTAGGGCAACGCGCTTCCTCGCACACTGTATTCAAACCGTGCTCTTTGACGTTGTNCTTTGTCCTGGAATAGCGAGTATGAGAAATACCAGTTGGCAAGGACGTCTTGAACCAGCTAGGCAACTTCTTCCTAAGGGACTTCCTCCTCTCCTCTGCGCTAATTTTCAAACCTCCACCGCACCCATCAACTGAATCCATCCCCGAGTCTATGGTCGGCAGNCGCCCGTTCATGGTATAGCCGGATAGAGGCTAAACATTAACCGTTATTATCGATTAATTTCTCATATTCTTCCTAGCAATTGGTAAAATGTACGTCACGCTTCCGCTTAACATGGGCAACGGGGTTCTAGTAACGGGGGGCGCGAAGAGAATCGGACGTGAAATATGCCTTAAATTAGCTANAAGNGGTAAACCAATAGCAGTGCAATACAACAACTCGCGTCTCGAGGCACAAACACTTGTTGAGGAAATAGAGTCCCTGGGGGTCGCTGCTGCGTCATTGCAATGCGATCTCTCAAATTTCGAGTCGACTGCAGCTCTCTTCTCTGATGCTTCGGAGAAGATCGGCACCATCACTGGACTGGTCAATAACGCCTCTCACTTCGTACATGATGAAATCACGAACTTTGATGCAATATCCTGGAAATCCCATATGGACGTGAATGCGTTGGCGCCATTAGTTCTCATCAGGTCCTTGTACGAATCGATCCAGGATGGCGTTACTGGATCAGTGGTGAATATTCTTGATCAGAAGCTAGCATCCCCAAANCCTGATCACATCTCATATACCGCCTCAAAATTCGCCCTTGCGGGTATNACAGAGGCACTATCAAGGGGCCTAGCTCCAAGCGTTAGGGTTAATGCCGTTTCACCAGGNCACACATTGCCAAGCAATGACCAGTCTAAAATCGGTTTCGAGAGGGCCCAATCTCAGACCCCTCTTGGCCACGGACCAAGCCCCGAGCAAATAGCCGACTCTGTTTCATTTCTGATGGACGCCCATTCAATTACGGGCCAGGTAATCTACGTTGATTCGGGAGAGAGGTTCCTGAATAGGTCCAGGGATGTCTTATTTGAAACTGAGGANTANCGATGCAGGAATTTNCCGAAGCAATTTCTTCAATCATCTCCGANTCACTTGGCGGCGCTACTGTCGTTTTTCTGGAGAATGAGGTTCGTNATATAGAAGTAGGAATTCATGACTATGAATTTGGAATCAAGCAACCAGTTCAATTTGANATTTTTGCAGCACAATCCGGCGAGAAAAATGANCATTCTGNAAATATCGAAAGCGTACTGAATTACGAGTACCTAATTTCCTCCTTAAATTCCTCAATCTCATCTCGGCGCTTCAATCTCTTGGAGAACTTGGCTGACGATATTATTGGCAGAGTTATGCTGCCCGAAGAGGTCAGGGCCGCCTCTGTGAAGATTACAAAACTGGGGATTCCCGAGGTCAAGGGGGGAATTGGCTGCTCAGTAACTAGGATAAAGTGATGGAATTGGTGCAGGGGGTGGGATTTGAACCCACGAAGCACTAAGCACCGGAGCTTAAGTCCGGCCCCTTTGACCAGCTCGGGTACCCCTGCAGCATTCGGGCATGGCTCCATGCTTTCAATCGAGCGCTAGAAAAGACCCCAATAACCGATGCATTTGCCACTCCAACATACCGAACTCTTTAACCACCCAAATACAGCGGACAATTGTGCCAAATATCCCGCCAACCAATGGTTCAGGCAAACATCCGTCTTTGTCTTTCTTCTTAGTGACAATGATGTTGCTACCCATAGTTTTCTTCGACAGCCCCTCAGAAGAGCTGAAAGANGGGCNGATCGTTGCTTTTTCCAACTCTGCNGACGACAATACTTACACCTTGTATTTTGCCGAATCCAANGANTCTAGTTACGATGGCAGACTTTCAACGGTTATTCCAGACGACGGCGGCCAAGAGACAGAAAGCGCCCTTGACTCCGATGTNGTGTTCTCNACGCGAGAACTCGTGTCNCCAATGGATATTTTTGGTNGAAAGTTCCATTCCAATGAAACATACTACTTNCCNGTNAACGTCTTCCTGAAGGCAACCGGCCCTTCAAATTCTAATGTGGACTGGACAGTTAGTATTTTGACTTCAGATGATGGTACTATAGGGAGCTCAAGTTGGAGCAGGCAGGCTTGCTCTAGCACCTTCGGAAGCACCTGCGATTTCGATTATGAGGTTTTGCAGGTTGGGATTGGGACATCNCAGTCATTCAGAGTCGGAACGGATGACAGGTTAATTATCAAGATAAGGGCCAGNATGTCGGGATGCGATTCCAATAATCCATTCAGTAGTTGCCAAGCCGAGGTAGCTTGGAATCAGATATCGGGNGATGACCGATTTTCAGCAGTCGAACTAGACTCGAATGCTCTGGCNGACAGCGTCATTCTAGTTCAGAGGGAGGGGGGCGTCTTAGCCGAAGGATATGAGGAGGACTGGTATCCCAACGATGATGATGACGGCAGGACCATGCAATTCACAATAGAGGCAAAGAGTGCNTTTGGTAGGTCGGATATCAAACGCGTCGAACTTCTAATGAGGGATCCGGAATCAAATTACCGAATCGATGAGACAGTCTCAGCAGACATTGATGGAATCAGTGATACAGAGGGGGGTATTTTCGGCAAGTATCTAAGGAAGTACGAGAGAGGCCTCATGTCCGGTGAATATACCATAATTTTGCGCATTTCGGACGTTCAGGGNAATNTCGTGGATCTAGAGCACGAACCATTGACCATGAATGAGTGGGGNGTGACGCTCTCGCATAGATTCGATAGNGGNGTAGAGTATTTCGCTCCTGAACAAATTACTGAGATCCCACTCCAGCTTCTTCACAAGGGATCGTCCACTAAATCAATGACCGTGGAACTTTCCGTGGAAACCGAGCTAGGAATTACATGGGGCATCGAGTTCGACTCTCCAGCAAACCAGTATGAGCTAGAAACCGGGGGCAGGATAATCAACCCCTCGCTAATTCTAACTGCCCCAAAGGATCTCACAGGCACTCCTGACAAAATTCGCATCATTGCAGTTGCAAAGGGGGATCCCGGATCAGGCATAGTAAGCCAAGTAGGGACGCCTTCGGAATTGGTACTAGAGGTCGAGCGCATAGATGTCTACCAACCCCCCGTGGTTTCGATTTGGTCCGAGGATCATTTGACTCCAATAGCCAACTCATCTAGAGGCGACGCAATAGACACATCAATTCCCAGATTCGTCGAGCATGAGAATTTCAATCCATTTGTTCTCGAGGTGTTCAACACTGGGTTTGATGCAGATTGGTTTAGGATNGACATTACCCAGAGGTCTAAGGCCCTTTTCCAAATTCATGACAATACGACCGGGCAGAGAATCGAGCCAAATGAGCTAGACGGCACNTTCCATACGTCAACCCTTGAGAGGCATGCTACTCACGAACTTATCCTAGGGGTCAAACCAAGTCTAGTGAGGGAAGATCCGGATATTGCTGAGATCACATTAGAGGTCAGTAGCGGAAACAATTTGTCATCAAAGACATTGGTTTCATTCACGATTCAACGGACTTTCGGAATTCAGGCCGAGGTTTCCAATGATTGCGATGGAATGCCCTTGGGGCACATGCAAGTTTCACTCTGCACCGAAGACACTGAAGAAATACCCATTCTTTTCAGGACAAGAATCACGAACAGCATGACTGGTGGNGGCGCANCAAATTGGTGGGTNTTACAAAANCCATCTTCCTTGTCGATNAATACTGATAGGAACCCAATCTACGGCCAGTGGCAGTTCAGGATNACGGACAAGCAAGACGGGGAACTAGTTCCAAGGGTCTCACTCGGCCCAGGGGATTTCACTGAGGTTTTCGTCAGTGTCANCCTTACGAGCCAAGTTGAAGTCGGAAACCACACAATNTACCTTCGGATAATGGAGGAAACAGACGATGACGATCCTCGNTACTTCGATTTACCAATTACCTTTGAAGTAGAGGCCGATGATCCCCAGTTGGAGATTTTTCAGGTTTCACAGAATACAAATCTACTACCTTCAAGTGAAGTAACTATCCAGATGAAGGTAAAAAACAAGGGCAATAGNCCAGTAACCGTTCTACTAGATACTGACACCGAAGAAAGTGGGTGGTCAGTAGAAATCGGCGGTTTATCCGGCTCCCCATTGATCGAAATCGCGGCATTCGACGAGGAAGTTTTCTCCATTATTATCGACGTCCCAGGATCTGCAAATAATGGCCAAGTCGTCCCGATTTCGATTACTGCAACTCCATTGGACACCGATGAATCATTTCCAGAGTCAGCTACTGCAAGATTCACTCTGNATGCGCAGGTTGAGATTGGTGGAATTTTGGAGATTCNANCCAATGAAATCACTCATCCTAGACCGATAACCCTCGTAATATTGGCCATTACGTCTCTGATGCTCNTAGCTGGNGTCCAAGGATGGATGAACCGCCGTAGCTTGTCCCGTCAAATGGAGTTGATCGAGTCGCTAAACGATCAGAGTGTTAGTGTTGAAGAGCAGTCACCCCAAATTCCCGCACCAGTTACCACGCCCGAGCCAACTACCAGCCAAAATAGGTATGACGACGATGACATTGAGTTGATTTGATAGANCAATGTCCGAACGACGCTCCATTCCTCTTAAGAGTCGCAGTTAGCGCCATCAAATAGGATTGGTAGGCATGGCTCTCTCTAGTATTCGGGAATCTAGGCTCGAAAAAGATACAACTCGNTCCGCATTGCTATTCACCTTCTTCCTAATGGTTTCAAGTTACTCTGCGATGCAGTTTGGAATTTGGGAGGCACTTGCCTCGACAGATCAGGATGGGGACGGGCTATCCTATGGCATCGAGTTCATCATAAACACCCAGCCAGAGGATTGGGATTCTGATAATGATGGACTTCCAGACGGCTGGGAATGGCAATATGGACTGGACCCTCTTTCAGCNTCTGGGGACAATGGCTCCAATGGNGATCCCGATTCTGACGCATTCTCCAATCTCAATGAATATTTATTTGGTATCCCCCAAGGATGGGACGTAGTTTCTACTTCGAATGTATTGGATAATGGCGTTTGGTGGAATGGTACCGTGCCCGTCAGTAACTGGGANGAGGAGTCTGCAATGCAGATTATTCAAGGAGCAGGATCCGATGGCTTCGATGAGGACCCAATTGGCAATATTTGTGCAGACACCTTTGACAACGATCATGATGGTTCAGTGGATTCTAATGATGACGACGGTGACGGCGACGCAGACTGTTTATCCGATGATGACGACGGTGATGGGGAAATCGATGAGGACCCCAATGGTTGGGACACGGATGGCGATGGGATGCCAGATGGCTGGGAGTGGGCCAATGGCTTGGATCCAACTTCAAATTCTAATCAAGACGGTACATATGGGGATCCCGATTCAGACGGTTTAGCAAACATTTACGAGTATGTAAATCCTACTTGGGGGACTCGAAACGGAACAACATTCCCTCCAACACAGTATTTCNGGCCCGGTCCATTAAACATGACTGCGACTGANAGTCCATGCAACCCAGTTCTGCTATTGGGTCCCGGTGGCTGCCAAATCTTCACGGCCGAGGTTGATGGAATCACACAAACNGATCCGCANAATCCCGATACGGATGGCGATGGATTGAATGANTCATTCGAGGCTCTAGTACTTCTGACAGATCCAACTTCAATAGACACTGACTCCGATGGGATTGAAGATGGAATCGAGGTCAATGCCACATATGGGGATCCAGCTCAAGCCTCGGATCCTAGGAATAATAACACGGATGGNGACCACCTGGAAGACGGAGAAGAGGACCTAAACGGCAATGGAGTAATTGACCCGGGCGAAACAGANCCAACTAGGATAAATGATGAAGGAGATTTCGATGGAGACGGACTTCAGAACTGGGAAGAGAANATGTCTTGCACACTTTGGGACGTCGCAGATTCAGATGGNGGGGGGGTGAATGACGGGGATGAAGCCTCANTGTTCCATAATACAGATCCTTGCACCTCTTTCGTGGAGCTCAACTTCACCATCCAAGAATGGGATGCAGCGGAGAATAGCATAACGCTCAATTCAACTGAAGGCTTGAATCCANANCCGAATGATTGGAGACAAAATGGNGCTCCTATGGCNTTTTTCCAGTCGCCGGATGGCCATCGAACCCCATTCCAGTTCTTCTCAATACAATTCGGAGAGCTNAGGGGTCTGGACATCACCAAACCGGACAATGCTACTGAGGTAGTATTCATCAATGGCTCATGGTGTTGGGATCCCTCAGCAGGCACCAACAATTCCCCTCATTGCGATGACGACTATGCAGATTCCGATGGTGATGGACTAGCCGATTGGGAGGAATTANTGGGAACTTGGGGGTATTTTTCACGACCTGACCTTTTTGACACTGACGGTGACGGNGTTGGAGACCTGTCAGAGATTCAGAATAATACAGATCCAAGAGAGCCTTGCCATAATTTGCTCGATTCGGACGGTGATGGATTAAACAACTTCTTCGAGAACACAACTGGGTGCGACTTATTTTTCGGGATCGCCGGAAGCAATCTCACACTTGACCCTTGGTTAACTCTCTGGNACGTCGCCGATACCGATGAGGGGGGAATCAATGATGGGCAGGAGTATATCGATGGAACAAATCCCCAAAACAATCCAGATGATGATATCAACCCATATGATAGTGATGGTGATGGAATACCAGACAGTATTGAGAACGAGACAGGTACGGACTGGCGAGATCCTGACACGGATGGCGGGGGTATACCGGATGGGGAGGAGTGCACTCAAGAATTCTGGGCATCAGGTTGCTTGACATCCGATCAGAACCCATTCGACCCTACAGATGACATTCTTGCAGGCTCCCTATTCTTCACGGCAAAGAACCTTTCAGTAGGGATGGACCCAACAACCACTCACTATTGGCGTTGGCACACTTACGACTCATACACGGGCATTTCATGGGGAGTCAATACCAGCCTTCTGGGGAATACCCCAGTTCTACCTGAATGGTCAACTTCCGAGGGCCTTGCAGACCAGTCACTTTGGAACCACACAGCACCCCTAAATTGGGAGATATTGTATGATCAAGCAGGGTATGCTTGGCCAGGTCAGGAGCTAATTCAACCTTTCAATTCCCAGAACTTCTCCTCTTGGGCCGATTTCTCCGCCGGCTTAAACATGTCAAACTTCACCAGGGACATTATCGTCGACACTTCCACCATCGAAGCACTCTATGTTTCCGCACCTGAGGTGATTTTCTCAACTGCAATTATGGAGAATACCACAGTTTTTTCAGGCAGTGACTATGCCAAGGATCTCCCACCTGGTTACTTAGAAAACAGCGGTTCACTGGTATCGGAGATTACTCAGTCGGTGATCAATGACTCCGGAACACTATCTGCTTGGGGGCAAATCTCAGCCATACAGGACTTCCTAATTAATGGCAATGAAACTATCACTTTCTTGAGGAACCACAACGGATCGAGGGTTCCCGATTCAATAGGTGATGATGGTGATGTCGCCCATTGGATACTCAACTCTTCTTTCGAGGGCAGTTGCGATGAGTTCACTACGGTTTTCGCAGTGATGCTAAGATCAGCGGGATTCCCAGCTAGGAAAGTCACAGGGTTTTCCGGAGGGATATGGGACGGTGAACAGTTCACGGTATACGGCAATAACTTCACTCGTTGGGTCGAGGTTCACCTAGAGACCAATCAGAACCAGGGAAATTTGGATCTAGGGTGGGTCCCTTTCCAAGCATGCCCAGAAATGTCACTTGTTCAGCTTAATGGCATCGAAACAGGCCCATCATCAATAGACAGGAATGTCACAATTTCCGATACGATTTGGCTAGAAGCCACTCTCCTATTCCAAAGCAACTTAACCGTGGCTTCAAACATCAACGTTTCACTTTATCTCGTTCCTCCCGAGGAAGCAAAGAACATTCCTGGGAGATCAGCGCTTTCCTCCCGTCTGGTCGGCACTGCAACTACAAACGGAGAAGGATCCTTCAACATTACAGGATTGCCTCAAGAGGTAGTCAGACCCGGTTACGCCTCACTAGTGGCGTTGACAGCGGAACACGAGTACGTCGGTGTCCAAGGGCTAACCGTTCCAAGTTTGGTCAATATTTCAGACAACGTCTCCATTTCCGTTTCATCCCCACCCCCTTCAAGCCAACCAATGCTCGGTGTAGGGGTCAACTCCACAATTTCTGGGTATCTTTCCTGGGCCAGCTCCCCCTTCTTGGATCCCAGTATGGT
>PBUX01000062.1 GCA_002728565.1 Methanobacteriota archaeon | reverse complement strand
TTGCATGCTGGTTCCTTCTGGCCAATTCAATAACATTCGAAGGATTGTGATGGTTGGGACTTTTTACAAAATCTGGAACTCCCATCTCCACCAAGATTACTTGTGATTCAGCCGCCCTCTTATCGATTTCGTCACACGGCCCCGAGTCACCACAATGTAACAAACTCAACCCCGACTCGTGAATAAGCGAATAGCCATGCGGATCCGTCTCAGGNGTGTGGATTACTGGAAATCTATCAAAACTCCACCCAGTNCCCNGAATTTGCCCACTTTCTTCTGGATTCCAGCTAATTTCTTTCAATGCANCCCCCAAGGACCCCGGAAATCCAATTTCGCANAGNCCCTCNAGAATNTCCCTCCCGCCCGGACGGCAANAAACTTCCAAAGCCTCCTTCGTTTCTGATTCCGGAGTCATCCATTCCCTTTCTAGGATAAAAAAGGGGAAACCAAACATGTGATCAGCATGCCAATGGGTGAAGAGCAGGCTACTTATTGAGTGCGCCCCAACNTCTGATTTTCTGAGTTGAGGAAGTATTGTTGGCGGGCAGTCAATTAGTATCGAACCATCAATTAGAGTGAGCGCGTGCATCCGGCCATTTGGGGAAAAGGCATTCCCAGTTCCCATGAACTCCACCTCTCCCATGGTCTTCCATTAGTGGCTTGGGACTTGATGGTTCTCCAACATTGTCCCTCGGCTCAGCATTTGTTCATATATGGACGTCAACTCGCTCGGCCGGGTGAGTCATTGTCTGATTGGAGTGCGAAAAATCCGTTCATGACCACAATGTCCGAGAATTTCATTCTAAATGGCAAGGGCTCGAAAAAGGAAACGAGGCATATTGTTTTCAATCTTGGAGACTCAGGCTTGGAATACAAGGCGGGTGATGCACTTGGAGTCATTGCCAGCTGCCCCCCCGAATTGGTCGATGANCTACTGGCGGTGACTAATTTCTCCGGTGAGGAAGAGGTGGAGACGCACTTGGGAGCTTGCTCCCTTAGGGAGGCCCTGACAAATAGATATGAAATTCACAGACTTTCAAAGAAATGGGTAGAAGGTCTTGGACAGAGGATTTCACAAGAAGACGGGCAAATGGAAATAAAAATTGTCAGAAGACATAGGGTTTCTACTGCTGACGGCTCCCTCCTTATGGATTGGAAAGGCAACGAATCAAATAGCAGCCTCCCTGAAGATTATGAAGAGATTGGCGGGTTAGTCAATCATGCCACGGACCTTTGGACAAGACTGACTTCAGATTCAGAATCCATGGAGGAGTACATCTGGTCAAGGGATTATTTCGATGCCATCTCATCAGACTTCGGAGAGATTGGATTCACCCCACAGCAACTCATAGAGGGGATGGATAGGCTAAAACCCAGACTCTATTCTATTGCAAGTAGCCCCGATTTNGAGAAGGGTGCTGTTCACTTGACAGTAGCAATAGTCAGGTACAACCATTTTGATAGGGACAGAACAGGTCTTTGNACCGGATTTATGGCAGATAGGTGTTCAACCAATTCNACCGATATCGGGGTNTTCATGTCCCCAACTCGTTCTTTTGTTCTACCNGNTGATGGNTCCAAAGACATAATTATGGTCGGCCCTGGAACTGGAATTGCACCTTTCCGAGCATTCCTTCAGCAAAGGGAGATAGACGGTTCAGAAGGTAGGAATTGGCTATTCTTCGGTGATTGGACAGAAGAGGGCGAGTATCTTTACAGAGAAGAGATGGAGGAAATGAAAAATCGCGGAATNATCACAAAGCATGAGCTAGCATGGTCTAGGTCAGGGCCTGAGAAAGTTTACGTCCAACACCTGATGGAAAAAAACGGAGAAGAGATCTGGCAATGGATTGATGGTGGTGCTTACTTCTATGTCTGCGGCGACAAAAACTACATGGCAAAGGATGTNCATAGCACCCTCATAGGAATCTGTTCCAAGTTCGGAGACATGAGTATGGATGAAGCAAAGGATTTCGTCGAATCAACATTGATGAAGTCCGAGAAGAGATATCTCAGAGATGTTTATTGAGCCTCCCGATTACCTCATACAATCAACCACTATGCGAGGTACGTGTTCCGACGTGTCTTGATAGCAAACCGAGGCGAGATAGCCTTGAGGGTAGTTCGTTCTTTGCGTTCCCTCGGGGTGGAATCAGTTGTAATCCATGGGCGCGAGGACCGCCTTTCATTGCCAGTTAGATTAGCAGATGANGGNTATTACATCCCAAGGGAAGACCCCCTTGCATCATATTTGGATATAGAGGCAATTGTTTCCGCAGCCAAGGAGGTCGGCGCGGATGCGGTTCACCCCGGCTACGGTTTCTTATCCGAAAATGCAACCTTCGCAAAAAGACTGAGTGAGGAGGGCATAGGATTCATTGGCCCTTCTTATGAATCACTAATGTTATTTGGGGACAAGATAGCTGCCAGAAAGGCCATGTCAGATGCAGGGATCCCCGTTGCTAGAGGGACCGATGAGCCAATATCTGATGTATCTGAAGCTACGAATATTGCTGGGGATATTGGCTTCCCGCTGATGATTAAAGCTGCCTCTGGAGGAGGGGGCATCGGCATGCAGATCGTCTCAGATCCCGAAGATTTTGAACATTCTTTGGGAATATGCCAGAGTCGCGCAGCTTCAGCTTTTGGAGATGATAGGGTTTTCATTGAGAAGTTCATAGGGGACGCAGAGCACATCGAGTTTCAAGTAATAGCCGACGGTAAGAAGGCGATTCATGTTGGAGAAAGGTTCTGCTCCATCCAGAGAAGACACCAGAAGATCGTCGAAGAAGGNCCATGGCTTTCCGAANNCCAGAGAAAGGAGATTGGNGATTTGGTAGTCTCAGGCGCCGAAGCAATTGGTTACAAGGGACTTGCGACCTTTGAATTCCTTCGAGACTCTGGGGGNGAGTTCTACTTCATGGAAGTTAATCCTAGGGTCCAGGTCGAGCATACAGTCACTGAGATGATTTCTGGAATCGACTTNGTTTCACTTGGAATCAGGATCGCTTCTGGAGAGGAACTAAATCTTAANCAAGATGAAATTANATTGCAGGGGCACGCTATACAAGTAAGAGTAAACGCCGAGAATCCATCAACAATGCAACCATCCCCTGGAAAAATTTGGGAATGCCACTGGCCAGGNGGNCCTGGAATTAGGGTTGACACTCACGCCAATACTGGATATGNNATTCCCGAGTGCTTNGACTCGCTTTTGGCAAAGATAATCTCATGGGCGCCTACAAGAGATGAGGCAATCGATCGTCTTTATTCCGCATTGGATGAAACCATTCTCTTGGGGGTAGACACTTTGATTCCATTACACAGGGCTATTTTGATGGAATCAAATTTCAGAGAAAGANAAATCAATACTGANTATCTCCAACTGAACAATGNAAAATTATTGGGGGGNNTTTGATTGGATTTGCTAATTGTTGGTAGCATTGGATATGATGACATCGAGACAGTCTCGGCTAGTGGGTCCGACATNCTTGGTGGCTCAGCGGTTCATGCAGGNNTTTCCGCTTCTTTCCACTTGCCTANGTTGCCTTCAGAAGAGCCCAGAGTTGCTTTGATCGCCCCCATAGGGGAGGACTTTTCAGATAATGATGNCAAGTCATTAGAGNGNGCCGGTTTGAATTTNNCAGGCGTTAGTAAGCTGCCGGGGAAAACATTNCGATGGTCAGGNAAATATGAGGGNGATATGGATATCGTGACAACCATTTCTACGGAGCTTAATGTTCTCGGAGACTTCGAACCAGCGATTCCTGATGGTTGGAACTCCCCCCGCGTACTCTTCTGCGCAAACACCCACCCCGGTTCGCAGATTTCTGTTCTCGATCAATGCCCAAATGCCGGTTTATCTGCAATTGATACCTTCATGCTATGGATAGAGACTGAGTTTGAGTNGCTTTCCGCGGCTATCNGNAANGCCGANATCGCAATTCTAAACGAGGAAGAAGCATGNGCAATCTCCGGAGAGGGACTATTCACACACTCATTTGATCCAATTATGTCGGGCTCGGCACTCCATGGGGGGGAAATCTCTGGAAGAGGTCCACGGGGGATGATAGTAAAAAGAGGATCATCGGGAGTGATGGCCAAGTTCCCATGCGGCACAATCGTATTACCCGCATACCCTACTGANGATATCGTAGACCCTACTGGGTGCGGCGATTCCTTTGCAGGGGCNTTTCTTTCCAATATGGNCGATGTGCAAACTAGCATCAATGANCTTGAGGCNACAAGGCTAGCGATGATCAATGCGATAGTCACTTCTTCTTTCACAATTGGCGGGCTGGGNNCCTCAAAGTTACAAAGTNTAGAGAGGGGGANCTATCATGCTCGGATGGATAAATACAGAAGAATGGTTGGACTATAGCTAACCCAATCTCCGCAATCCAGGTATTGGATGGGGNTCCTCAACTGACGATGTCGCCTTAAGTTGACTAAACCTCAGTGACTCACCCTGTGAAGCTAGAATTTTGGGAACTGGCTCCTCCCCCTTGGCCATTCTTTCAACGATCAAGTCCAAAGTATCCTTCGCAGAACCACCAGGGGAAGGACTTTCCGTGCTTCCAACCATTGAACCGACCTTTGTCTGATGGTCCTGATCGCTTCTGAGCCTCATTCTCTGTGCAGTTTGGAATGAAGATCTTGGTGTTTTACTAAACTCATCATTGGCACGAGACCTCTTTGCAACATCATTTCTCGGCTTAAGCAATCTGCTTAGCCAGCTACCCGTTTGCGAACTCCCAGAAACGCCCCGCATGTCGATTCTGCTAGAAACCATCGTCGACGCTACTAGCCTATTTAGTGCCGGATAATCTTCTAGATTGCCAGGTCTTGAAAAATTACTTTGCATCTTCGCTCGCAACTCTTGCTTCGCCCTAGCTTGCTTCACTATTCCAGCTCTGCACTCTTCTCGTACGGCCTCTTCGGTAGGGGGCGGAAGTATCGCTCTAGAGAACGGTTTATCCGGAGCTCCAAATTTGTCATGCGCCATTTTTATCATCTGAGAACTGGAACGGCTAAGCGAATTCGGAATGCCATCGTTCACTTCTTCAAATCCTGAATCCCAACCGTCCATGGTGCCATCATTTGGCTCCTTTTCCGAATATTCTGTATCAAATAGCCCACCATTTGCAAACAAATCCAATCCTTGCGCAGCATCCGACAGTGCTGTGTCCATTCGCCCCTTACTTTCTGAATCCAAGCTCTTCTCTGAATACCAAGGAGGCGCTTGCCTACCACCCCATGCCCTCTCGTAGGCATTCAATTTAGGGGTCACATTTTCCTCCTCGGCAGGAACAACATCTTCGGTCGAATCAGCAAAATTCTTTTCAGCACCATCCAAATTATCAAAAAAGCCCATCAGGTTGTTTTGAGGCATTTGCTCTGCAGGGAAATCTTCGGTTTTTGATGGAAGGGGGAGTAAGCCAATATCTGAACCCACGGGAGTAAGATTCTCATCTTTTCCAATGCTTCCTTTAGCATCGCTAAGCGCTGGGAAGAAAGGCAGCTCGGTCTCCAGACTTTCTAGTCCAATTGTGGCTTCATCGATGCTGCTTCCATGTCTTACCCGATCAACCATCAAGCATAGCTTGAGCAAGCTGCCCTCATTACCAGAGATTAGGTGCCTGTCCCCATTACTCGTTTCTATGGCTAGAATCGAGTATCTAGAAATCGCATTGCCAATCAAGCAAGATATCCCAATGCCAATAGTCACCCACTTCCACGGGTGAACAATAGTTGTTACTCCTAGGTATATCGCTAGTAATCCAAGCAAAATAGTTCCTGAAGGTAGGATGGGTGCCTTTAGGTGCCTCATTCTGTCAATTGCTCCTAGGCCAAGTCTGATGCCCCTTCCATCAAATCTCTCAATCGTCAGTTGTCGATCAGTTAGAACGGCGCAACACTTTCCGCGCGTCCCAACCAGAAAGAGATCGCCGATAAGCTCGGCACTCTTCTTTCCAGTTGGGCCCAAAGGCCCAGCTGAGTACATCCAGTTGCCGAGCTGGCCTTTCAAGGTATAAGTGCATGGGGTCATACCATGCAATTATGTACCATTATTCAGCTAGTTCCTCTGCACCGAAGAACAACTTCATGGGCTCTTCATTGCTTCCCTTGCTGCTTCTGCGAGACCCCACATTTCCTTCTCATCTTCAGTCTCTGGAATCAATTGTGGAATTTCAATAGGCCTCATTTCATCATTTATGGCGACCATGAAGAAAAAACCAGAGCAAATTTCCTCCCCTTCCCATTCAGATCTAGAAAGCCTCGATGAAGAAACGTGGACCCCCGCAGTTCTTGGTGAAGTCCAAACTACCCTAGCAGTCGTTCTAATCACATCACCTTGGAAAGCAGGCCTCTTGAATTTCAAAGCATCTATTGAAACCGTCACGAACTCTTTGTGGGCAAATTTTGATGCCACCATTCCCGCCGCAGTATCCATGATTGCCATCAATTTCCCTCCGAACAGTGTGTCAAGGGCATTTGTGTCTCCCGGAAACACCTCGTTCAGTAGAACCACTGGATCTCGAGAGAAAGGAGCGGCCCCTGCCATGCTTAGCCTCAATACCCCATCAGCCTTGAATACTACACTAATTATGCTCATTTTTCATATCAATTAACCGTTGTATTCAATCGTCGACCACCTTTCGGAAACATGTGACCATTCCCGAATTGGCATGGAACCCCACTTTTTTTGACGATCCAGATGGGGGGGAGATCATTCTCTGGCCATATTTGCCATGTGTCAGGATGCCAGCTAAATTACGCCCAAGAAAATGGGATGCAGTAGCTTTGATTACTTCATTAGACGAAATTGAAATTATCAGAGAGGAGGAAATCCAAGACAGGCAAAGTCCCGGTATACACGTCGAGTCAGCAAATTTTTCGGGAACCAGTCTTGGGATGTTGATACGGGACCTAAGGTCTCTCGAAATCGATGGCCCCTACATACCGGATCCAGAACTTCTGCGTCTAATCAGGCATGCAGAAAATGCTAGAAACGGACTACCCATATATCCAGTAATTCCCTCGCTAGACGACGAAAGGTGGGCGGACTGGCTATCAAGTTCGGCAGATGAACAAGTTACTCTCAGAAATCTCCTATCCACTTTCAG
>PBUX01000061.1 GCA_002728565.1 Methanobacteriota archaeon | reverse complement strand
CCTGTCCCGAAAGCAGGTTCAGTTCACCTGTCAGCGCGGACAGGAGCGTTGACTTGCCTGCCCCATTCGGTCCAAGGACTCCGGTAACGCCGCCATCGATGGCGAGTGAAACGTCGTTTAGACCGATAACCTGGCCGTACCACTTGGACGTATTGTCCAGTAGTACTGCAGGAGTCTGATCATTGCTCACTCCCTAGTCACCTCCAAAGAAGAGACTCGTGATACCAAAAGTGCTATCGCAGCGGAATTCATCATTATTATTGAGAGAATGGAGAATGAAAGTGGGTGTTCGTAATTCAGCGGGAGTCCGATTAGATACTGTCCGATGTGAGCGAGGCAGTCATATGGGCTCAATACGTATAACAGAGTCGTTCCAAACTGTGACTCGATCAAGAATGCGACTAGCTTTGTTCCGAAAATAATGCTCAAGAAACCTATTGCTGCAAAGAATCTGCTCTGGCTGATGCTCGAAAGTGACAGGCCTATTGATGTGTATGTGAAAACTAGGATCAAGCCGGCAAAAACTCCTCCCAGGAACATTGGAAGTGTATCTGCTAGGAACGCCCATCCCTCCCCTCTGAAAACTATGGCACTGGTGTAGTATACGAAGTAGGAGAAAACAATTACGAAACCCAAAATTGTTGCGGCGCTGATGAACTTCATTGCCGTGTAGTCAATCCTTGTCACGGGTCGGGAGAAATAGAGGGCGCTGGTTCCATGTTGCCTATCGTCAGAAATCATTCCACCCACTACCAAAGCAGTCAATAGCGGCCAGAGGCATAGGTTTCTGGGAAAGAAACCCAGCACCTGCCCCCACAGGTTGTAGCGATTAATCCCCCACATCTTATTCAGAAAGCCACCATCCTCTCCGCCAATGAGAGATGAAAGGAAGAGCATGGGCACTGGGGACAGGGAAACGAGGAGNATCACCAGGATCAGTAGCCTTATCATCGGATGGTAATTTCTGTGGCCCTTGCTTGTGATCAATCCATAGACATGATGCCTGAAAATGGCATAATTCCTCATCCATCTTGGTCCCAATGNCCCATCCCATGGACGNTANTTCTGATTGAAAATCGCACCTAGAGAACCCTCCTTCTTGGCCACTACGGCTGAAGCATCGGAGTCNNCATCCCCTGCCCCGAAGGCGGCCTCCATCCTCGTCTGGCTNCCGCCAATGTCNATTTCATCNGATGTCATTCTTCCTCACCATTGTTTTTNCNGGAAATTAAATCGGATGACCCCTTGATTTCTGAGCCGAGCTTTTCCATGATTAACAAGAATACATCTTCCAAATCTGGTTCATATTCGTATAGTTGCCTGACTTGCACATCCGCAGAAACGGCTGCNTCGAGGATTTTTTTAACAGTGTAGTCATCTTCTAATTTGACTCGGATTACCCTGCCCAACCGCCTTGTCTCTAGGCCTCGGGATGACANTTCTTCATCCATCTTCTTCGTCCCNCCCCATACAACAATCTCTATTTCTCGCTCGACCTTGCTGACTAGTTCCCCTATNCTTCTGTGTACTACGATTCGCCCTTTGTGGATCAGAACGATCCGATCGCATACTTCTTGGACATCATCCATAACATGGCTGCTCATTAGGACTGTGCGATTTCCTTGCTTTACCGTTCTTCTGAGGGTCTTTAGCATGAATGACCTGGCTCTTTGATCGAGCCCGTTTGTNGGTTCGTCGCATATNAGNATCTCGGGGTCATGAACTAGGGCNCACGCGAGTTTCGTAGCCTGAATCATTCCAGTACTAAAAGTCTCAATCTTCCGGTATCTCTGCTCCTTGAGGCCCACATACTCCAGAACTTCATGTGCCCTTTGCATGGCGATCTTGGAGTTCATNCCCANCAACTCGCCGCAGTATCTGACTTGATCTATGGCGAAGAGTCCGGGGTCAAGGGAGTTGTACTCCGGCATGTAACCAATCTTTGAACGGATTTTGTCCCCCTCGGTCCTTATGTCGTACCCGAGTACTGAGCCTTCTCCCGAAGTAACGCCGATTAACCCCAGAAGGCACTTGAATAGTGTGGATTTGCCGGCCCCATTTGGCCCCAGGATGCCAATAGCGCCTGATGGCAATTCAAGGGTGGCTTCATCAAGAGCGAGGTGAGGGCCGTACATTTTGCTTAANGACTTGGTAGCAATGACTGGTGCNTTTTGTTCCTCTATCACCNCTACACCACCATTGACTGTGTCGACATTGTCCCAGAGCACTTGAATGAATCCCTGTAAAGTTCCAATCAATCATTCCCCTTCAGAGCGCCCCCTCTGACCTTCACTGCAATTCCCCTCTCCATGAATTCCATCTCAGTAGCAGTGGAAAGAGATGTGCCGTGGGCAACTAGTGAACCTTCGGAGTCTACGATTAAGCAAGGAAGGCCGGGAGTTAGGTGTGGATCTGCGCCTAGAGCGTAGCCATGNACCACATTCCTGCCCTTGCCAACGAAGGGGATTGCATCNGCNCGGAGATGGATTCGCGGCATNCCTGTGAAAATATGGCTNTCAACTTTGGAGCCAAAAACTGGAACGGGGCTCTTATGAAATTCATTTATCGCCCTAGCCCCCTCTATGGATAGGGACAACCCCCCGTCAGTTAGCCTGGGTGACAAGATGTGCTTGTCTTCTGAGATTACGTTGACCACCCTGTCTGTCCTTGATCTTCTGACGGACATTTGACTTGTAAGNCCGCAAGAATTCATGGGATGGATGTCACATATCACTGAGAGCTTGTCAACTACTGAGCATCGTTCGATCCANCTCTTGATTTGCATGAGTTTGNCGNGCTCAATTTCATCGGATTCCTCTAACTGAACTCGTAAGATCGGCAAATCGGAAAGTCCGAAATCAGATAGAATTTCTTTGATTTCTTCTTCACTAATTATNTCGGACCAAATTTCATCTGGGCCAGTGAGGTGGCACCACGGNGACAGGTCTTCCAATGTGAATGGAATTAATCCAAGTGGGGTCGTAATCATGACCACGGATTTTGGTTCATCCGCCAATGCTCTGACGGCCGTTGTAAGNGCGGAGTTCCTCCATGGTGGCTTGGCCCCCTCTATTATGATGACTCTTCTGGGCCCATCAGTCGAANAATCCCACCATGAACCGGGNGGCCTCCATCTTGTTGCCAACAGAGCATTCAGATGAAGGATATGTGGGCGAGTCGNGATATCTTCGCTTAATGACTCNCCNCCCTCCCTTATTGGATTNGTAGANGAGATGAGGCTCAAGACTGATTCTCCGATTGGTCCTTCGTCTGGTTCGAGCATCTGATGTTGGAGCCAAACGAATGCGTCCCTGAGATGCGGGGAGCAGTGGCTTCTCTGCTCTGCAAGCTGCCAAATCGTCCCCCTTCTTACTGCTTCTCTGCACCGAGATAGTTCTGCCTGGGTGATTTCGAGATTGTGCCTGGCCAGCAATCTGCAGCGATCCTCCGCCCCCATTGCCCTGACCTGATCCGGAGTTGTTCCGAAAAGTGATTTGGAGGTAAATGGCCACTCTTTGATAGAGTCCAATTTCACGGTTCCTTCGGGAGTCAGTATTCTATCATCTCTGGCAAAAATCGCATAAGCGGCACTATCGAAGAAATCCGCTCCCAATGCGATTGCCATCGGAAAGAGCATCGGATGGCCGCAACCGAAAAGATGTACGGGTCGATCAGGGGGTAGTGCTGATTTAGTTGCAAGGAGAATCCTGAATANATCCAAGTATCGCTGTTTCTCCATTAGCGGGACTATTCCACCTACTGGATGTATGGCAAAACCTCTTTCCTTTCCTGTAGCTGAGCTCATTAGATTGGCTGACCTTACTCTGAGATCATCGTGGAGCCCCCCTTGGATTGGCCCATTGAGGAGTAGTTTGGATCCGGCCTCCTCCAATGAGATCGGGGAGCGTCTCGACGTCTCCTCGACTGCTGCCTCCAAGGCCTCGAAGTCCATATCTGGCCGTCCGAATACATCCAGCATGGTTCCAACGTCCACTCCGATATCTCTCTGGAATGCTACGATCTCACGTGGCTCTACCTCGACATCGCCATAAACATACGACTGGAATGTCCCNGAGTCAGTAACTATTGCACCCGGAAAATCAAGAGTTGCATGGATTCCGTCCTTCAATGCCCTTGANCTCAATTCATCATTTTTCCAGATTACATAGGAGTTCGTAATCAGGGCCTCTACCCCAAAAACTTCCCACATCTCCCTTGGATCGATGGTTCTAATATTTGGATTNACTACTGGCAGCAGTAAAGGGGTNGTGAAAGACCCGTGCAAGGTATNGAACCTNCCAATTCTTGCAAANCCATCTCTTTTCGTAATCTCAAAGAGGCCGAGATCTTGCTCGCGGCATGGATCTGGTTGTGAGGGCACTGCCATGCACCTTGCATGGAGTAGGGGACATCAAACCTCGGTAGTGCGGGACACTACTGAGAGTGAAACATCACCGTCTTTCAATGATAGGGAAACTATGTCGCCCGAGTTGATTTCAAGGGTTGGGTCTTTCTCAAATCCGTGGGCGTAAGGGACCCCGAGTAAGGAAGCGGCGGGCAAGGTTAGTGGGCAGACATCCCTATTTACGATCGCCTTGGGCCCTCTTCCCTCGTAGATCAGACCCATAAGGACAAACGGTGCGACTGTCGAACCCGAGCCCTTTGGGTACACCAAAATGGAGTCTTCAATCGATAAGCCATCCAATGGGTGCCCAGGCTCTTCTATCACTCCAGTGTCCCTATTCACGTAACCCAAGTATGTGATTGGTACATCAGTCACAAGGGCCTTGCCCTCCAATTCCCAATCATTCTGACTTGGTATTCCAGAACCGGATACCGATAGCTCGCCGCCCCTGAATGATTTGGACGAGGGCATGGGTTTGGCTGCTGGGCGCTCCGTCTGGGAAATTTGCCCCTGGGCTAAGGATTCGTCGAAAGCGTGTGCGACGCAGTCATGGATACGGGCGACGCTGGTCGGCATCCTGTTGAGACCACTAGTAAGGTAGTGTTCGGCTTTGAGAGAGTTAGTAAGGAGATGGTTGTATCTTGATCTGTTGTANGGCGTCACCTCGGGNCACGTGTCCTTTAGGACAAGGGCTCCGGACTCTTCCAATATNTCCAGAGTTCCGTCCGACTGAATTAGTTCGTGGTTGTGCGCACTCATGAACACCCAAAGCCTGTGGTTGTTTATCCTCTCGCCCAATTCCATCCTNGCCCTAACTGCAGCCGCAGTTGCCCTAGCCTCTCCGATGCTAGCTTGGGGGCACCCGATGACTACAAGGTCGACTTTGGCTTCTGGGGCTAGTTCTCTGTAACGCTGTAACAGGTCTTCCCGAGTGAAGGTCAGTTTGCCTTCGACAGCCCTCCCTTCAGGGGCATCAGAGGTTTGCCCTTTTATCCAGAGCATTGGGCAACCATANTTCGCCGCTGAAGCAGTAAGCGCCTTGCGCATCTCAAAGTTTGCCTCCGGTAGCCCTGAAATTTCTGGCATTGGGCCCCATGGAAGCTCCCACTCCGGGTCGACGTTTTTACCGATCCAATCTCCAAGTATACTCCAGTCAGTTGGATCTTCCATCTCACATTCGACGGTTACGTGGATATTCGGAAATCTATTGGATTCTATGTGGAGCCCCCACAATGGGGCCCAACCGGTTATTGCTGTCGCTAGCGCAGATAGGCCTGATTCCCTGTTGGTGATTAGGGAGGTATATGAATTAGAGAAGCAAACCGCATTAGACTCTGCCCATGATCCGATTCCACTTCCCAATTCCTCCCCCCTGTCATAGGGGGTACAGGATAGGATTGCGTCGATGCCGAGTTTCGAGTATGCGCTAACGATCTCGAACTGCTGCTCCAGGAATTCGGGATAGTCGATTCCCATTTCATCCATCCTCTCTTTGTCGCATCCTGCTGAGTTTAGAGTGGTTGGGATAGAAACCGAACCGTCTGGATCGCTGGAAATATCTGAGAGGAACCTTCTGAGGCCAAGGCCCCCTGTGATTACGCTAACGCCAGAGACGTGGGCCTGCTGAACTCGGATGAACTCGGAGGCACCTGCCGTGGAGGCAAGATCCACGACCAAGCGGGCGGCCTTTTGCTTGGTTGGCCCCATTGCCCCTTCGAGCATCGATTGAAGCTCAACTGGTATCTCCATGCATTCGGGTTGAAGGCAGGCACCTTCAATGCGACGCTAGAATAAGTCGTCCAATAGCGTATAATGAACAAACTCCAACGAACAACTTAGTTCTTTCATATCACCGTCGGGTGTGAACTCATTCCCTAACGATTGATTTTCCTAGATTTCTCATAATCGTTGTTGCAGATTCAATGCTGCTGATTGTCTCAACACTCTTTCCTGCTGACCAGATGTCTCTGTTCGATCTTTTCCCTTTTGACATCTTTCGCCACCGTCTGAATGAAAGTGTGTTCAGAAGCCACCTAGTCCTGTGCT
>PBUX01000060.1 GCA_002728565.1 Methanobacteriota archaeon | reverse complement strand
CGGCGGGCACATCTCACACGCTAGGATGGGGGCAGTAGGCGTGCGCGGGCTCGATTTGTTCACCTATCCTTGGGATGAAGATAGGATGGAGCCAGACATAGAAGCATCATTGTCACTGATTAGGGAAACTGAGCCAAAAGTTGCACTTTTTGGACAATCTGTGTTCCTCTTCCCAACTCCGATACGAGAGTTAGCAGATGCCGCCCACGAAGTAGGGGCCAAGGTAATGTACGACGCAGCTCATGTACTCGGCCTGATAGCCGGGGGCAAGTTTCAGGATCCACTAAGGGAGGGTGCCGATGTAATGACGGGCAGCAGCCATAAGACATTCCCCGGACCTCAAGGCGGCTTCGTCCTCTCGGATTCGGATGACGAAAAACTCCACCGATCACTCAATAATGGCATTTTTCCAGGAGTATGCTCATCCTACCACCTCCACCATGTCGCAGGCAAAGTCGTCGCACTCTCAGAATTCGAGGAGTTCGGCGATAAGTACTCCTCGGACATCATCTCCAATGCCAAGTCATTAGCAGAGTCACTTGCTTCAGAGGGATTCGATGTGATCGCTGAAGAAAGAGGCTACACTGAGAGCCATCAAGTTGTTACAAGACACGGAGAAACCGACTCCGGAGCAGGTAAAAGGGCCGCCGAAACCCTAGAGTCAGCTGGGATAATTACCAACATGAACATGCTACCGGGCGATACCAAGGCCCTCTCGCCAAGTGGATTGCGCTTGGGAACCCCAGAGCTGACAAGACTGGGAATGGGGGAGTCTGAGATGCAGGAAATCGCGCGCTTCTTCTCACGCGCCCTTTTGACAGAAGAATCCCCCGAGAGCATAAGGAAGGACGTATCCGAATTCAAATCAGAATTCCAATCAGTAGGTTATTGCTTCGAGTCAGGGGATGCTTACCCTGGTCTCGACTGACACCCAACAAACTAATCAACGTAGTTTGCTAGGAATTGTCGTGAAATCAGATAGGTTCGCTGCAATATCCCTCTCCCTACTGATGCTCTTGTCCGGTTGCATGGGCAATGGAGGGGATTCAGAATCGATGGAATCAGAATCGGAATGCGATAATGAAAGCGATCAGAGCAGATGCATAGATGACGAAGTTACCGAAGGAGAGTGCCTCGCCACTCAGGTCTACACCGGCGAGTTCTGCAGAACCATGCTCGCCCCAGAACTCCTCTCTTTCGGAGAAGAATCAATCTCGTTAGTCGTCGGAGAAGAAATGCATTCTTTGACACCTAGCTTCATTGGAGACGCACCCAGTCAATGGTCCATCAGCCCAGGCCTACCTGAGGGAATTTCACTAGATTCGTCAAACGGTGTCATTTCAGGCACCCCAAAACACGAATCCGATAGAACGGCCTACACCATAATCGCATCCAATCCAGCAGGGAAAACATCGGAGGCCATCCACATTGAGGTCTTACCGACACCCATCTACTCAATCTCTTACCCGACTTCTTTGCTATCCTGCCAAATCCACAGTTATTGTGACATAGCACCGATTGAGGTATCCGGAGGAATCCCAACCCAATGGACGATAGCCCCCTCCCTGCCAAGCGGCTTGGTACTATTGGAAAATGGCTCAATATCCGGGTCACCGACAGTCTTCAGTAGTTCAAACCACACAATTACTGCCAACAATTCCGGTGGCAGCGCCTCTACGTCTTTGTTGGTTTCAGTTTATTTCCCGCCCCCCAATTACATCGATTACGGTTTGAGCGAATTCATTTTCACCAAGGGGTCAGAGATACATTTTCCTGCAATTTCTCCCACAGGTGAAGAATTAGAGTGGTCGGTAGAGCCCAAACTGCCCCATGGCCTGTCGCTTGGGGGTTCTGGGGAGTTAGTCGGAACCCCCCAAGAGGTATCCGAATCCACAATTTACTCCATTTCCGCGTCTAATCCCAGTGGCACCGTAACAAAGCTCGTAATCATCCAGGTCATTGACCTTCGGGTCATGGGATTGAGATACAATCCCGATGAAGTCACATTGTTCACCGGCGAATCACTTTCGATGCTCCCTAGTTGGGATGGCGGGACGCCCGAGGACTGGGAAATCTCCCCTGATCTTCCTCAGGGATTATTCTTCAACACATCAACNGGNGAAATCTCAGGTACTGCATCAGAAAACCCCTTCNTTTCTCAGAACACGATCTGGGCCAATAACAGCGGCGGCTCCGAATCAACTTCAATTTCAATTAGGGTAATCGCTAACCCCCCTTCCGAGATCAACTGGGAGTCGCAAGAAATCGCACTCAGCTCCAATGAGAGCTATGTCATCGAATCATTCTACGATGGCCCCGCGATTGAAAACTGGGAGGTAAGCCCAAGCCTCCCCCTCGGCCTATACCTATCAGAAGGACAAATATTGGGGACTCCAACAGAAAGGACGGACTGGGATGAGTACGAGATTTGGGCCAATAACAGCGGCGGCTCATCATCATCCAGAATCTGGCTCGCAGTGCATGACATCTCAGCCGACCAGTCAGACCTTGCCATGGGAATTGGCCAGACGGAATGGGGGGGTTGGCCATCCCCAATATTGCCAATAGGCGAGTGGGCCTTCCCAGTTGGTTTCGCGGAGGGGGCTTACGGCTCCTCCATTCCGGTAATTTCTGCAAGTCATGTAGGGAAGGGGAAGATGCTCGGTTACGGCCATGAGGGCTGGGTCGACGGACAGGGGGAAAAGGAGACAATGTTCTCCCTTAGGGCGGTCGAATGGACTTGCGGGTCCAACGCCATCATTGGCTTGGCATACGGGGCAGGTTTTGATGATTTCAAAGATGATTTAGAGGAAGAGGGGCACACCGTCATCAGCTCTGTCACGCCTGACGACCTCAATGGACTCGAATGCCTCTTGGATGAGTTCTGGAATGGACACGACGACAATGATAACCAGAAAATCACCCAATTCGTTCTTGGAGGGGGCGGTTTGGTAATGGGGGGGCATGCCTGGTATTGGTCATACTCAAATCGCGACGTTTCCCACAACTACCCGGGCAACAAGATCGCCAAGACCACAGGCCTATTCGTCTCCGACCGATGGGGCTACAATCAAGTAGAAATCGCAGAGTCGCCCCATCCTTTAACCCAGCCCAGAGCCGCTATAGAGGCGATATTGGAGGACAGGACTGGCAACTTATCGCTCCAAATAGAAGATGCCGTAGTTGCCGACTCCACCTTGTCATCTTGCACTCAGGTTGTCTCACTAGACTTCCACTCCTTCTGGGGCCCTCTGAGGGATGTCGTTAATCTCACGGGATGGACTGTAATTGAATACGGGACGTTGTGGCAGGACATTGGGCACAACATGGGAGAGGATCCCGTTGCAGATACCCTTCTCAGGGTCGAGGCGGCAATTACCCAAGGCCTACCTGCTAGCGAACTAACCGCTCACCCGGGGCACTCAGAGTTTCCCGGCTCCGTCCCTAGCAATGCCAGCCGCGTATCTCTATCCGTGTCCATAGATGGGAACCAAAGCGGACTCCCATCAGAATTCGGCTACTCTGGTGCAAGGAGCCATATCAGGATGTCTACTGGCCTATATGCCGCTCCCGGCGATGTCATTTCAGTCTCAGTCCCAAACGAAATCGTTGATTCAGGGACACTTGTCCTCGTCGGGGCCCACAGTGACAAGCTCTGGCACAAAGAGCAGCTGCACAGGCATCCTGAAATCGTTAGGTGGTGGGACGTGGACTCAACCCAGTTAGAAGTTGGGAACGCATTTGGCGGACTCATCTACATCGCTATTGAAGCAGGCTCGTCCCTTGGGGTCTTTGATGTGACCATATCGAATGCTGTGAGGTCACCAACCTTCTTCCTAGGAAAAACTGGAATTGATACTTGGATAAATCAAGAGAGAGAGCAGCTGGCGCCGTGGTCGGAAATTGGAAGCGATCAGTTCGTTCTTACTGTTCCAAGTCACGAGATAAGGAACCTCGATGATCCTGATTCTCTGATGGGCTGGTGGGACCAAGCTCTGATCATGGAGCACGAGCTTTACGGATTCACCCCTTGGCCAAGAGTCGAGAGGGCAGTCTTCGATGCCCAGATTTCTGCAGGGTGGATGCACTCCGGCTATCCATTCATGGCTCACGATCTAAGCGTACCTGACGTTCTCGACCTTGATCACATTAGCCAGGAGGGGGATTGGGGCATGTTCCACGAATTGGGGCACAACCACCAGTGGATGCCCTCAACACTCCCTGGAACCACTGAGACCAGTTGCAACTTCGCAAGCGTCTACCTGATGGAGGACCTCGTTGGAATCCAAGGTCACAATGCCATCGACCCCCAGCAGCGTGACGCTCGAATGCGAGCCTACTTCGATGACGGCTCAAATATTGAGAATTGGTCAGTCTGGACCGCATTGGACACTTACTTGATTGTGAAGGAGGAATGGACATGGGAGGCGATCACTTCCGCCCTAACCGTCTACTATAGCCTGCCCCCTTCAGAAGTACCAGACACCGACGAGGAGGAATTCAATGCCTGGGTTCTGCATATTTCCAATGCGACCGGTTACAACCTTGCGCCATACCATGCTGCCTGGGGCTTTCCCATTACGGATGCCACATTCAACTCCCTGGGGCACCTTCCTGTCTGGGTCAACGATCCACTTAGGGGGGATTACTACAGCTACGGGGCGATTCTCAGGGAGATCTACTCGCCTAGTCCGTCGGGTGCGACTACGACGACAATTTCATGGGAGACTTATGATAATGGCACTGACATAAGTCTGACCTTGTTCTATGGTACAAGCGATGGTGGCAATCAAGAATCTAATTGGGATAACAGCGTTTCAATAGGGGGCACATCAGTGGGCAACCATACTCAGGAGCTCACAGGACTAAATTGCTGCGGAACGACCTACTTCGCTAGGATTCAGGCAACAAACGAAGCAACTGAGTCATGGTTCGGCCCAATTTCTTGGACTACCGACTACCTTCCAGATTGATCCATCGATTTTAGAAGGTTTTCCAGTGTGATTCTTGGTGCCTTCTTCTCTATGATGGAAGCGATGGGAATCCACACGAATGTATGCCCCAGGGTCACGGCAAAGGCTGGAAAAACAGCGAGCCTCGCCCCATCTAACATTATGGCCGCAGCTCCGAGAACTGCAAAGTGAGCGACATAAATCGTCAATGACAGCCTTCCAGCAGGCTCTAAGAAGCTCAATTTGTCACCTAGCGCTGGATCCCCCCCGGAATTCTCTTCGCCCTCTAGCAGCATCATCACTAGCATCACCAGGCAGCCAGAGACCAGAAGGAATGGGAAACTAGCAGGGAAAAATGTCAGTACGGCATCACCCGAGGTCAATGCCCAGTCCCTCTCCTCTATAATCGCATAAACAATAGTCAGAGTTGAGAATGACAATCCAATCCCAATCAAATTCTTCCTAGTCCCTGAAGCATCACGCAAATCGTGTAGAATGCTACCAAGGAAAACGAAGAACAACCAAGGAAATGCTGGATAAGTCCCATTCAGGAAAAGCCTCTGTAGCCATTCACGAGCGCCATTAGAGTCGACTCTCTCGAACCAAGCCAGCTCCTCTCCAGAATGCGATCCCATGAAAAGTGGAACAGCTCCAAAAGCAATCGTCAAAGCCGCCCTATTCGCGAAACTTAACCTGACTAGAATTGGCGCAATTATTGCAGAAATCGCCAACAGTGTTAGCACCCCCGGGGTATGCCATTCGAACCTACCTCCCCTCTCAACGTTCAACAACAGATTAACCAAAAACTGGCAACTCGAAAGCAAAGCTACACGTGGCAGTATCCATCCGAACCATTCAGAGGCAGCATGTCCTTCCTCGAACCTCCTGATGGAGCTCCTATACATGCCCCATCCAGAAATTGTCACGAACATCGGCGCTGCCATCCCGCCAAATGCGGCAGCAACGAAGGCAGCAGGATGGCCA
>PBUX01000059.1 GCA_002728565.1 Methanobacteriota archaeon | reverse complement strand
TGGTCCTCCGACCAAAGCATAAGTAAAAAACATTATGTACAGACTGACTCTCATACAAAAGTTAATGCTATTCTTTGGGACCGTGGTGCTTCTGTTAATTTGGGCCTGGTTTAATAGCCCCACTGGCCCTTTAGACTTCTAATAGAAANTTTTTTGCTTACTGACTCACCGTGAACTCGAAAAACATTCCACGGGTCTCGTGACCTGAAAAATCACACACAGCAGTGTATTCTCCAGCGGNCAGNNTGACNTCNANNNTTCGCACTTCGAATGGGCTGAGACGTCCGTCCGTTTCCCAGACGGTTTGTTCGGTGTCATTTCTCACAAAGATCAGGTTGTGCTCCTCCACCCCTTCACTCGCTAAACGAAGGGTGAGATCTCCGGCAGGTAGGATGTCTGGCATACCAATATAAAAATCTGCAAGTATGATCTCTATGGTTTCTGGTAGATNAGTACTTACAGGTGATTCNTCTGNAGGAGATTCCTCATTTACTGAACTTCGNTCCGATTCACAGGATNCTATGACCAATAAACAAAGGCCGAGGCNACTCAGTAGCCCCGGCCTTATGCAATGGATCATTTNAGNCCTCTANATAATCGAATCTACTGAAGGCTCAGTGCTACTAGCCCTCCGACCTGATTGATGACGATGTGTTGCACACCTTCGTGCATGTAGGTCATCATGCCGTAACGAATGCTTCCAGGAACTTCNACTTCGCCTAAAATGTCTCCTGTAGCTTTATCTCGNGCACGGATATAAGGGGTTCCATCACCGCCGTTGGCTGAGTGTATTAGGATATCTGGGGTNGCCAACATTGAGGCCTGACGTCCAGATCCAGTCTTCGGGATATCGAGTCCNTGTANNGCGGGATGATTTGTTACCCTATCTGGAGTGTCACCAACGGGTTTGGACCACAGGTGGTCACCCGTATTCATATCGATGGCGGTAATTTTGCTGTAAGGAGGCCTAAATATCTGCAGCCCTCTTACGTTTACTCTGTTGCCGTCGCCCACTGCAAAGGCAACAACGGTGCTACCTGTGGGAGTGACTCCTGGATAATTAGCTTCTCTTTCTTCCCCAGTAATCATCACCCTAGAAGAACACCCTTTCTGAGAAGTGATGTAAATAATTCCTGTCGTGGGATCGGCAACGGGAGTTCCATCAATGTTGGTTCCCCCTACGTCTCCTGGACACCACAGNGATCCTTTTTTCCCGAGATCGTTATCCCGATGTAGCGGCGGATTGAAGAACGGTCCCCAGACGTAGTCTTCCAATATTTCTAAAGCTTCAGCTCGAAGTTCGGGAGTAAAATCAATCAATTCTTCCTCNGGAAGTCCTTGCATATCATATGGAGCTGGACGAGTAGGGTGGGGCTGCGTGGGTGCGAGCTGTTCTCCGGGTATTAACCCTTCTGGGACCGGTTTTTCTTCAATAGGCCAGATCGGCTCTCCCGTTTCTCTGTTGAAGGTNTAGGCGAACCCTTGTTTCGTTACTTGTACAACGATTGGTACTTCTTGTCCGTCCATCGTTACGTCCATTAGGACGGGAGCTGTGGGAGTGTCATAATTCCAGATATCATGNTGAACCAGTTGATAATGCCATCTGCGTTCACCCGTCTTGACGTCTAATGCGATCAGGCTGGTGCTAAACAAGTTGTCGCCAGGTCTGAATCCTCCATAGAAATCCTGGGTTGCTCCATTTGTTGGAATGTATACCAGTCCAAGATCAGGATCAGCAGAGAGGGGAGCCCAAGAAGAGATGTCTCCGGTCCAGGACCATGCGTCATTCTCCCAAGTTTCGTGCCCAAATTCTCCCGGCCCGGGAAGAACGTCAAATTTCCANAGGTGCTCACCTGTTCTTAGATCGTATGCCAGGATGTCGCCNGGGACATTTTCCTGACGCGACTGATTATACCCTTGTTCAGCGGAGTTCCCGACTACGATGACGTCGTTGACAACTATCGNTGGTGATGAACTGGTGATATAACCAGTTTCTAGAGGAATTCCTTCGTATACGTCGTATTCATGTCCTAAGTCTGCTAAGAGATCGACGGATCCAGTTTCTGGGAATCCTTCGATTGGGATCGCACCGCCAAAACCTTCTAGAGGTTCACCAGTATGAGCATCGAGTGCATGCATGAAGAAGGCAGGGCTGATGACGATTACAATATCATTTCCATCTATGTTCGCGTAAGCAACACCTTTCCCGTGATTTTTTCTCATCGAATATTCCCACCTTGGGGTCGATGGTTCACGGAACGTCCAAAGTGTTTCACCTGTACCCGCATCGATAGCTACGACGTAACGTCTTTCCCCTGCTACTGTAATTAACATACCGTCGACATAAATTGGGGTCGGGCGAGCAAGTACATTGCCGAAGCTTCCTCCATCCCATTCCCACGAAACATCAAGGTCTTCGAAATTGGCAGCATTGATTTGTGTTAATTCGGAATATCGCTGGCTACCTACGTCTCCACCGATNTACATCCAATCTCCGACGCGCTCGTCCATGCTGGTTTGTTGAGCCTGTGATAGATCTGGCAGTGACATGGAAAANAGCAGTGCNCAACATAGTGCCAAGCAACGATTAGTAAAATTAAAATTTTGTGGTTTCACGGGAGTTTCTCCACTTCATTAAAAAAGATGAAAATTTAGTGTCCCTGATTGACTTTTGTGATATTATAATGTGCTGTGGTTGGGGAACAGTAGCAACGGTCATGTAAAAATCGGGAGTTAACATGACACGAGTTAGGGCGTTTTTCTTGGTTCTTATAACTGGGGTCTTCGTGTTTTCACACGAATTGATTCAGAGAACACTATTGCCCTTAGTTCTTAGGTGTTTCCCTGGAAAGCGTGAGTACATTCTTACCAAATGGTGCCAGTGGATCGCTGGTACTTTTGTCAATATAGCCAGAGTCACTGGCGTGGGTGATTTTCCAACCCAGCCTGTGATACAGGCGGATTCGAAAGTCCTGATATTGATGAACCATCAGTCTCTATTGGATATACCTCTAGCCATAAAATGTATTCGGGAAGGCTATCCTTTGATTGTCACACACCAAAAACATGAAAAGGGAGTTCCGCTAATTTCCAATTTTCTAGACCTATACGATTTTCCTACCGTTAGTTCTCGGGGAGGAAGAAAAGCTGGGCTGAAAAAACTTATTAAAGCTGCTGATGGTCCAAATCCGGTAGTAATTTATCCAGAGGGGACACGTTCCTGGGACGGGGAACTGTTGCCTTTTAGAACAGGTGCTTTAAGGGTCCTTCTCAATGGACGACAGTGGAAAGTTTATCTTCTCGTAGCGGATGGAGCCTGGCCCTATACCACTTTTAATCATATTGCATCCCTAAAGGGAAAGATTGAGTGGAAGATGAAATTATTGGGCCCCTTTGATTCCCCCGAAAGGATCGAGAACCTTCCTTCTTGGACAGCGGATATGGAAGATCGTATGAGAAAAGGCCTAGCTCTCCTCAGAGAAGAAAGCTAGGCCTTTTGCGTTCTTTACCCGTGCAAATATTGCTTACAGAGGCCTGTCCGGCATTGCCATGCTGCGCCACATATGTGCTGTGGGGCTATTATCATTACCCAGTCCTTCTTTGGGCTGCTTGAAATTGCGACCGATAATATCGATGAACGGCTCGATGGACACATCTACACCGTCCTGGAACGCATAGGTGTCATTTACAGTAATCAAGCGAGATTCCATATACCATTTATGCGCCCGACAGTACTTATACGCTTCTGCGATGTAAGGTTCTGGCACGTAATCTTCACCGAAGATTCTGTTGTACATTTCGGGATATTCATAACCCGTTTCTTCGTCAGGATAGAATCTCAGTGCTTGGTGATACTTGATACCCCATGCAACCCGTTCGTCAACGTATGGAGCGAAAAGCTGAGCACCCCAATAACCGTGGTCAACCTTGATCAGATTTTGCACTGTGTCGTGCAGTAGACATGCGAGCACTGTTCTTTCTGGTTGTCCAGTCATCAAGGCATGATTAGCACTTTGAAGCACGTGGCGAGCAGGGGCGAAGCGAAGTCTAAAGAAATCTTCAAGAGTGGCATTCGCAGGCATCGGCTCAAGTTCCCTCATCGAACTGAACAGCGAACCAGTACCACGACGAGAAGTTCTCTCCTGCTCTTCTAGCTCCGCTTTCTCATCTTCCGATAAAGGCTCCTCTTTCTCCGCATGCTCTTCTTCGAGCATGTGAATCATATAGTGTTCTAATTCTTCCGCCTTATCTTCGGGAGACATTCTTTCAAGTGCACCGACTCCCACTGTGGCTAGGAAAGCTCTGCGATCGACTTCCATAACACCCTCCGAACTTAGTTATATCGATATATCGTACCATTGAGAGTAGCGTCAGATTTGCTTGAGGGCAAACAGTACGAGCGCCCATTAGAGTAATCGATGTTTAGCCCCTTTCGCTATTATGGTCCTTAGTTCCAGATTCAAGAGAGCTGTGATTTAACTGGCGGCATGGTTTTCTGATACTGATATAAAGCAGGGGGTTATTATATGTTGATGCGTTCAATTCTTTGGATACTGATTGTAGGTCTTTTTCAAAATGTTTCAGCTCAGGAGCCGATTTCATGGGGTCCTGACATGCATTTTTCAACATTTTCTATCGCTGCGATTGATCCCGAAACCAGAGAATCCGGTGTAGCAGTGACGACCCGTGTAGCTTGCGTGGGAAATGCTGTACCCTGGGTTCGTGCTGGGGTGGGTGCAGTGGCAACCCAGGCCAGCACAAGGGTAGAGTACGGTACGGAACTGCTGGATTTCATCGAATCCGGCATGGATGCTGGTGAGGCATTATCCACGGCGGTAGCGGGAGACACCATGTCGGCCAGGCGACAGGTAGGAGTGATCTCTCTAGATGGAACGAAGGCACAGCATACAGGAACGGGACCGAGTTACTGGGCAGGACATCGGGAGGGGCCTAACTATGTCACACAAGGAAATATTCTGGTCGGCCCAGAGGTGTTGGCAGCGGTTGCAGAGAGTTTTGAGTCCAGCGAAGGAACCGAACGACATCTTTCAGATCGTCTGATCGAAGCATTGATGGCAGGTCAGATTGCCGGGGGAGACAAACGAGACGGGAGATTACAATCGGCCGCAGTAATAGTCGCTGATCCTAGGCCAGGGAATTCTAGGAGACAAGACCAGGTAACTGCCAATATTAATGTCTGCGAGCATCCAACTCCGATCGCCGAGCTCAGACGAATTTACAACTCGATTTCACAGACTTTAGGGTATCGCGATTTGCAGAGGTTGGCGGGTAATGACGTCTGGCAACTGAGGGTTTTGCTTAATGCAATAGGATATTACATGTCTGAAGAGACTGAGATTTCTTTGAATGCGGCTTCGCAAGCTTACACTGAGGATGTGGTGGAGGCTGTCCATCAGTTCCGCGTGGATCAAGGTTTGTGGACTCCTCGAGGTGACGTGGCTAGAGGCCTGGTTGACCAGCAAACGATTGATCGACTCTGGCAGTCGGTAGAAGCGGCCGGGAAAACAATGGAGGTTCGAAAGGTCATTCGAGACGCCGTCATGGTTAGACGTTAATTCGAGTGATTTTGGTCATCTAAGCTAATGACATTCCTAATCAATCAGAATTTAGATCGAGAGCGAACCTATGGAGATACGGAACGCTCGGTAGTTTCTCTCTCAGAGTACGAGCGAGCTAAAGCAGAGATTGAGTGCTGGGATGGCTATTGTCCGTCCCAGCTATACTCGCTTGCCACCATAGCAGAAGAATTGGGTGTCCAAAAAGTCTTTGTGAAGGACGAATCCACCCGCTTTGGACTCGCAAGCTTTAAAGCTTTAGGGGGGTCCTACGCAGTTTCCAAAGTATTGGAACGAGGGTCTGCGAGAGATGTGGACGCCAAGTCCTTTACCGTTGTTTGCGCTACAGATGGTAATCATGGCAGGTCGGTTGCGTGGGGAGCACAGAAATTTGGTTGTAATTGTGTCATTTATGTCCCGGCACATGTGACTGAGCGGCGCGTTCAAGAGATCGCTTCATTTGGGGCCAAAGTAGTTCGGTTAGAAGGCAACTATGATGAAGCAGTCGAGCGTGCAGCCGATGACGCAGAAGCTAATGGATGGGAGGTTGTCTCGGATACTTCCTATGAAGGGTACCAGGAGATACCCAGCTGGGTGATGCAAGGCTATACCCTAATGGTTGAGGAAGCATTCTCACAGTTACCTGAGTCCGAATGGCCTACTCACATCTTTATACAGGGAGGGGTCGGTGGCTTGGCTGCGGCTGTTTGCGGTCATCTGTGGGAAAGCTACGGATCTGATCGAGCTATCATTACAGTTGTAGAGCCCGTCGAGGCCGACTGCCTGTACCAGAGCGCTGTGGCTGGTGTTCCAGCTTCAGCTTCTGGCACACTAGAAACGATAATGGGGGGATTATCTTGTGGGGAGATTTCTTCTTTGGCCTGGAAAATACTATCTCCAGGCATTGATGCTTTCATGACGGTCAGTGACGATAGGGTGGCTCCCTGGATGAGACGTTTAGCTGAAGGTAGGGGGGATGATTCTCCTGTCGTAGCGGGTGAATCTGGTGTGACGGGTTTAATCGGATTGGAGGCCGTCAGCCAAGATGGAGAGTTGAGGGAACAGTTACAGTTATGTGATACTTCTCGCATTCTTGTGTTCTCAACTGAAGGCGCAACAGATCCAGAGACTTACAAGGATATCGTCGGCCAGGATTTTGAATCTATTGCTACTGCCCTCTGATTTTATTCTTGAGACTGGTATCTCAGTTACTATCCCCAGAAAACATGATTTCACCACCGACAATGGTGTAGCTGACCTCAATATTCGGAATGTCATCTTCAGGAATTGTCAGAATATCGCGGTCGAGGACAGTAATATCCGCAAGTTTCCCCACCTCTAGGGAGCCTTTAATGTCTTCTTCAAATCCCGCATAGGCATTATTGATCGTGTACGATTTTAGGGCTTCCATCCGAGTCATTTTTTGTCGTGGAGTCAGTACTTCACCGTTGCCCATCATTCGCGACACACTCGAATAGTAGCTAGCGATTGGATCTACATCTTCAACAGGAGCATCGGTTCCGTTTGCGATGATCGCTCCAGCATCCATCAAATCCCGCCAAGCATAGGCTCCCCATTCAACGCGTTCATGGCCCAACCGATCAGTGATCCAGGGGCCGTCTGATGTGGCATGCACCCCTTGCATCGAAGCGATCACTTGGAGGTTGCCGAATCGAGGAATGTCATCTGGATGGAGATGTTGAGCATGTTCAACACGCCACCTCAAGTCTTCTTCATCAGGGTTGTTGGTGAAGGCCCACTCGAAAATATCGAGAGTTTCTCGGTTTCCACGGTCACCGATCGCATGCATGGCAAACTGATATCCGTGCTGTATCGCCAGTTCAGCCGTTGCCGCTGCATCTTCAAGGTCAGAAGTATTTAGCCCTGCACTTTCAGGGAGATCAGAGTAGGGCTCTAAAAGCCAGGCACCATGCGAGCCCAGGGCTCCATCGATAGACATTTTAATCGCCCGAACAGTCAACCGGTCTTCACCCACACCAATCATTTTGTAGTCAGCCAGGTGTTCGGCGAGTTCTGAGACAGACTCTCGTACCATGACCCAGAGCCGGATATCTAAACTTCCGTCTTCTGCCATTTCTTTGAAAACGTCAATGGCTTCAAAGCTGGATCCAGCATCGTGAAAGGTAGTGATTCCTTTTGCTAGGGACTCTTCCTGGGCTAGCTCGACAACCCTCCTAGGGTCTGGAGGTACAGCTCCTTCGCGAGCAGGGGATAGTAGGCGACTCGCTGTTTCCCTGAAATAACCTATTGGGTTGCCCAAACCATCT
>PBUX01000010.1:2020-14296 GCA_002728565.1 Methanobacteriota archaeon | reverse complement strand
GACCGCTGAAAATGTCGCTCAGGAATTCAATATCTCCAGGTCAGAACAAGAAGAATTCGCCCTAGTTTCTCATCAGAGGGCAAGTAAGGCATTCTCCAGTGGGAATTTCGACGATGAGATAGTTGCCATTGAACTTGACAATGGGTCATTTGTCAGCAATGATGGATGCGTTCGACCGGGGACATCCATCGACTCAATGTCAAAACTTCCACCGGCATTCTCTGCTAATGGGTCCGTAACTGCAGCAACCTCGTCCCCACTTACAGATGGGTCNGTATTTTCGCTGGTCTGCAGCAAGGAATTTGCTTCAGATAACAACCTATCTCCAATAGCTGAGATTGTCTCAGTCGCTGTGACTGGATGCCCGCCAGAGATGATGGGGATGGGGCCAGTTTCTGCAACCAAGCTCGCTCTATCTAGGGCCGGATGGAAGTCATCCGAAATAGAAATTTTCGAGCTAAATGAGGCGTTCTCCTCCCAAAGCATAGCCTGCATCAGGGAACTCGGGCTCGATCCCGGAATAGTCAATATCGACGGGGGGGCGATTTCCATCGGCCACCCTCTGGGGGCATCCGGGGCCAGGATAACTTGCAAGGCCGGGAGCATCNTGAGNAGNGAGGGAGCTAACAGGGCCATTGCGGCAATGTGCATTGGCGGGGGAATGGGGATAGCAGTCGCTCTGCAATCTCCAGGAGAATCCAGTTAAATCGACGACCCTATGAATAACTCGGGCTTAGCGTGACTGTGCGAACCGATACGGGAGTGATTCAGACAAGCAATTGCCTTTCTGGCCGCAAGGTCCTTTTGGCCGTGTCAGGAGGCATTGCAGCGGTCGAATCAGTGAAGCTTTCCCGTGAGCTNAGGAGGCATGGCGCATCNGTTACAGCAATAATGTCAAAGAGCGCAGAGAAGGTGATATCCCCNCTTGCCATTTCCTGGGGGTCCTCATCNNAGGTNCTATCGGATTGGAGCTCCAGAGATGTCACAGTTGGGCTCTTTCGACTGNGTAATATTGGCTCCAGCGACTAGGAACACCATCTCAAAGCATATCCATGGGATAATNGACTCACCACTTATGATGGCTCTCTCCGCTTCTAGGGGGAATGGCACCCCGATGCTTTTCGTCCCTTCGATGCACGATGACCTATTTCACGATCCAGTCACACAGGAGCTCCTAGANTCGCTCGAGTCTACGGGNGNATCTGTTCACTTCGAGGAATCGTCAGAAGGNCGGAAGAAGCAGCCCGACGCAGTCTCAATTGTTGCTTTAGCATCAAACCTGGTCAACTCTTCGATGGAAGGTCGGCGTAGGGTGGCAATCACCCTTGGCTCTAATAGGGGCAGAATCGACTCAATAAGAGCAATCCAGAATACATCCACTGGCTCTACAGGGTGGAGTATAGCAGAGCACTTGTTCCGAATGGGGCATGAGGTGATCTGCATCGCTGGCGAAGTTTCCACANCTCCATCATTCCCTCTTCCGAGAGTCATCACGGACTCAGATCCGAATGGGATGCTGGAGATCTGCACAGCNCTATCAAAATCGGATGCACCCCCCGAGGTGTGGATCCATGCCGCTGCAGTGCTCGATTACATTCCAGATTTCGAGGAAGGAAAAAGGAGAAGCGAATCAGGAGACTGGNCGGTGAAGCTNAGTCCCGGAAAGAAGCACATCGAGGAGCTCTCCGAATATACCANAGGGACTTTCAGAATCGCCTTCAAGCTAGCAGTCGGGGGGTCTCAAGAAGATCTGATCGAGTCATCAATGAAGCTGATTGAGAGGTATGGGGTCAATGCGGTGTTTGGCAACCATCTCAACGAGGGGGGCGCTTCCACTTCNTCCGGGCACGTCCTGACCCTACCTNATGGCACCTCTAGGAATCTGGGNGGGCGAACTGATTTGTGCGAAACGATCGAATCCCTAGTCTCATAAGCCAAACAGTAACGAATGTTTCAAGCCCTATGGTCAAGGCCAAATAATTATGGCAGGACACGGCAAGGCGAAGAGGGGAATCCCACCCAAGTCGGATTTCAACACCTGGTATCCTGCCATAGTCGAGATTTCGGACCTCGTCGATAAGCGCTATCCGATCAAGGGAATGGATGTATGGAAGCCTTATGGCTTGTCAGCGATGAGACTGATTGACGGACTCGCCAGAACACAAATGGGGAAGACGGACCACCAGGAATACAGCTTTCCTCTCTTGGTCCCAGAGGACCTTCTCGACAAAGAGAATATGCTGGTNGCTCGNCTCAAGGCCGCCAGAGAGGCTGGGATAGACCCNTCAGAATTGAGGATGGACGAAGAAATTCCCGGGTTCAAGAAGGAGGTTTACTGGGTGACCCATGGNGGCGAGAACAAACTCGAAATCCCCATGTTCCTAAGGCCGACCTCGGAAACCCCGATGTACACCATGTTCTCCCTCTGGGTTCGCAGTCATGCAGATCTCCCACTCAAGACCTTCCAGATTGTAAATACATTCAGATACGAAACTAAGCAAACTAGGTCATTCATCAGGGTCAGGGAGATCCATTTCTTCGAAGCTCACACTGTNCACGCCGATCAGGAGGGTGCTGATAGGCAAATTTCAGAGGACGCGACAATGGTGAGGGAGATTATGCATGANCTTTGCCTGCCGACAATAGTNTCCACTCGTCCAGTGTGGGATACCTTNCCCGGCGCATGGTTCTCCAAAGCAGCCGACGTCGTCATGCCAAACGGTCGTACATTGCAAGTAGCAACCTACCACCACTATCGCGACCAATGGGCGGAAGCCTTCAATCTGAAATACGAGACTCCCGAAGGCGAGAGTAAACTATGCCATCANACTACTTTCGGGATGTCCGAGAGGCTCCTTGGTGCAGTAGTCGGCATGCATGGCGACGACAAGGGNCTGATCATGCCACCAGCGATCGCACCATTNCAGGTCGTCATAATGCCAATAGGCGCTCATGCCGATGCNGAAGTGACAAAAGTGGTCAAGTCCGTTTCTGATTCCCTAAAGGAAGCTGGATTCCGCATTAAGGTGGATGACCGGGATGTAAGGCCAGGNGTCAAGCACTATGATTGGGAAATCAAGGGNGCCCCAATNAGGATCGAGATCGGGCCTCGTGANATCAAGGAGAATAAGTGCGTTATNTCGACAAGAACCGGGGAAAAGTTCGACTCTCCACTCGAAGATCTAGGATCCACTGTCACGACGACTCTTGCCAAGATATCTGAAGACCTACGCTCTCGTGCTGAGGAAACCCTCTCTAGATTGGTCAAACCTCTCCCAAAGATTATTGAGAAATCNGGCATAATGGAACTTTCAGAGGAGATAGAGGACGGCGTCATCTACGAATTGCCATTCGATGGCAATGACTCCGATGCNGAGGTNTTGGAGAAANTGACCGGAATGACCCTTCTTGGAGAGTGCGACTCCCNATATGAAAANGAAAGGNNTTGCGCCATATCGGGAAAAACAACGACAAAAAGGCAGCACATAGCAAGAATGTATTGATCATTTCCTTACGAAAAGGCCAATGATCGTAATCAAAAAGAATACAGCCAACATCACTAAGTCAGTAGTATTGAAGCTCATGGGATCCGCCCATGTTTCGATCTGATGCAATCCATCCCATGTGTAACCCTCATGCCATACGANCTTGGTCTTNCCTTCACCACAAATCTGCTTCATATCTGCGAGACCAACCGAGCATAACACNGCACCGACACCAACAACCATGTTCAGTATGACCCCAATCATCCCTGAAAGGCCAAACAAGAAGGTCAATACTCTGAATCGGCCCTTTTCTGAATCGCCCAGCTCATCTTTGGAATCCGTCATCTCTGGGGTGAATTCAGGCAGTGTGACCTCACTTGGAAGNGGCGCTGGAGACTCATTCTGAACAGATGTCGTGATCTCAGGTGGAGACACACCCATATCTTCTAGAGCTTCNTGGCCATAAATACGCAATGCCATGGAATAGAGATTCTCATCAGCTTCGATCTCAGAANCTTCGATCTCCCCAGCTAGTAGCCTGCTAATCGCGTCCGCATCAGACATCCAGTGCATTCTCGAAGTCCCCGTCCCTATGAATTGAACGCAGGTATGCTATGCGCTAGAGCTCATTTTTCCTACTAATGCATTTCTTCACAGAATCCACTATGTTCTCCGGATTTAGTCCCATTTCCCTCATCAGATCTTCCGTTGAGCCACTCTCGCCGAATCGATCCATTACACCGACCATCTCTANGGGNANGGGGCAATTCAACGNAGACCACTCTGCAACTGAGCCACCAAGGCCACCAATTATTGAGTGATCTTCGNCTGTCACAATACATCCGCAGATCTCAGCAAGACTCGAGAGGAGGTCTTCGTCTAGTGGCTTAATTGTGTGCATGTCAATGACTGTGCATTCGANCCCNTCACCCGATAGNGAGTTGGCNGCNTCTAGNGCCCTCTCAACCATTACTCCACAAGCGACTATCGCAGCATCACTGCCAGACCTCAGNGTGGAGCCCTTCCCGATCCGCAACTCCTTGGAGTTCACATCATCGTAAATTCTCCTAGTCTTATTCCTGGCTGTGCGCATGTAAGAGGGGCCTTCCAAGGACTGTAGCTGCACTGTCAGCTCCTCTGCAGANAGATCGTCCGAGGGGTGTATAACTGTCATCCCTGGAATGGCCCTGTATATCGCCAAATCCTCTATTGATTGCGCGCTGCTNCCATCAGTGCCTGTNTGAATTCCCCCGTGACTACCGCAAATATGTACTGGGAAACCAGGTCTCGCAATTCCATTACGAATTTGCTCAAAACCCCTCTCGGTGAAAATTGCAAACGTACTTGCAAATGGTATNTTCCCAGCTTCCGCTAATCCAGCTGCAACAAGCATCATATTTTGTTCTGAGATNCCAAGAGAAAACGTTCTCTCNGGGTATTTGGATCTAAATAGGCATGATTTNGTGGACTTGCCAAGGTCTGCCTCTAGAACGACAACCTTTGGGTTCTCAGCAATCCTCAGCAATGCTGCACCATATCCATCACGTGAAGCNCCGCCANCGGANGGGGAACTCACNNCAACTCCTCCAAAGCAATNGCAAGCTCATCATCACTGGGCGCCTTTCCATGGAAATCAGGATTGTTTTCCATGAATGAAACACCCTTGCCCTTTACCGTGTTCGCTATGATCGCAACTGGCTGATCGGTAATGGAAATNGCCCAATCGATAGCNTTCACCACCTCNGTCATCTCATGCCCATCTATCTCCTTGGTCCTCCAACCGAAAGCAGAAAATTTGGANCCTATGTCGCCTATTTCCATTTGCTTATTCACAAAATCGTCATTCTGGATNCCGTTCCTGTCGATGATGACCTTTAGGTTCCCAGCTTCGTGGAAAGATGCAGACATCGCTGCTTCCCAAACCTCCCCCTCTTGAGTCTCTCCATCGCCCAGCATCACCCAGATTTGCCTCTCACTAGAGTCCATTTTCGCCGCCAAAGCACCCCCTAGCCCAAATGAAAGCCCCATGCCAAGGCTGCCGGCCGAGAAGTCAACCCCCTCTGTCCATTTCATGTCAACATGACCCTGGCAAACACTGCCAATCTCTCTGAANCTCATTATGTCATCTTCGCTAATCACTCCCAGCTGATGGAGCAGCGAGTACATGGCCGGACTTGCATGACCCTTGCTCAAAATGAATCGGTCCCTGTCTGGCCAATTAGGTTCATCAGTCCTGAACCTGAAGTTAGAACCATACAAGCCAACAATCAGGTCAATCGCTGACAGGGACCCCCCCGGATGCCCTGACTTTGCTGCATGTGTCATTCGGACTATGTCCAATCTACAATTATTGGACATCTCTTCCAATTCTTCTATGCTAAGACGACCGAGCNACTCGCCCATGGTGTTGTTCGAATGGTTAGGCTATTGATNGTTTTCAATAATCATTGGTCGGAAAACTACCTCTAGTCGGGTTCAAATCAGATTACTTCCTCGCCTTAGTGTAATGAAAATAGGAGAGGCGACGTCTAGTGATGGCTGGANTTCCAGGATGTCCGAAATGCAACCTCCAATGGCAGTGGTTGATGATGAACTGCTCAGGGAGGCACTCGAGGAATTGCTCGATGGACGGAGGATTTCTAATGGCATGGGAGAGGCTCTGTTCAACCACAAGTCGCTATCGGGTCTGGCATCTTTGGCCGATTTCATAAAGAGGTCCAGATTTGGGGACCAGGTATTCTTCAACGATAACCTTCATGTAAATACCACTAACATATGCACTCTAGCCTGTAGATTCTGTGCGTTCAGGAAGGGAGTGAGGCATTCGGACGCATACGCTCTTTCCGTGGATGAGTTTGTCTCAAGGATAGAGCCATTTGCAGATTCGATCGATGAAGTACACGCGGTGGGGGGCCTGCACCCAGATTGGACCGTTGAGCACTATGCCCAATTGTACTCCAGGGTAAAATCACGCTTCCCTTGGATACACATCAAGTCCCTAACTGCAATAGAGGTCAAGCACATAGCGTCCAGAAGTGGNCTCTCGATACTAGAGACTCTCAGCATTTTGAAATCCGCGGGACTCAACTCTTTGCCCGGGGGAGGCGCAGAGATCCTAGTCGATTCAGTAAGAGATAGAATTTGCAGGGGCAAGGAGAGATCAGATGAATATCTAGCAATCCACTCTGATGCCCACTCTCTTGGCATCCCCACCAACTGTACAATGCTTTTTGGCACTGTAGAGAATACCTCTGACAGNATCACTCATCTTGACAGNCTCAGGGACCAGCAAGACTCCACTGGTGGCTTCCAGTGTTTTGTCCCCTATCCCTTTCTGCCAGACAAGTCCAGGCTGCCAGAGGCAAAGTTGGCTTCAGCCGATGAGATTATCCGAGTGATAGCCGTATCCAGGATTATGCTGGACAACATACCCCACATCAAGGCATATAGGATGAATATCGGGGATAGTTTGTCATCCATAGCTATCAACTCGGGAGCCGATGACATTGACGGCACAGTCGGCAATGAGGAAATAATGCACGAAGCAGGCAGCACTACAAGGCTGGACTACTCTCGAGACGAACTTTCCCGATTGATCGAGTCTGCGGGATTGGTACCTGTNAAGAGAAACTCTGACTACAGTCAAACCGAGGAATACGTCAGGGTTAGCAAACCACAAGATGCGAGATTGCCGGTTTTGACTGATGTTTAGGTGAAAATGATGTCATGGAAAAGAACCCTGGGCAGGGTTTCGTTCATCAATTGCGATCCAGTGTTTCACTCTCTTGAAGACAANTGGCAAATCCTGCCAGCACCACCGACTTGGCTCACTGGGCACCTTCTGAGGCAGGATTGCCTAACTGCTCCGATCCCTACTGCCGATTACGCTGCTAACTCCGATATACTTCAGCTGATTCCTGACTTGGGGATAGTTAGCAGCGGTAGGGTCGGCTCTGTCCTACTTTTTGGAAAAAGGCCCATTGACCAGATGCGGGACATTGCCTTGCCCTCCGACTCATCTTCTTCGAAGTCACTTTTGAGATGGATTCTAGAAAGGAAGTCCATGGATCCAAGATTGGTGGAAATGGGACCCGATCTTGACTCGATGCTGGAAGCTTGCGACGGTGCCTTACTGATAGGAAATCGTGCGCTTTCTTCTTCCATTGACCATCCCGAACTGGTACAGCTTGACTTGGGCTCTACTTGGGGNGAATTGACCAACTTACCAATGGTATTCGGCGTCTTTGCTGCTAGGAGGGACTCCCCAATTGATCTAATCAGAGAGGCACGCACTGACATGTATTCNCAATACGAATCCTTCGANGAAGACCNNGCGATCAGGCAAGCTGTCGTCAGAAGCTCATCTGAGAAAATAGGACTCAGTCAGGAGNGGACCGAGATGTACTTTCAACAGGAAGTCAGCAACAAGCTAGATGACCACAGTAGAGTTGGGCTATCGCATTTCTTGGCCGAAGTTTGCGATATGACCGATGGGCCAACATGGTTTGATTTGGATTAATCTGCGTATTCNAGATTCTTGCTGGATACCCAGTTCAGTAAGTCTATGGCAACCTCGCATGATTCAGCAACTACGACCTCNTCGTCGTTCTGGAAACTCTCAAGTGTGCTCATCGCCCTTTGGTCGCCAATTGCCCCCAGGGCTTCANCCGCCTCGTGCCTGACCATTACGTCCTCTTCCAGGTCTTCCAACCTTTCAATCAGACAGCCAACTGCATGGCTATCCTGCATCTGNCCCAGAACATATGCGATTTCGTGCTTCAGCAATGCCGAGGCCGAGNCAAATCCGTCAGCCAGGGCATCAACTGATTCCTCCCCGCCAATGTTCCTCAAAGCGAATAATGCCCTCATCCTAATGAACATCTTTTCGTTTTCGTCGCAGAGNGTCTCTCGAAGGCTCTCCACGCCGACTTCCTGACTAGCAGGCGCAGGATCAACCGATCCGAATTCACTAATCTCNGGTTTGTCTCTTTCCATGTTTCACTCTCCAATAAATGCCATCGAATCCACTTCGAAGTCTTCCCTAATCAAACCTATGGCCTGCCCCTTCTTCAAGAATAGTCTGACTGCATCGCGCCCTTCCTCTCCNTAATCAACGGTTCTCTGNTTCACATACATTCTGACAAACTCCTCATTTGTTTCTGTGTCGATGCCCCTTCCCCACTTGATCGCAAATTCCAATGCCATTTCCGGCTGCTCTAAGGCATGTTCTATGCTCCTCCTNACGTCATCTGCAATCTCCNGGCAAGCAGCAGCNCCCAAATCATTCCTGACNACGTTTCCACCTAGGGGAAGCGGCAGCCCAGTCTCTTCGTTCCACCACTTCCCAAGGTCGAGAACAAGATGGCAGCCCTCCTCTTCCCAGGTTAGTTGACCTTCGTGAATAATGACGCCTGCTTCAAATTCTCCTGAGCGGACCCCCGGCAGGATTTCATCGAATGGGACCTCCNTGNTTTTGACTTCACCGAGTGCAAGCCTCAGTGCGAGGTACGCGCTTGTCGAAACCCCGGGTATCGCAATCGTCATGCTTCTGACGTCTTCCAAATTCATCGGGGAACCGGCAATAATCATCGGACCATAGCCCTCTCCCATGGAAGCTCCGCAGTTCATCAGAGAATAGCTATCNGATATGCTCGGGAANGAGTGNATGCTAACTGCGGAGACCTCGTACTTCCCGTTCTTCGCGTCTTGGTTTAGCGTGTCAATATCTACAAGACAGTGTTCGTAGCTCCTGTCCTTGGTGTCTATCAGTCCTTCGGTGAGGGCATAGAACATGAATGCGTCATCGGGGTCTGGGGAGTGGCCGATTCTGATTTNGTTGGCATCAGGCTNCATGAACGTGGGCCGAGGCATTGAGTTGAAATGCGTTTTCCCCCTANTGTCTGANTCGCAATAATCAATAGCGNATCNCCCCAGGGGTTAACATGCCCGATCCCAACAAGCTTTCTACAGCAACTGGTCAGCTAGGCCCCATCTGCGCAATTACTGGAAAGGCTATGACATTCGCTGAGGCCATAGTTTTNGATGACAATTTTGTTTGCTGGGAGGCGTATATCGAGCAAACAGGGGCATCTCCAGCTACATCCGGCAAAGAAGTCGGNGGTCTCCGCCTAGATTGAAACCTTATTTCCCACCTAGCGTGTCATTGGGCATGGCCGATGGTTGGAGTCGCTTCGCGCTCCGGTTCTCCGAATACTACGGCTCACTGTCTCCCCAATCTATCTGGGTCCCTCCAAGATTGCCATCCAGGGAGTGGATGTTCATCCCTTGGGGAAGCTCNCCCCCTGATAGGCACAGGTCGTTCAACGACAAAACATCACTGCTAAACTATCTGAAAAATAGAACGCCACACTCATGTTTCCACAGTACTGCTTACTATGATGACCCTTCAAACAGGAAGATGGNGGATAAGGGGTGGAGGGGGGCTGACCTGATATTCGATTTGGACGGTGACCACCTTCCAGGGGTGTCAGACTCTGACTTCCCGATGATGATGGAGACAATCCAGGATCAGGCTTGGAGGCTTTGGTCTGAGTTCCTAGAGCCAGAGTTCGGCTTCAAAGAATCAAATGTTCAGACNTCATTCTCTGGGCACAGGGGTTTCCACATACACGTGAGGGATCCAAATCTTCTGCACTTGGATTCCAATGCAAGAAGGGAGATNGTGAATTACATCAGAGGGGAGGGGATAGATATGCAATCGGCCATTTCTGGCGGCGAAATTGGCTGGGGGGGAAGGGCGAAAAATGGAATGAGCGAAATCCTGGAAAAGCTTAGGATAGTTGATGAGAGGGGCAAGGAGGGTGAACGCACTCTCCGTGAACTGCACGAGATTCTGAAGTCGAGGGCCAAGTCTCCGAGAGCCAATGTCAAGAATACAAGTATGGCAAAGATTCGTGAGTTGGCCGAGCTAGCAAAATCCACACGTAGGATCGAGAGACTCAAGGATGACTATTCTCTTTCAGTATTCGGCGATGTNTGCACTCCAATTTTCTGGGAATTGGTAAAGGGGGACTCCTCCGTGGTCATGTCAAGCGCCGGTGAGACCGACGAGGCGGTTACCGTCGACACTAAGCGCGTAATTAGGTGGGTGGGCAGCCTCCACGGCAAATCTGGATTANGAGTGACGGAATTTCCNCTGTCCCGTCTTGACCCCAGCTCCAAGGGAAGCTTCGACCCGCTATCCGAAACTGTGGTTTTCAGCAAGCAGAGGAAGATGGCAGTCACACTACTTAGGGATGATATCGTAGCGAAGATTTCCGGGGAAATNATTGAGGGCAGTANGGGGNAAAACCTCGAAGTTTCAGAGGCTATGGCTACTTTCCTCACGTTGAAGGGCTGGGCCAGCCCATCTACTGCNTAATCGATGCATACGTGTATCTTAATCACAGAATATTGAATAGTGAAGAACTTCGGTTAGAAACCATGGAAGANGCACTGGACCAGTTNGATGATGATTCAGAAGGCTCTTCCGATGGCAAGCCACCATTGCCCCCNGGGCTGGTTCCACCACCCCCGTCAGGAATAGAAATGCCCCCTCCTGCTGGTNTAGACTTCCCACCACCGGCGGAAATTGACTTGCCCCCTCCAATGCCACTATCTCAAGCAGATCTGGGTATTTCTCCAGATCTGAGCAATGACAAGGACCTTCTTGACGCTGCGAATTCTTTAGCNGAATCNACCNNCTCAGAGNGCNCCGANTCCCCGAAGGACTTCAACTCCGTATGGGAGAGTAGGAAGACNCGTGACCCATCAATAGGAACTTCTAGAGACGGGATTTACGGNCGTATCAATGAAATAGCCTCCGCGAGGAAAGACGGCACTTTGATGGATCGGTTCTCAGANAGGTTCGGATCCGAATTGGACAAGGAGATAATCATNCTCAGGAAGAAGGAGCAAGATGANCTGAGACTCATCAAACCGACNGTTGAGCTNATTTCCGCTCCCGCTAAAAATGATGAGATGACGTTCGATGAATTTGNNGAAGCCATGNCCGACGATGACTTCGTCTCTCGGGTCTCTGAGGCTACAGGGGTGCCATCTGATAGGCTTACCAACCTNGATTATNGNACCNTGAACACATTCTTCGAAAAGGCCGATTCGGACAAATCTGGAACACTNGACTTCCCTGAGTTCGTTACCGCGATTCAGAGCTATAGGAGCCTTGATGAGGACTTTTCACATTTCTTCAATGTCATCAACAGCCTCTTGGGAGAGCTNCCAGACGAGCTCACTACAACCTTCGTNGAGTCGGANTCGTTCCAACTTTTCCGTGAAGTCGGCGAGGACCCAGAGGCATCAAACAAGGCCACAAGNACAGAGTTCTTCGTTATGATTAATGAACTACTTGGTGACCTGCCGGAGACAGTTATGCAGAACTTCATCCAATCTCCCGATTTCGACTTGTACAAACTTATCGCTGAAAGGTACGGTGGTGAGTGATGGGTCTACTAGAAAAGGCAGACAAAATCAAGACCGAGGAACCGGCACCTTCCCCGAATGCGCCTGATTGGGTAGCTACTCCCGAACCAGCCGCCCCAGTGACCGAAACCGAACCAACCCCTGAGCCTGTAAATGAAAAGCCCTCCAAAGCAAAGAGGAAGTCCAAGCGCCGTGAGAGGAAGGCCAAGGCAAAGAAGACCAGGGTCCCGAAGGTCATCCCAGAAGGGTTCGAGTTAGCCACTAGCGGTCAGAAGCTTATTCGCAGACTGTCGGATTTCGNGGTCAGCTACGGTTGGATCGTCCCTCTCGTGCTGATTAACGCCTGGGGANC
>PBUX01000010.1:0-2015 GCA_002728565.1 Methanobacteriota archaeon | reverse complement strand
CGGATTTCACCTACCTGATCNTTTTCGGTCTTTTGCTTTCCGCTTTCAACCTGATATTCATGCCGAGGTATGTGAGCGAGTCTAGGACGGTAGGGAACTGGATCAGCAGGACGGAATACGTCAACTCTAACTCAAAGCAACCCAACCCGCTTTACTTGCAGATCAAGGGCTTAACCTTCCCAGTAGTCCTAATTGGCATAATAATGCTCGCTGTATCTTTCCAAGACATCGGGGAGACCAGTGGCCAGGTTCTCGCGGTGATCGGTATCGCCTTTCTCACTCCTTCGATTGTGGACTACCTTTTCCATAAGCTCAAGCGGGACGATCTCGGCCTTTGGGATACCCTGTTTGGCGGTGTTTGGCTCGTCAAGACCACCAAGACAGCAGAGGCAAAGGGCTGGCTGAAGAGGCTCGAGCAGCTCGGGGACTACTCCGCTGAGAAGGGATGGTTGAAGGAAACCGACGCCAAAGAGGAATAGCTACAGTACTGGGACGTCAAAGCCCAACTCCAGAGGATCCTCAGCACAATCGACTTCGACCTCTTCACCCTCCTCCTCCCAGTCACCGACTGCACTGGACGCCTCATCTGCGACCTCCCCTCCAGTCAGGGCTACGGCAACGGGTATGGGGGTTAGAAGCAGGTATGCCCAAACCTCGGTGGTGATTCCGCCCTCCATGTAAGACCTGGAAACGGATAGGAGAACAAGCATTGCAGACGCGGCAATTCCCAGAGACCTCCTATCGACCACGGATGACGCATGGGGGCCCACAATTCAATCCAACGCTCGAGAAAGGTCATTTACCCTGAATCCTGACAACATTCGTGGCGAAAAGGTGGCAGATGCTGAGATGCGAATGCGGGCAGGCGTTCGGCGCGAGCTCGAGCGGCTCCCCGTCCTGCACCAGGTGCGGGAGCAGCAGGGTGAGGAGGGTGAGGTCGTTCGACGAGCCCTCCGAGCTTTCCGAGGCAGTGGCTCTGGCCAACGCGCCCAAGGAGGTCCAGCAGGAGATCAGCAAGAGGTCCAGGGACGCGGGCTCTCCGAGGGTCGGTGGCAAGCCCACCCCTTCCCAGATGCTGGCCATGATGAAGGAGGCGACGTCGGAGGACGGGACCCTCTCCCTAGAGTCCCTGCAGCAGCGCTTGGACGCAGCTGGCGTGGACGAGCCGTCCGCCTCGCACCTTGTGGGGCTCGCCGAGGTAGAGGGGGAGCTCCTCAGGTCGGGCCCAAATACCTGGGTGTGGCTCTAGCAAAGTTCATGTCAGCGAGCCATCCGCTTCAGCCCAGGGCCTGTGGGTTAGTCTGGTCTATGCTTGTTGGTTTGGGACCAATAGACCCTGGTTCAAATCCAGGCAGGCCCACCACATATCACTGAAACAACCATTCAAGGCTGACATCTCCCTCGAGAATCATGGACAACGATATGGAAGACCAACTAACCTCCATATCTTGGCCAATGGTACTACGCATCACGGGGCTCATACTACTCTTCCTTGCCATGGAAGAATGCACTGCTCATTTTTCATTCGATGGCGACAACAATCCCGATTCAAATTATACCAATCATTTCTGTTTTAGTGGCTTGTTTGTTCTGTTGATTTCTTTTCCCATCTCATCCATATTGAGAAGAAGAGGAAGAGGAAGCGTGGGCGTCGTGGTCAAGAGGAGCGTCTTCTTCCTCTTCTTCTCGATCGCGGTGCTTGTGGCATGTCTGTATACAATTTCAAGATAGTGAAAGCCAGGAAGCTGACCGCATATCATGAACCAACCTTTCAAGCCGAGCATCTCTTTGCCTGTCCATGGGATTACTCGCCGATATTTGGGGGGCCGCAACCGATCTCTACCAGTGGTCCCTGGATGAGCCCTATGGGCCAGTGGGACTCGTCATTGCGACATACTTCTGGTATTGGGTCTACTTCGGCCGTTCGTAGTGACGACGATGATATATAGGGAGAGGAGGAGGGGTAGCCATGAAGAAGCGCATAATGAACGAGCTGGTCGGAGGCGTGGGCTTCG
>PBUX01000058.1 GCA_002728565.1 Methanobacteriota archaeon | reverse complement strand
GGAGGTAGAGGAGATAATTATCAGGCTTTCCGGTGAAGGGCTTTCTTCAGCTGAGATCGGAACCGCCCTTAGGGATAAGCATGGAGTACCAGATGCAAAACTCGTTACAGGGGAGAGGATTTCCCAGACTATCGCAAGATCTGGCAATTCTCCGAAGTATCCTGAAGACCTGATGAGTCTTATGAGGAGGGCACTGCGACTAATCGATCACCTATCTCAAAATGGCAAGGACATTCACAATAGAAGGCAGCTTGAACTGTGCGAATCAAAAATTAGGAGACTTTCCAGGTACTATAAGGAAAATAAGAGACTAGGTCCAGAATGGACATACAAGAGAGACCAATTGAGGCTAATGGTCGAATAGGCTCAGTTCATTTGCACTAACCTAATCGCGATGATGTGGGCAACCTGCTTGAGAACCAAATTTTCTCATCTTTATCTGATGAATTCATTATCGCGTCTAGCGAGATATCTAAGTCAAAGTCACGCATACTGATCGTTTCAGAACCCTCGCTTATCGGTGCGATTGCACTCGCTTCAGTCGAATGTGCTCTTTTGGATTCCTCAATACCATATAGGAGGAGATTTTCATTATCTGAGCAGCAAGAATCACCCATTATTAGGATTCATTCTGACCCCAATGCAGGGGAGCCATTTTTCCAGATTCATCCATTCTCTCTATGTTTACAGTCACAAGTAGTGGAAGGCCTCAGAGGCAGCTCAGGAGACTCTAGGAAGGGCCCACTCACTGTAATTACACAGGCTTATGCTTTGGCAGAGTGCATCAATCCAGATAGTAACAGATTGCGCAGAATGAAGCCATGGATCCTATCTGGTAACTGGCTAGCCAGTGCGCTTGATAACACATATGATGCAGTATATTCCACTCTGCGCGACTACCTTTCCTTGGAGGGAACGGTCCAGATCGTGCCTCTGACCGAGGTTCAAGAATTGAACCTAGGTAATTATCCATGGTTGGAAAAGTCAAAATTTAGCGAGATTTCCAAAGGATGGAATTCAATGAACTTACAGGAGAGGCAAAAGACGCTATTTGTTTTGATCAGAGACTGCTTACAGATGAGCACACCATCCACCTCAAGGTTGGAAGAATTGGTTTGGCATTGTGTGATTGGAACTGGATGGGAGTCTGATTTGGCCTCTCAAATTCTTCTTGCAAATTCATTTTGGGATTCACTAACCCCAATAGAAGCTGCGTCCGAAGTAACTGATCAGATCGTTGGATCGGGCATCATTTCATCACTCTAATCTCAATGTGCTTCCGCAACCAATGCAATCTAACCTAAGTGGTCTTACGCTGGATTCGACAGGATTCTTCTTGCCGCAAGATGGACATTTCACCCTTCCAGCTTTCGAATTAGCCCTCTCAGACTGAGCAGACTCGTTAATGGGCGAAATCATTGCCACAGGAAAAACTAGGAGGACACTGGATGAAACAAGTCCTAGAACTATTTGCATAGGTAGTCCAAACCAGTAAATTGAGAAAGTCAGAGAACCCATTACTCCGATCATAATCATACTTGGGGCCCTTAATCTCTTTCTGGTAATGGCAATACCAATGCCAACGGCAAGACAAATCGCAAACACTGAGATCATAGCAGAAATAAGGGGGCTGAAAATTAGTGAGTTGTCAGCTGAGATCTCTAATCTAAACTCTTCATCAGCCTCCAATTCAACTGAATTTATTGCGAGTACCTCCATTATCACCCATCTTCGGTGTTCGTATTCGATAATCTCACTATCTGAGTAAACTCCACCTAAGCCNGAAAGCATCCCCGTCCTAATCTCAAGATTTATTCCAACTACNTCCCAGAAGTCATAACCTCCNGGTTTAACAAAATCTTCNATCAAGGTTTGTCTGTCNTTGCTAGCTATNTTATATGAGCTTGAAATTGTGATTGAGATTTGCTCAGAACTGAATGCNCGCGTCTTTCCAAAGTCAATAGAGACTTCCAATGGCCCAAACTCGACCGGATTNACTCCAAAAAGAGAATCAGGCTGAATCATNAGTCCATTCGAAAGGAATGAGCTCAAGTCAGACTTCGAACCCCTCAAATGACTTTGTAGGGCCTTTAGTTCAGAATCATCAACCCTTCCATTCTGTCTTTCTGTATCGGAAATTGTGTTTGCATAAGAGTTCATGTTTCTCCACCAGCTACTTGAGCCTAGTCCACTATTGCCAATGTTGTCCAAGCCCCATCTCGTCCATTGTGACATCGGCCCATCAAATCTAATCGTGGTCTCCCTCTCCATCGAGCTTCCTTCAAATTCACAATCAATCACAACTTCAAGCTTTGAAAGGCCCTTCCTGGATGGCTCTTCTTCTGGATACCAACTGTCATCACCATAGTTTTCACCTGAATCAATATTATGCATTTTGTCAGTTTCAATAAGTAATCCTGCCTGTGGTGAAAGATGGAATTTACTATTTACTTGCCCTGAGAAATCATCAGGTACTTCCCAGACAAATGTAACTTCAGCACCACCTTCGAAAACAGTTACAATGGGGCTTTCCGAAAGCTCAGTTCCTTGTACAGTCAAACCACCTGATGAACGAGTCCACATCTCATCAGAGAAACCCGACGATAAGGTCACTGGAAAGAAAATAAGACTTCCTCGGACATTAACTTCCTTCATCTCCACTTCTACCAGTGGGAAGGAAAGGGTCAACGAAGCATCATTTTGTTCAGATCCCCAGAGAAATATAATCCCAGAATCACTATTCGGACTATTGAAAACAACACTCCTCAATGAGAAAGAAACCTCAATCTTATCCCCCTTGGAGATACTTCCAGAATTGACTTCAATCGGGACCTGTAAAACCCCAGTCGACGCAAGGAAAACTCCGGGTAATTGTGCAGAACTTTGGTAAGAGCTCCCACCAACCTTGACAAGCACTGTCGCATTTGTGGAGACGCCCGAGGCTTCCACTACCTCATAGGGGATATTGAAGCTCCATGTCCCTGCAGGATAGTCGCCCGACGAGCTCCACTCAATTTCCCATGACCCTACTTGTTCTTCTCCTAGGAGCGAGGGAGTCACCAACGCACTCTTCTCTTCTGTTAATTTTGAATCGAAAGGCGTCAATTTACCGTTGTCAGCGTCCCCAGTCATGTATAACTCGAATTCCTTGGAATTACAACAAGAAGTATTTTCTTCAGCAACTGTAACTAAGGGGGAGATGGCAACAAGAAAGAACATCGAACATAACAGCCCCGGAATGAGGTTTCTTGCACCACTCATACCTCTCTGATTGGCTTCATAGCCTTCAATGCGACCCTTATAGTATTCATTATATGGCCAAAAGAGCACCCATTATTTACCGCCATCATTCATGAAGCCACACCAGTGTAGCTACTCCATCATCGATTGAGTCAAGTCTGGCAAAACCCACCCTCTCTAGTTGGTAAGTCTCACCAACTACCAATTCTGAGCTTTCTATGACTCCTATCAATGATTTCAGAGAACCACCTTCCGGAAGAATCAATCTCGCAGGAGTGGTAAACTCCTCGGGAAGCCAATGGATTATTGGCCTATCATCAGACCTATCCATTGATTGAATATTGATAATTTCACCTACAATTTCTACATCTGCGAACTCTTTTAGCCTAACTAAATGGGTTTTAGCATCCGAAGACTGAATCACAACTCTTTTGTTAATCTTGAACTCCCTGCTCCCCTCGATCGTTCCTTCAGGGTGCCTGGGAGAAAGAACAGTCNTCGGACCTTCTGATTCGCCTATTTCCAATATCTTTGGATCTACCACAAAGCTCCTTCTTTCTACCTTTTGATCAATAATCTTGGAGTTGAATGATTCCATTGTCTGTAGGGAAATAGAAACGTCTTTTTGTGTAAGTCCCAAGTCTATCCAAAAATCTCTAATGGCCTTGGAATCAAAACCACGCCTTCTGAAGGACATAATCGTGGGGAGTCTTGGATCATCCCATCCTTCAAACTTGCCCTGTTCAATTTCTTCGCGCATGGAAGAGGTGGAAAAGCCACCAAATTCGTGAATCTTTACTCTGCCCCAGTACAATGTCTCAGGGTAATCCCATCCAAGCTTTTCGTAAAGAAAGGTTTGCTTCCTTGTGCTATCCATCAAATCTTTACCTCTGATGATATGCGTAACTCCCTGCTCATGATCTTCTATTGCGCTTTGGAAGTCTAGCAGGGGCCAAACTTTGTACTGCTCACCAACCATTGGATGGGGCTTGTGCTGGATTCTAATTGCCGGCCAATCCCTCAATGCGGGATTTGGCAAATTCATCTCGGTCTTTACTCTTACAACGGCGCTACCTTCAGTAAAAGAACCGTCCTTCATCAATTCCCAATCTGCCAAGTTTTCCCCACAGCCTTTACACCTACATGGACAATCTTCACCAATTTCCCTAAAAGATCTAAATTCCTCTTGACTACACCTACAAACGTAAAGGTGACCTTTTTCGAGTAGCTCATTAGCATAATCAAGATACAAGGGCATCCTCTCACTTGCTCGAATTACAACATCCGCCCGTCTTCCAGAAAGCCACTTGAAATCTTCCTCTATCCACTCATAAGCCTCTGGATGGGGGGGTTTCACCCTAGTGTCGGTATCGTCGAATCTTAGCACAACTTTGCCATCGTACAGCTTTGCATACTCGGAGTTGATGACAATTCCTCTAGAGTGACCCAAGGAAAGAGGGCCGTTTGGGTTTGGTGCAAATCTGAGAACAACATTTTCTGTTTTCCCAGGAAGATCTTTCAGACCCTTATTTTTCTGTTTTTTCTCCCTATTCAGGGCCTCAGGTGAAATATTGCTTAATTCTCTGCGAATATACTCCTGACCACTCTCTTCAGCCATTGAATTTGCAGCTTCCACTTCTGTTTTCACTAGAGAAATCAACTCCTTTGCAGAGCTTCGCAGATCATCTCTCTCGGAGAGAATCCTGCCTAGAACACTACCGACCTCACCCTTGCCATCATATTCGACTGCATTTTGCAATGCATATTTCCTGACTAATTCGACAACTTCGGGACCCCATTTTACCGAATCAGCCATTGCAATCATCTTGACCGGGGGAAGGTCGCATTTCACCATTCTCACTATTTCCAGTCATTCAGACTTGATTGAACAAAATTATGGCCATCCGAACCTCTAATCGGTAACTCACCCTTGCCCAAAGAGCTCCATGTATTTTTCACTGTAGACCAAGACCATCTGAGGCAATCGTCAGGAGTATTTCCTTCGCAGAGCTTCCTAACCGCAATCTTCGTTTTAGGGTCGGATGGATAACCAGACCCCAAGTCAAATCCAATTTCTTCTGAGAGTTTTCGCATTTCCGAATCTCGAATATTCTTTGCAATTATACTTGCAGTGGCGACAAGGGGACTAGTCTCATCCATTTTATGCCTTGAAATTATTTCACAGTCCTCCCATTCTGGCCCTAATTCGCTTCTAACCCTAACACCAAACCTCCCTTCATCGACGTCACATGCATCCAGGAGTATCTTGTGACTTGCTGCGTCAGTTGAAGATCGCTGAATTGCCTTCGAAAAAAGAAAAACCTCTAGGGAATTTAGATCTGAGCCTTTCATGTATATGTCAATCTCTTTCGCCGAGCAGATCACAGTTCCTATGCCCCATCCCCTTAGATCCGCAATTGAGTTAATTTCCTCGAACATTCGCAACCTTTCATTTTTTGACACCTTCTTTGAATCATCAACACCTATCTGCTCCAGCAGGTCTTGTTGATCAGTTGGAATACATACCGAACAAACAACCAATGGGCCAATGACAGGCCCTCTGCCCGCTTCATCGACCCCAATGCACCTAACCATTGTTCGAATGTAGTCAAAGCTACTTGAAAAATACTATTTATGGAGCAGAAGAGGGAAATACTGATTTCCTCACACCTTACTCGACAGCCATGGCGGTACCATGGCCATTCAAGAAGAAGCCCTCAAAGCCGAGCGTATCCCGAACCAAATATGTCACAAATGTTGTTGAATATAAAAGGGATAAAGGAAAGGAGAAAAGAGCAGCTGAGCAGGATAAGCACCTAAAGAACAAGGGATTCCTGGATGCGATGAAAGTTCTTTCTAAGAAGGAAGACGACTAGGTGACTGGGTCAGAAATTAGGCTGCCAAGAGCAACAACGTCGAACTCTCCTGCATTAATTGGCGATTTAATTCCAAAAGAATAGCTAACTTCTGGGGAAACCTCTCCAAACTCTCCAACCACGTGATCACTATATTTCACCAGCGAACCTCTGCCTGCTATCCAAGGCCCGTGACCCTTTTCCGTGGGTAAGAACTCAACCATACCCAAATTGGCACCTAGGTCCCTGAAAAGGCCTAGTACGATTCCTTTTGCCAATGAAAAACCACCTCCAACCTCGGCACTAGCCCATGCGAACCTATCATAATTGGATGAGTCCCTAACTACGGCCCCT
>PBUX01000057.1 GCA_002728565.1 Methanobacteriota archaeon | reverse complement strand
GCCAAGGGATACCTGGCTTCGATTTGATTTGCCCACTCCTCATTTCCATCGGGGAACTGAGAGACAGCTGATCGGACCATGGATAATGATTCAGGATCCAAATTTTCTGAAATAAAATCCTCTTCGATCCCCAATAATTTCCATGGTGAAATAGGTGACTCTTCGACAATTGTGGATTCTTCGAAACCAAATTTTTCAAGAAGTCTGACAGGAAATGTTTGTCCTGCCTTGGTTCTAAGTTTCATCCAAGGTACTGGTCGGATATCATCATTGACTAATTGGTCAAGATCTGAAAGAGACTCAATGAAAGAATCGAGCATAATGAGGCGGGCCCTTTGATGCGTGGCAACTTCGATATGAAGGTCTGAGGGAATGTGCTGACTCAATTCAAGAACCAATGGTAGATTATTTCCCTCCAAGGACCATCTGACAAGCGACTCGACGGCTGTACCCCCCAAGCCCCTTATGTCGATCAACCTAATTTCCGATTCGTCTTCTGTGAACTCAGAAGAGCCCCAATCCTTTCTGAACCTCCTCCATGTGGAGGCGTCAATCTTGGATTTTCTAGCACTGGAGAATCGTAATTTCAAGGATCCGAGTCGTTTTTTCCTTTCATTCCCAGATAACCTGGGATGTGCTAATTTTATCCAATGCTCTAGTGCGCGGATTGGAAAAAGGTCCCCACTTTTATCGATACCCCCGAGATCTGCAACCACCAATGCGCCCGATTTTGCCGACCTAAGCAATATCGATTTGGCTATCCTTTCTTTGGTAACTGCTACGATTGGTTGTTTTGGGCGGACATCGGGTAGCATCGAATGAGAGGAGCCCAATGTCCAAAGCCCTCTGTGATAATTTGGTTCGTCGAATGGAGTGCTTGGTTGGAAATCATCAGTTGAAAACCATTGGCCGGTTACGATAGACTGATTGGAGTTGTTGTCCAATAATTTAGCTCTTATTAGCCCAATTGCAGGGGGTTTATCGAAATAAGCATCGATACGATCGGGGGCGGCCAGCTCCGGTGGTTCTTCCAAGCGGGACATGTCCTTTAGGTCGAACCACCTCGCAGATCTCTCCATCAATACTGCCCAATTCCAAGAGACCCCCGTATTTCTAGTGGAAATTTTTGTTCCCTCTGACAATTGCCATGGCCCGCAAGGAATTGGGACAATGGATTCACTAGGAGGGGCTAGAAGACAGAGCAGAATATTGTCTTCATCCCTAAATGCTACGCAGCAAGATTCACGATCAGAGGGTGGTTTTTGGATTTGTAAAGCCTTGAATCTTTCATCGTCCTGAAGAGTGGCCCATCCACTCTCAGTCAGTCGTATTTTGGATCCTCTTGATCCCATGGGGAGGTTGCTGGTAACAAGTCCATCCTCCCTCATTCTTCTAATTTCTGCAGAGGCATGGGGCATTCTCAAACCAGTACTAGTTGCAAGCTTGGAAACAGTTTCTTCACCCTCGGATAATCTAGAAATCAAGCGAAATCTGTGTTTACTTCTAATTCTCTTGGGTTCGGAGAAATTGGAAATTTCTTGGGNATCNGGGGAATAAATTGACAGGAAATATCACCTANAATTGATGTTGATAAAGAAGATAGTAATAAATTATNCGTTTTTATTACCTTTAGTTACATATTTCCAGTGGAAATTAATTGNTTANGTGATCTTTTTCGAATAATGTTGTAATAAAATAGGNTAATTTTGTCACTAGTTGTAACAATTAAGAGAAAAATCATACAGAACGGTTATATTACCCCCCGCCATCCTGTGAGCATTGGTTTCAAACCGGAGCCAAGCAGGACCAGNTGGTAATATGAGGACAACAAGANTAAGNCAAAAAATCAAGAANTTTCTAGATGAGAGAGGAGAGGCAAATACTACTGAAATTCTGGAGCATGTGAATTCTACCATGCGCCATGGCACCACNCCTCAACAGNTGGGCAATGTCCTTTCNAAAGACAAGGACATCATGAAAGTGTCAACAACAAAAAGGGGCGGGGCCCTGTCTGGAAGATACGAGATTTGTGTTTGGCAGGTAAGATCCGGTAACAATGAAGACTAGTTAGGAGTCTCCAGTGGGATTTCCCATTCCCCGCTTCTTGCAAGGCTGTTCATCTTTGACCTATGTGCAAATGCCATTTGGCTAAGTGAGGAAGAGTCCTCTTCGGGGCCAGCCCATATTTCCAGGGCCTTTGCTTGCAAGGCCCTGCCATATGAGTAGGAAAGTTCCCATGGATGCTGAGAATCCATTGAATTCATNAGATTTAGGTGAGCNGTCGCATCCTCATCTGTTTGACCNCCTGATAAAAATACTATTCCGGGCAATTCATGCGGAACGTGGCTGGTTAGNCATTTCACGGTCAANCTAGAGACTTCTTCCCTTGATAGGCGATCAGAGCAATCATTCCCTGGAAAAATCATATTTGGCTTTAGCAATAATCCTGGTAAATGCACCCCTTGTGATGAGCACTCAAAGAATGTAGCGTCAAGTGCTGCAGCAGTGACATCGTAGCACCTCTGAGCGCTATGTGACCCTTCCATCAATACTTCTGGCTCAACAATTGGGACTAGTCCCTGCTCTTGGCAAATAGACGCATACCTAGCCAATGCGTGGGCATTTGTACTAATACATGTATCACTTGGAATGCCATCGTTAATTCTGATTACTGCACGCCATTTTGCAAATCTTGCGCCCATTGCGAAATATTCCTCGCAACGCTCCCTTAGATTGTCCAATCCTTCGGTTATTTTTTCACCTGGGCAATTAGCCAGGTCCTTAGCTCCAGTATCTACTTTAATTCCGGGGTGGATTCCTCGACTTGCTAGAACTTCGGGTATAGGGGTCCCATCATCCATCTTTTGCCGAATCGTTTCATCGAATAGAATTACACCACTAATTGCCGATTCATATCCCTCAGTGGAAAAGAGATTGGCCCGATAGGAACGTCTGGATTCTGCCGATGGTGTGACTCCAACCGCTTAGAGTCTTTTTGACATAGTTCCAATGCTTTCATCCGCTGCAAGAATCCCCTTTCCAGGCGAAACTAGTTCCAAGGCTGTTCTCTCTAGTAGCTCTTTATCCACATTAACCACTTGCCGACGGAGGTGGCACATAGGGATGAATCCATCGACAAGTAGAGGGGGTCAGAAATCTGAAGTCTTGAAACTATGTGATCCAGATTTTACATCTATTATTTCTGAATGAACCCTGAATCCTCCATTTCCCAAATCCTCGACACCGGGTGTTCTTCCATCGCATACGCCTGATGCAATAAAAACGGAATCCTCAGAGCGGCACAGATCATCACGACCCCATATTCTTTCGATGTCATCATCAATCATTCGCATTGCCCTTTCCCTATGTCCCTCATTTTTGAAAACCAATCTACCCTCAAATGCAGCTCCTAGTCCCCTAAGAGCGGTAGCGGAAATCACACCTTCTGGAGCTGCTCCCACTCCCATGAGCATATCAATCTCTGAATTTGGATCGGCTGCATCAAGAGAGGCGGAAACATCCCCATCACCAATTAATTTTATTTGGACATTTAATGATTTCAGATCCATGATTAATTCCTCATGACGAGGTCGGTCCATCACAACTACATTGAGCTCGGACGGGCTTTTACCGAGCACTGATGAAACGGCCTCAATGTTGTATTGAGTATCGGCATCTAGGCTAATCTCTCCTATCGCCTCTGGGGGAGCAGCGATTTTGTCCATATAACAATCAGGAGCATGAAGTAGTGAACCCCTGGGACCAGCTGCTAGTACTGCCATTGCGTTGGGAAGGTCTAATGCTACGTGATTTGTACATTCCAATGGATCAACCGCGATGTCAATCAAGGGGGCTGATTCTTCCCCTTGCATCGAGCCTAGTGGTTCGCCGATCCACAGCATTGGTGCATCGTCGCGTTCTCCTTCCCCAATAGCAACCCTTCCATCAAAGGGAACTGCGTCAAATACTGCGCGCATGGCCTTCACAGCGGCTCCATCGGCGGCCTTTCGATCGCCCTTTCCCTTCCATGCAGCTGCTGCAATTGCAGCTTCCCCTGTTGCCTTAAGAAAATACGGAGTCAAGTCTGCGGTTTCCATGGCTGTCCGAAGGAGCTTTAGAATTCAATCCTGCGGATTGCCTTTCTTCTTTCTGATGACCCTGACACCCTCGATTTTTGAGTCTGGGTATTGGCCATCATTGTCCTTTTCATACGGTTTTAACATATCCCACGCACAGAGAAGGCCTGCACTAACCCCGCACAGGGCCTCCATCTCCACTCCCGTTGACCAATGGGTGCGCACGGTGACCGTACATCGGAGAGCATTGCCGTCTTCCTCCCAATCCACAGTACATGCATCGATTGGAATCGGGTGGCAATGCGGCAAAGTCCTAGGAGTATCCTTGACTGCCTGAATTGCCGATATTGATGACGCTTCGCGTACGTCACCTTTGACTGATTGGCCCTTTAATGCGACTGCCAAGCTTTCTTCGGATAGCACTAGCCTACCAGTAGCAATAGCCTCCCGAAAAATGGCTGGTTTTGAACCTACATCAATTATGCCTGNCCTGGTAAANCTCACTTGCCTCCCCTCTGAATTCCAGTANGCAGGCCACTATATGATAGGCTCGCATGTAGCATTGGAATGAAATNCCCATAAATCGGTGAAGTCCATGACAGAGGNTTNAGGTNCNGAGCNANTCCCGTTTCTNTNCNGCCACTAAAGTATGGCATTTCGAATGATCNGCCCNCCGATGAAGAGGAANAANNGAGNATAATGGATTCATGCGAAACTATGGATATTGCAAACTAGCCCAATCCACCCTTCCAAAACTCCCCGTCCTCTCTTACTTCTTTCTTCCAAAGGGGGGCTTGATTTTTTAATTCTGAAATCAACCAAGAGCAGGCAGAAAATCCTTCCTNCCTGTGCATTGATGCNACGTGGATGCAGACGATTGGTTCACTTGGNCTGACGGAACCCACCCTATGGGCAATTAAAACTGAATGCACGGAAAATTTTGATATTGCATTATTGGCCAATTCCTCCAACACTGCCGGTAGGGTTTCCTCCCAAGCATCAAACTCCAATCTTTTCACCTTTGTACCTTCCTCTATTCCTCTGGTCAATCCAACGAAACTTACGACACTGCCGCAATTAGATACATCTATCAAATTCCGTAAATCCGCAGGATCGAGGCTCCCTGACTCAATTCGGACATGCACTGCCATGCAATGCCATTGATGTCACGCGCTTGAAAGCGACGGATGACCCAACCGTTCAAGCGGATGTACCGAGTCGGGAAAACATGAACGAGGAAATACACATACTTGGGGCTGGCCTATCAGGACTAGCCGCGGCCACTGTTCTTGCAAGATCCGGGAAGATCGTCAACGTTCATGAAATCAGGGAAGACAGTGGCGCACGGTTTGATGGGGATTTCCAAGGAATTGAGAATTGGACCAGTGAAATTGATTTCTTTGACGAATTGGCGGAATGGGGTTTTGATATTGATGAGTTCAAATCAGTAGATTTTGGAATAATTGACCTAGTTCACCCCGATGACAAGATTACCCAGCCAAAAACAGATGGGGTTGCCTTCAGAGTTGTCGAAAGAGGGACCGCTGCCCACACAATTGACCAAGGTTTCAAGCGGATGGCACTTGATTCTGGTGTCAAGATTCATTACAATTCTAGGAGGGACCCAATGGATTGCGAAATAGTCGCAGCTGGGCCAAAGGAGTCTAGTGCTGTGGCATTCGGAGAAATCTTTAGTACGGATCANCATAACATCGTAACTTTTCAACTGAATGACAAACTTGCNCCCGGGGCTTATTCTTACATGATCATAATTGATGGCATAGGTTTGATTTGCACATGTCTTTGGCGAAAACAGAAGAAAAGTGGTAGNTATCTCAACGAGACTATTGCTTGGTATGAAAAGCACTACGAGCTGAACAGAGAGCCAATTAAGAGAGTCGGTGGCAAAGGGGACTTTGGCATTCCATCTAGGTATGTTCACGAAGGNCGAGTTTTTGTCGGAGAAGCNGGGGGTTTGCAGGATTTTATGTGGGGTTTTGGTATGCGATANGCAATAACCAGTGGAGTCTTTGCNGCAAAATCNATACTNGGGGACTGCGATTATGAGAAAGAAGTTAGAGGGAGGTTGGTCCCTCTGGTCAAAGCCAGCGCAATAAATCGATTTCTAATGAATCGTGTTGGTGATCGTGGATTCAAAATTGTTGCAAAATACTGGATGAGGAACCANAGAAAGACGGGCGACGGATTGAAGTTCATGCAATGGCTGTACAAACCTGGATTANTCAGAAGNTCTCTTTGGCCTTTGGTCAAAATTGGCATGTTGAGNAAGAAATCACTGCCGGACGGGAGGNTTGTTCTGAGGATGCCTTTCAGGAAGGCACTGAAGAGGGACTCGTGGGAGCCGAGTCAAGAAGCGAGCGAAATTGCTGAGCAATGGAGATTNACACATAGGGGCGGTGGTGCCGAATCCTTTGGGGAATCACAAGTATAGATTGAGGCTCGCTCCGTTTGATTGATATGGCGTCGCTCGGTCGTATCTCCATGACATCATGGCCCGAACTGGAACCCATGCAGAACAATCTAGTGAACTACGGGGCGACAGATAACGGAATTGCGATAATTGAACTCGTATCTGATTCCGCTGGCAAACCTTGGGAAGAAGGAAAAACTTCCGTTAATACATACACCCATGAAATGATGAGGGACATAGATGAGGCNGTACTTAGAGCGAGATTTGATGACAANGTCACAGTTATCATCCTCACTGGCCATGGNGAGAAGTTCTTCTCTGCCGGAGCTAGCATTAGNATGCTCGATTCTGTGTCTCCCGGCTTCAAATATTTCTTTTGTTTNCATGCCAATGAAACCCTGAGCAGGCTGGAGCAAACTCCCAAGCTTGTAATTGCTGCTCTAAATGGTCATGCGGTTGGTGGGGGCCTGGAGATTGCGATGGCTGCAGATATTAGGATCGCCAGAAAGGACTCTGGGCAAGTCGGACTCCCAGAGGTGTCACTTGGAGTGCTAGCTGGAACTGGCGGTACTGCGAGACTGTCCAGACTAGTTGGAAAGGCAAAGGCAATGGAAATAATGGTCACTGGGAGGAAGTTTTCATTCGAGGAGGCTAGNGANATGTCTCTGATACACGACATTTGGGACGGTAGCTTGGAAGATTTCAANCAGGATATGGTGGACTATGCCGGCCAGTTTACACTGCCTATGGCAGCTAGCAAAGCTATTGGGAACATAAAGAGGAGCGTGCAAAGCGGAATGGAAATACCACTGGAGTATCATCTTGCACTAGAGAGGGAGCTACAGTCNGATTTATTCCAAAGCTCAGATGCCAAAGAGGGCATAGCAGCTTATGTGGAGAAGAAAACTCCGCGCTTTGAGGGTAANTAGCCCCTATTGTAAATCTTGATGNGGGCATACAATCTCTGAAATACCGGTTACTTTTCGACGTTACAATGGCAGAGACGGAAGTAGTGGAAAATTATCCAACTAACTTTGAAGTGTGGATTGAAGAATTCAATGAATGGCAGACCAGGATAGGATTTGATCCATCTTGGTTGGGTGATTACAGATTTGACATCAAGTTTGACTGGGATACGGCCGGTAGCTCAATCGAATTCGGAGATTTCGAAGGGATGCCGAAGTGGGAAAGAAGGATGCAAATACCTCAGCAGAACATTAGGGACGCGATAATCAGTATGGTCAGCGTTCAAGGAGATACTGAATTCGCTAGCGTCGAGCAGCAGAACCATCTTCTGGCGACCGCTCCAACTGAGTATGACAAGAAGTCAGCCTTGAGAATAATGTGTGAAGAGCAGAGACATGGCTGGCAGATGGCTTATCTTTTGTGCACTTTCTTCGGTGAACAAGGTGTGAGAGAAGCGGCGAAGCTACTGGAAAGAAATGCTCAAGAGGGAACTAGGATACTTGGATCGTTCAATGAGCCAATAGACCACTGGCTTGATTTCTTCATGTTCACTCACTTCATTGACAGAGATGGAAAGTATCAGCTTAAGATGTTAAGCACCTCGTCTTTCAAGCCACTTGCTGCCAGTATGGGGCCGATGTTGAAAGAGGAGTCTTTCCACCTTGGAACCGGTGCGAATGGACTTCGCAGGATTGTGAAACAAGGAGTTATCCCCTGCTCGTTAATACAGAAATACGTGAACAAGTGGGTCAGTACCGGATTGGATCTATTTGGTACAGATGACTCAACTAGTGCTCAATGGGCATATGTATATGGAATAAAGGGGCGTTACGATGAGAGGGAGAGCCCCGATGACGCTGATAGAGAGCATCTCAATGAGGCGAGCAGGGAGCTTTACTTCCAGGAGCTGCGTGACGAGATGAAGAGGATTAGCAAAGCAAGGAAGGAGGGGGAGCCGGAACTATTCATTCCCTCGGATAAATTTAGAAGAAGTATCGGCAAATACGCAGGCAAGAGATTCACTGTAGAGGGTGAGCCATTTGATGGCAGTGACCAAGATTGGACTGATTACCTAGGCAGCGTCCTACCCTCAGATGAAGACGAGGAAAAGCTGGTTAATGAATACATGAAGCAAGAGTGGATCCAATATCGCGAATGGAAGGGAAATTAATCTCTGAGGTGTTTCGGTGCAACATGTAGCTTTATCTTCGTTTGAAAAATCTAGGTGTGGCTTGTTCTTTGAAGAGCTGACAGGGCACTTCCATCGGCATCATCACTCAGAAGAGCAGGATCCTGATGGATACGAGGAGCTACTCTACAAAGTCAGGAGGCCATACACTCCCGAGATGCTTGATATGATCGATGATTGGATGGGGCTCGAAAAAAGAGATTGGAGGGAAGAAACCCAAAGAGAAGTTTTACTTTCCCTGTACGCAATCAGATACCCAGATACCCTGTTAATTGAGAGTCTGACGGAAAAAGCCAGGTCTGACATCAGAAGATTGTCGGCATACCTCCATTTCACCCACCATACATACTCAATATGGGATGAAGATTCTAGGACTGGTTTATCCAAACTAGGGATTGAGATTCCATCGATTGATGTCGCGGACCCGTTTACCTACGGCGCTTACGTCACTTCTATCGAGCTCCTGAAGGATGTGGCGCCATTCACTTGCTTCCTTGAGCACGATGTCCCAAGACAGAGGCTNTTCCAGGCAGCTCTNGCTTCATTTGGGCGTGAGAATTGAGGACTTCTTATTGCCATAGTCTNCTACGAAGGTNCATGCCGGTCAGCAAGGTTGCAGTGATAGGCGCGGGAACGATGGGCTCGGGGATTGCCCAAGTTNGTGCNCAAGTGGGATGGGNAACTCGCCTNTANGATACANTNTCCAGTGCCTTAGANGATGGAAGAAATCGNATCGAAGATTTTTGGGNCAGGGGCATTGCAAAGGGTAAGACTACAATTGAGCAAAAGAATTCATGGTCGNAGAACCTCTCCTATTCGGTAAATCTNACCGAAGCNGTTAGTGATGCTGATTTAGTGGTTGAAGCAGTNCCGGAAAGGAAGGATTTGAAGATNGCANTCTTCAAAGAACTCCAAGCATTGGCACCATCTCATTCAATTCTNGCNACAAATACCTCTGGACTNAAAATTTCGGAGATTGCTGCTGCNACNGAATGCCCTGAAAGGGTCATAGGGATGCATTTCTTTAATCCGGTTCCATTGATGCCACTTCTGGAAATTGTCTGCCACGATGGAGTCTCAGAAATGGCTCTNGGNGTCGCTAATGATGTCGCTGAGGCGATGGGTAAAACTTCGATTGTCGTAAAAGACGTTCCCGGGTTCGCAACCAGTAGNTTGGGGGTTGTTCTNGGGAATGAAGCAATCAGGATGTTAGAGGAAGGAGTNGCCTCNGCCNGTGATATTGATGCNGCTATGAGGCTAGGATATGGCCACCCAATGGGTCCACTCGAACTATCAGATTTGGTAGGTTTGGATGTTCGAAAAGATATTCTAGATAGTTTAGTTGAGGCTTTTGGAGATGATNCATACAAGCCTNGACCACTTCTAGAAAGACTAGTTGCTTCGGGAGAACTGGGGAAAAAAAGTGGTATGGGGATTTACAACTGGGAAAGTGGGGAGAGNAATGAAAGGGCGGACTTGCCCCTCGAGTAGTTCGTCTAAATGGTAAAGCTACCAATCCCCTTCAAAGACACAAGTTGGCTCACAATGATTGTCCAATGTCCCATTCATCAAATACCCATAGGCCATTTTCTCTGCCGCTGGGACTTCCAATACTAGATTATGTGCAAGGGAATGGTGCCACATAGGGCCATTCTCATTGCCCGATGGCAGAGGGGGGAAGTCCCCATCAAAATATACTGCCGAAGAACCTGATATTGGCCCGTCTGAAGTTTCCATACCGAATGGGACATAAGCCGANCCGGAAATAATTGGGACCTGTCCCGTTCTTGCTGCCCTATCAGCACTCAGGGTTGTGACCTGGGCATCCATCATCGATGACAGNTAGAACATNTCAAATGGGTCGATTATTCCATCCAAACCCTCTGATCTAAACGGCAAATATGTCTCCCCATCGGTGGAGTCCCAAACTGATTGCAAAAGTGCAATTGCGACGGCCCTATCATTCCTACTGGGGAGTGAGGCTGTGCTAGAAAGGATCTGGAAGAATATGCTAGAGTTGGTGGATGATCCGTAGTGAGTTGAACGTTCGACCTGATGGGTGAATGAAGTCCCCCCTACCCAAAGNGTTCCCCAACCTATTTCGGGTATCATCGCCATCAGTGATGGCCCTCTCAGACCCCCCAGTGAGATTCCGAGGTAGTTGATNGTCTCGGAATCTACAAGATTTGTGCCATTGTGATAGAAGTAGGTAAGATCGGAGCATATGCCCGTAAAGGTTCTAATCATTGAAATGTGATTAATTAATGCCTGTATCTGCCTCTCTTGTTGGAACTGAAATTGCTCAAAATCAACTAATGCGAGTGCCATTGCNTCTTGATCGCCGTCTGAGCTCCAACCCTTGAAATCAGTAGCTAGTGTAACAGTTCCATACTTATTTGCTAATCCAGCCCCATCGCTGACGTATGAACGGCCGCTTCCGAACAATCCATGCCCAACTATTGTNATCGGGCCCGATTCATTTTTTTCAGCGAGAGAGGAGGGGATTAGCATTGTGAAGTCTATCTCCCTATTCTCTACGAAAAGTGGGTCGAAGTTGGAATCTCTGGACATTGGGGTCAACGTTACTGACCCATCAGAAGATTGCNTAGTNGCTGACTGGGACANCATATAGTGAGGCGATGTGAANGTTCCAGTCANTCTCCTCAGTGAGTTGTTATCATTTCCATAATTCTCTTCAACATTTTCTACTGTGCATCCAATTCCGTTGGCTCCAAGTCTCGATTCTGCATCAGACTTCATCAGAATAACATCCCTGAGTATTGATTCTGTTGAGGCGGTATGGAACCACCATGCTGCTTGCAGTGAGCCTCTCTCGAAACCAGCAATGCTCAATTTCGAAAACATTTCTTCATAGGATTGCCTCTGAAATTCCAATCGAGGTGAATCGGTCGAAATTCCGTCCCTTAGAGCTTTGAATGCCTTACTAGGGGTGATTTCACTGCCGCTGATATCATTCATGTTTCGAAATGCTACTGCATATTTCGAATTGTGCTCAAGGCCCTGTATAGTTCGCAGGAAAGTGATTTTTTTCTCATCGCTTTGTGCCCTCGCATCATTCTCCACCCAATGAAAAACAGGCAATCCAGTATCCAAGTTTAGCAGGATGCTCTGGTGATCAGAATCTAGTGACTTTCCTATGTTATATTGGTTAGCCATTCTAGAAATATCGGGCTCTTTATCGAATGCAGTGAATATCTGAGTCGAGGGGCTAAAGCCATCTAACCTATCCAGAATGTGAAACGATTCTGAGACGGAGAGTTGGGTATCGGGAATAGCCTGGCCAGAGATGTTCAGCATGTATCCCGTATGGCTATTCGAGTCATCGGTTGCTTCAAGAAAAGAAGCTGATGGAAATGGCATAAGGCAGTGGTGTGGATTCGTATCATCGCAAAATTCAGATTGCTGGATGGAAATTGTCTGTGTGATATTGCTAGACTGGACTACCTCTTCCTCGATATTTTCCCCCTCGGATGGGATGTCATTGTCATCACCTGATTCACCTGTGCATCCTGACAAGATCATCGACATGACTACCAAAATGCTGGCTAATTTGTTTGGACTGAGGTGTTGTCTCGACATGCCGGAACCTCAATCAAGACGGGGTTTTTTCCGAGTGATTATCACAGCGGATAGAAGGGAAATTATCGCAAAAATGGCATTGAATCCTGGTGTGGATCTTGACTTGTCATCTACGTCTTCAATTGCATCTGAGGATTCTGCTGAAGTAATTTTGATGTCAATTGAAATTACATCGGCTATTGGGATCGATGAAGAGTCGCCAACAAACTCTGCACCATCCAAAAATATCGCAAGGGTGGAGCCATTGCCAACTTCCATATCTAGGACCTTTGTTTCGGAGAAATCCTGACCCCAAATTTCGAAGAAGTGATTGAGGGTCAGATTATTTGTAATGCCGGAAACTACGTGGATGGCGTTGGTTCCAGAGTACATGACATGAGTAGCCTGCTGGCAAACAGGAGTATTGTACCCTATGTATCTAGGGATTGTTACAGTTTCACCATCTTTGGAAATTGTTAGATACAACTGACGGTAGTTATACTGGGTCCAATCAAAACAGGCCTTTGAGACGTCTCCCTCTATTGTTATTATCTCCTCCTCATCCTCGATATTTTCGGAATCGGCACTGACGGTTAGAGAGAGCAGTTCCTCCTCGGTTAGCAACGGATATGGTCCTGATGGGGATGGGAACTTCTCGTTAATGGTGTTAACCAATTTATTGGCAATCAATCCTTGGCCAACAGATGTGGGGTGCAATTCATCAATCATTATG
>PBUX01000056.1 GCA_002728565.1 Methanobacteriota archaeon | reverse complement strand
ACTGAATCCGGAAAGCGATCCCCTGAATTTGCCTACAGGAGTTCTAGCATATGCGCAAATTACCGGAACTGCCACGTGCATACCCAGTCGAGGCTATGCCTTCAATGAAACGCTGATTAGAAGTGACCTGAAAATCACGACTCTGCTGAATAGCCATAGAAATCTGCGTTCATTAGCTCGGGTCTTTGCTGAGGTTTAACTAGAAGAGTCCTAATCTCCCATAGATCCTTGAAAATTCGGTACTTTGCAGTAGAATCTAGGTAGTCAACGCCACTAGTTCCACCCGTCCCCGTCCTCTTTCCAATTATCCTCTCTACCATGCGTGCGTGGTCATGCCTCCATTTTGCCATGGCTTCTTCCAACTCTACGAAGGCATCAATCAGTCTTCTGGGCCAAGTAAGTAGGGGCAGCTCCCGATAAGACTCGATGAATAGAAGCCCAGCACGTGCTCTGCTTACTTTACCATCAGGGAGTAGGAATGAAGTGGCAGAATCATGAGCAGCAGAAATCCTTTCTCTGACAGCCTCTTCATCCCTGTCTGGNACCCCCTTCATTCTAGATAACGCCTCTTCCCCCATTTTCTTATGAGCTTCCAGATGCGAGCTAACATATTCTCTGACNATCTTCNCATCCCCNTCACTTCCAATAGTTGAGCCCATTATGGGAGTCCTCTCGATCCATCTCATTAGGGACTCATAGAGGGACTCTTCACTCATTCTGGCTTCTAGNCTCTTTAGAACATCAACGTCATCACCTCCCCTCTCAGCAAGCTTCCTAAATGTGCTAATGGGGTCAACGCCCCACATGCGATCCTTGACTTCTAAACCAAGGAGGGCCTCAAATTCACGCATCTGGAACGACTCAAAACCGGATGCGGTACCCAAACCATCCCTGAATACTAGGAAACCCTGCGGCGTCAGCGTCTCTAGAACAGTCCATTGACTCGCCATCAGCCGGAAAATCTCTGTTGTACGCGAAAGATGGTCCACGGCATTNGGAACTTGGTCTTCCGGAACCGGAATTTGACCCANTATATCACGGGCCTCTGTTAGCTCCCTAATTATTTGCTTGAACCAGAGCTCAAATGTTTGATGAACAATTATGAAATGCATTTCGTCCGAGGAAACCCCTCGCTCATCTCCCTGTAGCCTTAGTAGATCATGCAGACCCAGATAATCCCCATAGGTCCAATTCCCCGTCTCCCCGTTTTCTCCCATGCCCCTCCACTAGGGAGCGTACTTGAAGCATTGTCGATGAATAACCAAATCTATATTNTTCAATTTTTACGGNATTTCATGTCTGAAGGAGTCGGCTGGCCTCATGATCCCAGGGCNCCTCACCCTAACCCATCCATGCATTTACTCATTGAGGAGGGATTTGAGCTGCAATCTCCAGTTGAGAGTGACGCAGAGCCTTTGTTCATGTGTGTCGACAATAATCGCGATTATCTCAGGCTTTGGCTACCTTGGCTGGACGATGTCACAAGCATAGATGATGAGATTTCTCTAATTAGANAAATATCCGAGAATGATGGCTGGATAGACGGCTCTTGGCTATATCTAATACGCGTCAATGAACAAATTGTGGGTGTTGTTAGCTTGAATTGGGTCGATTGGAATAACAGAAGCTTCGGTTTGGGTTACTGGATTTCTGAAGATGTTACNGGTATGGGAATAGCAACAAAGTCTTGTAAACGAGTTATTCAGCATTGTTTCGANGATCTTCTACTACACAGGGCAGTNATTGAGGCTGGCTCAGAAAACTCAGCTAGTATTTCGGTTGCTGAGCGGTTAGGGATGCGCCTTGAAGGAAACTCCAAAGACAGGGAATGGCTATATGATCGGTTTGTTGATGGCCTAATGTATGCACTCACTGCACCAGAGTGGAGACTCCTAATCAAGGATTGATTAGTCCGTGATCTTCTATTGCGCACCCCCCTGGTGGTAAGCAAGAAAGAACGTCATCTTGTGCCAGACCTGTTGCCTTGGAAATTTTGTTTGCCANGCTTTCCTTNTTCTCCCTACCGGGGGATATCTTTGCCCATCTACTACAAATCNCAGAAATCGTCTTTGGGACTCCTGAAATTGGCATTGGTACCCCATTCACCACGGCCATTCCAATCGCAATCTCCAATGCNAGNCCCCTGTGCCAGTTCCTTTGCCCACGTACAACGAAGGAGCCCTTGGATAGAGACTCGCCNGTTTCAGTAGTCTTTGAAACCTGACTAGACTTTGCGTTGAAGGCAGTGGCTGCAGCNCCCCCGCTNCCCCATGCTCTAGACCAGCANACAGCAATCTGAGCTGCTTCATTTAGCGTNGACTCACCCAACCCATTGCAGTCCTCCAAACCCTCTCCTAGGCTCTGNGTGATTTGCATTGATGCCACTCCTTCAGGTATCACNCCTTTGCTACTGTCAACCGGAATTAGACCCTCTTTGAGCTTGAGGCTACATGAAGGAGCTCCNTGCAGATCAGCATGGAAGTATAGGTCGCTTGAGGATAGATGCTTCCTTACTAGGACATCATTGCCTTTGGCATCCTTTCCTCCAATTATTAGATGGCCCCCGGAAACTATCGACCAGCGATACTTCTCAAACCAGAATTTTCGCGCTCTCTTCCTTCCTTTCAATTTGCCAGCCGCCAANTCCTTCGCAGCCNTTTTCTCCGCCTTCGCTCNNGAATATTCCGTGGTTTCCAGTGCAGCTAAAGCTCCCTTTANCTTGTTCTTATGCACTCTAGCCTCCTCAAAGTACCTCTGAGCATTTTGATGAACGGTTTTGTTTGCATATAGGGTGACGCTTGCCCCCATTCCGCCATCCTCCTCAGGAAGGTAGGCCACAATCGAGTGCTTAGAGGGGTCAACACTGTCTATCCAATCNACTTCGTGAACCAATTTTGCCACTTCGTGCCACCCCCTCTCACCCACAGCGGTGCTTACCTGGGTAATGATNGAGTCAACATGCTCCCAATTTTCTTGAATCGCCTTGCCTAAATCCTGTGCGATCGCAGCCCTTTCATTGAATCTGTCAATTGCAGCCCTCTGCTGGGAAGCCCTCCTGGACAACTTTGCTCCCTCATCGGCCAAATTCTCTCCCGACTCTACAAGCCTCTCTTCTTCTCTACGAATGAATGCAGCTGCATCATGCGATCCAAAGGCNTANTCATAAGCGATAGATAGTGATGGTACATCAATCCTCATTTCCCCATCCATGGAGGGGAGGTCAATCGGAGAGAACTCAACAATCCCTGCTGATGCCGAATCTCTTTCGGACTCATTTTGCGAATTCTCCAGCAATTCTTTTGACTCTTGGTTCGATAGCCAAATCNTCCCTCCTTTTCCATTCTCCAACTCTTCAAGCATGATTTGAAAAGCACTCTCCAGTGAATCCCGCTGANCCGTGGTTAGNGTCCTGGACTCAGTCTTCTCATCCAATTTGGCTATTGAGCAAGCAACACTTCCGTAGAGTCTACCTAGGTTCACTCTGGAAGCTAAGGTCCGAATCAAATCGTGTTCACTATCATCAAGAATCTCATNCAGATCTGACCTTTCAAGTCTTCTTGGATCCACTGCCTCCGGAGGGGGNAAGTAAGAAACTCCCTTCTTTAGCGATCTACTGGCGTATTTGGCGTGAGTCAGCGGTTGAACTATGACCCCCTCCTCATCCAGAAGCAAGACGTTTCCATCNCTGAACATTTCAATTACCAATTTGTAGCCCCCTCTGCCATGCTCAAATGAAAGCTCAATCACCCTATCGAAGCCCCTCTGCTCCACCGAAACCAGACGAGAATTGTTCAGGTGCTTCCTAAGGATCATGGCAAATTGGGACGGCTGCGTCGGCATAGGACGATCCCGTCTGGATGTGTAGACCCTAAGTCCCCTGACAATTACTAGGTCGGTGGATGGGCACCCCTTCCGATTGAGCCTCAGAACAATCTGCTCATAGTGCGGCTGATACGCCTTCTTCGCCCTAGATCCAATCATTTCAGAAAGCTCACTAACTATGCGTGCGATTTCGAATGATGAGGACTGCTCGCGCATACTGCTCATTTGACTCGGCCAAGCCAACCTTCATCAGCCAATCGATACAAGNAATTTCGNTATTCAAGCTATTGATGACTGAAAATCTACTATGTCCTTGAGCACATCCGGATCATGAGCATACTGGTTCGATGGGACCTCTATCAGCTTGCAGTTTTGCATCGAATCAACAACTTGCTTAACCTTGTCGAAACCATGCAGCGTGTCAGAAGTTGCACTCATTACCGCGCAAGGGACATTGATGNCCGAGAGGTCTTCTGGAAGTTTGTAGCCTAGGTTAGCCCTGGCTGACATCACCATATTCCTAACATCCTGAGCTAGAAGCGCTCTGCGATATCTGACCTTCTGACCTTCTTCTTTCGTTCTGCGATCNACCACCCATGCAACGAAACCAACTAATTTCTTATAGACAAAAATTGGGAGTGGCAATTTTATCAGTATCCTGGACCAAAGGGGAAAGTCAAAATCAGGATTTGGTGCAAGGAGTATGGAGCTACGACCATCCAATACCCCATTCTGATAGGAATCAATCAGCAGCGTAGAGCCAAGTGAGGATGAGTACCAGTCAACATCTCTCTGGTTAATTTGCAAAGATTCTAACACCGCAGATATGTCCCTNCCGTGAACCTCCATACGGAAGTCAGCCTTGCTGACATTTCTGCTGAACCTTGCGCTTGCCTTGTCTCTGGTNTCAATGTAGAAAANTGGTCTTTGCTTTACCCACTCACTAAGCAGTGGCCTCCAACCCTCGAATACCGAACCCCAACCTGGAATCATAACAACTGGATTCAAGGATGCCGAATCACTATTCTCGGGAAGCCATGAAAGAACTCTCAGAGAAATGCCAGGGGAGACCTCAACCCATCTCTCGTGNGCTGTCGCCCCGTCCAGCTCTGGGGCGCCACGCCATAGTTCCTCCATGTCCCCAAGAAACAGTCACTTCATTTCAGCGTTCTCTAGGTCCTCAATCATCTTCTCCGGCCCCCACCACGTGAACCACCACTGGATCCCCCACCACGTGAACCGCCACTTGAACTACGGGAACCAGACCTGACTCGTCTGGAAACGCCTGATTTTCTACCACGTCTCGAATGTCTCCCACCACTACCTCCTCCGAAGTAGAAGTTGTTCCCGGCTATGACTGAATTACGACCACCGTCGTTTGAAACATAACCAGTCCCNATTTGTGCTGTTCTGTTGTTGTATCTAGCAANAAGCAATGCGGCTGCGAGGATAATGATTAGAATCGGTAGACAGCACATAGAAGCGATGACATCGTCTCCAATAAAGGGCAAATCCGTACTTTCATGGCCCGCTTCAGAAGGGTTAGTCGGATTTACCCAGATNCTCGTCACGCTTCCCGGCGCNAGCCAACCCTCGCTTATTTCNCCGATACAAGGCTCAGATGACCTCCAGAATCCTGTGTCCATGATGGCAGAGTATTGCTTGGAGGGACCATCAGCCTCCTTGTAGTCATACGAAATGTCCAGTTTGGCGCCGCAATCAAACACATAGTAAGGAGGCTCATCGAATCCCGGCTCAATGTCCACAAATTGCGAATAGGTAGATTTGCCGCCTTGAACGCTGAAATCGAAGACATTCACATCATCCCAGGTCTTACCCTCGGCCGGACCAACCATCATGTAGGCATTCACGCTTCCATTGTCATACCAAAGANCCTCGACATCATCCATGCAAGGATAGGTTGTTGTCATAGCCGGTGAATAGGCAATTCCGTTGAACTCAACTCCATCGAAGGTGAACGAGAGATTGAGATCAGCATAGCAGTCATACTCGTAACCAACGAACTCGTCCCAGCATCTGCCATCGTAGCATTCTTCCTCCCAGATCTCGAAGTTTTCTTGAATCCACTCGGAACCATCACCATTGATTTTGGCCTCTATGGTGAACCAATCATCGACCTCCGCGTCAACTATCGTCCCTTCNGTGTATTCATACTTTGGTGTAGCAATCAAAGAGATGACTAGGAAAATCCCAACTGTAATTGCCGTAATCCCAACGACTCCAATGACAACAGCCTCGCCTGCAGATAGCCACCATAGTCCGAAGACTCCTCCATGATTTCTTTCGATGAAATCCTGCCTCTCTTCCTCNGTTAGCTCACCATCTTTGGTAGCTTCGTACAGCATCCAGTCCTCAACTGAATCGAATCCTTGCTCCATCCAAGCCTGCTCTCTGTTGTACTCTTCTCCTGCTTCTGGCTTCGCTGCTTCTGGCTTCGCTGCTTCCATCTCGACTTCCTTCTCGGCGTCCTCCTCCCACCANCGATCGCTCTTGGCCAACTTGTCACCCCGTCACGTGGTCTGAGCCAACCACTTTGAACATTGACGTCAATCAACCCGCAATGTAGCAATCATCACTCATGGNGACAAGTCCCGATTNCATTAGTGATTTCAGGTGTGANAAAGTCTGATCTTCAGACAGCATTTTGTTAGCCTCTGGTGTGTCAGAGTAGGACTCCTTGGCAATTTCTTCCAATCTTTTCCTTCCGGATCTGACTGCCTCCAGAACTCTATTNTGCCTTTCTTCCCTGTGATCTATGTACCTACTTAGCAATCTCTCCGGGTTTGCGACCAGAGGCCCGTGCCCAGGGAAAAGCATACTTGGCGATAACTCCCTTATTCTGTATAGATCCGAGATGTATTGGTTCATATCCCCATCAGAGGAGGGCACAAGGATAGTTCCAACCAATGAGCAGTTGTCTGCGCAAATGACACCGGAGTCCCCAATCAGGCAAATCTGTCCAGGGCAGTGCCCATGTGACTCCATTACTTTCCAGATGGTTTCTCCGCTCGGTCCTTGAAGGGCAATGCTGTCACCCTCTATGAGTTCACGGCACTCTTCGGAAGTTGAAATCACCGATAGAGTCTCAGAACTCGCCAACACGGGGGCTTGNTAGATTTTTGAAATGGCCGCTAAATCTCCAATGTGATCCGGATGTTTGTGCGTGAAAACNGTCCCTATGATAACACTATTATCTGCTCTAATCTCCGAAATTTTGTCCATAAGCTCAATCAGGCCTTCTTCAGTTCTCGCAGCAGGATCAACAATTATCCTCTCCCCTCCTCTTTCTCCGAGGATGTAGCAGTTGGTGTGAGTAGCTGGGGGAATTGTTGCTGTGGGAATCAAGATACACTCAACTTTGGGTGCGAACTCGAATCGATGCCTTCCACTGGGGGGGTTGGAGGATAGCGCGGCAAAACCACCTTGCACGCTACCCTCAATNTCAGACGCCTCTATCAGATCGCGAACGAGTGTAACAATCGGCGGAGGNAGCCTGATCTCATCATCTTCCCAAGCTGCAATTAGGTCANATGGATCCCACCAGCGAAACTCATCAAACTCCGATTTNCCTGGAGGGAAACTAGGCTCCAGCAACGAGTCCTCTAGTCGAACATGGAAGAATAGGTTGTGGAATCTGATTGGGCCATGAGGGGGGGTGGTCCTCTCTGTGATTACTTCGCATTGGAAGCCATTTAGATCGATTTGACCGGAGCCTATGGCCTCCAGCCAACCCAATTTGCTTTCACAGACCATAGACCTCACCTGTTCATCGACTAGAGATAAGCCACCGTCCCCATTAGGAGAGAAACCCAGTTCTTCCACCATCTCTCTAACTAGTGCAAAAGCAGCCAACCGTGAATCCCCCATTTCCGGCAAAAAATCTGGGTTCAAATCCAATGCTTCTCCGTCAATCTTGCTAATCCCGCCACCAGGGAATGACCACATGTCAGGGAAAGCAGGAAGTTCGGAAACGCGATGCCCCAGTAGAATTTCACCACTACCCCTGCTGATTACAACAGATGCTGATGGTCTGGGNGTGGCTACTTCTGCTTCCGGTAGCGTTGCTCCTTCCGGCACCTCTCCCATAGTCCCTCGAGAGGTCACTCAGCTTCAAACCCGCGTTTCCTTTCGTGGCAGAAAAGGAAAATAGTCCAATCAAAACCGAAGCTATGGGGGAATCAGGATTGAGACAACCAGAAACATTGGAAGAAGAGCTTGCCCTTCTAGCTTCAGCCATNGAAGCGGGCATTGATCCNTTCCCTCCGAAGAAGGAGAGCTCNGGTCTAGCAAAAATAGCGTTGGGTTGGTTTATGNTAGTCATTATGGTGAGCTGGGTTTCTCAATTGCTTTATCGATCTCTNTGACTTTCAGGATACTTCTGAGATCCANCCTTTCATTGTGCAGGACTGNCAAATCTCTCTGCTCGTAACCTCGCCGCATTCTTTGCATGCCCTTACTTCATCCTCCGACNCNTTTCCCGAATCCTTGAACGCCTCTCTAATCTGGTCGAGGGAGTGGAGAAGTCCGTGACGAGCGCCAGGAGTCATTTCCTCTAGTTTGGCTACTATTGCCCTNCTTTGCTGCCTCATTGCTCCNGGTGCATGAGGGCACTCNCCATGAAAAATCGGTAAACCAGNCTCCATGGCATGAGCATGGATCTCCTGCTCTGGTATCCATCGAAGTGGNACTATCCGAGGCGCCATTCCNTCAATGGGNGATTTCGTATGTGGNGCAAGCCTTGCTGACCTTGCAACCTCGCCCTTCTGCAGATTCATAAGCACCGATTGTGCCATGTCATCCAGGTTATGCCCTAGGGCCATCACATCCGCCTCTACCTTTTCTGCCAGCGCATTCAGGCTCTGTCTTCGGAACACACCGCAGTAGGAGCATGGCATCAATCCTTTAGCCTCAGAGTGTAACATTCCCATTTCCGGCATCAATTGGACCACATTGTCCATCCTTGAATATCCCATTTCTTCATAGCTCAGAGTGAGAAATTTGACTCCAAGGCCGTCCGCTAGCTTCCTTGCGCACTCTATTGAAGGTGACCTGTATCCAGATATGCCCTCATCTACGCAACCAGCGATTATCTCCACGTCTCTTCTCTTACCGATTATGTCAACAAGCATCGTAAGTAGTACTGCAGAATCCTTTCCACCTGAAATTGCGGCTAATATCCTGAAAGGTGTACCGTCGGGACGAGTGGCATCCTTGGGTAAAGATAGCTGAAAGCGGAGCTCCTTCGAAACCCTTTTTCTGATGGACTTAGTCAGATGCTTTCCGCAGAGATGCTGTCCGCTATATTCTTGGAAAACTATCGCATCACTCTTACATCTGCTGCAAGAATGCACACTTATCGGTGAACCCATGGTACTTCACATAGTGTCCAATCCTTGAACCCACGCATCGATGAATTGATGTTCATTGCCCAGCTCTCAAGGTCATGGGAGACGGCAAAGCATTGCCAGACAGAACCGAGGTCGTTGGCAACGCTTCTCCTTGGCTCGATCGCGTCATCTTGGCCACAGTTGCACTATTTGCAATCATCTCAGTCCCATATTTGGCTTCAAGTCTCGAGGGGCCCCTTGGCTCGAGCGCATTGTTGGTTACCTCCTGTGGACTAATGCTAACGGTTCCAATAATCTCCACATTCATCGGGAAAAGATTGGCTAGAATTCTTTCAGACTAGGCCCGAAGCTTAGCAATGCTGGACTCGATGTAACCGGTAATGGCCTGCCAAGGCACCAAGAATCTCATTCCCGCAACGACTACTATGAATAGGCCAGCAGAAATCACCTTCCCGTAAGTCATCTGCAATTCTAGCGACTCCCTAACTTGACCAGTCCACTGTGTTCCCTCGAGTAGACCAACAATGGATATTAGCAAGTCGTCAAATGCCAGTGCGAGTGATGTAGTGAGCAAAACAAGCGAAGTGACCACGATCAGCTGAATTAGATGGGAATTCACAAGATTGTCAAATTGACGGACATATTCGCGGTTCTTCCTCGAATCTTCAGGCAGAGAAGCAGCGTATTCAAGATGATTGACGGCAGCCATTCCCGATTCCATGAATAGTAGAATCAAAACGGCTATTCCAATCAGTGACCATGCCATAGGGGAAACCAGATC
>PBUX01000009.1 GCA_002728565.1 Methanobacteriota archaeon | reverse complement strand
AGCCGTGAAATGGGCATCGGATCTCCGAGCATCGACCATCGTAATCCTTCAGTCGACGGCCTCGGTGTAGGCAGGCGTTGGGGTAGGCTTTTATTTCATTCTCGCTGCTACGCATAACAACGTAGCTCTTTCCGACGATCTCGTAGACGTAATAATCCCCGACCTCAGGGATCTCATCAGCCCTGCAGGCGTATTGCCAAACACGAGACCAGAGTTTTTCTTTCTCTGCTTCGTGCCATTCACGAGTCGTGTATCGAGTAATCGGAAACTCATCGGGGCCGAAACTTACTGCGGACTCGAGTCGTAAAACATCAGGAACCGGATGTGTATCTTCATCTAAAAGCTGTTGGTACGTTATTCCAGGAGATCTTTCTTCAACATCTCTCATCGTCGCAGTCTTTTCTTCTTGTATAGCCACGTAGATACGATAGTTGCTGATAATTGAAGAAACCAGTTTCATAAAGCGATTTTCAAAAACAGCTATTTTGTAGCATTTCTGTGGTTATAGAGAAAATAAGATTGGTTTTGACTCGAACATTCCCAAGAAAAATGTAAGACTCTCTATGAAGACTATGAAAGGGGAAAATATGTCTGACGTTCAAGGTTCCCTCCTCGGAAATGCTGTGCTGCGTAGAGAAGATCCAGATCTTTTAATTGGGGCGGAAAAGTACTTTGATGACATTGAGGTGCCAGGCCTTGGGTATGTGTATTTTGCGCGTTCCTCAGTTGCCCATGCGACCATAAACTCTATTGAGACATCCAGCGCTAGAGAAATTGATGGAGTTATAGGCGTCTGGACGGCAAACGATATTGATATGCCTCCTCAACTCGGTTTCGCTATGTTCCCCCCGGTTTTTTCCCGACCGCTTCTAGCCACTGACAAAGTTCGGTTCGTTGGCGACATTATTGCGGTAGTTGTCGCTGAAACTGCAAGTATCGCTGCCGATGCCGCAGCTGAAATCTGGATGGATTTTGAACCATTACCCGCAGTCACTGACCCTGAAGCGGCGCTCGCTGAAAACGCGCCGATTCTCTTTGAGGAACACGGGTCGAATGTATGTTTTGAAACAGGTATAGAACATGAAGGAGATGACCCGACAGAAGGGTCGGACCATGTTGCAGAAATCAAAATGGTGAGCCAGCGAATCGCCGGCGTCCCAATAGAAGCTAATGGAATTGTTGCCATTCCAGAAGACGGGAAGCTGACGACATGGATGCCAACACAAAGCCCGCATGCGTTCCGCGAAGGGCTGGCTCCGCTTCTTGGCCTTGAAGAAGAGAACCTTCATATTATCGCTCCAGCCGTTGGCGGCGGATTTGGTCCAAAAGCGGCAATGCCAGCTGAATATATTGCGACAGCAATTCTCGCGATGCAGCTTCAACGTCCTTTGAAGTGGACTGAACTGCGAAGTGAAAATATGGTGGCTAATGGTCACGGTAGGGCCAGCGTATTGACAGGGAAAATGGGATTTGACGCTGAGGGAAAAATCACTAGTTTCGATGCACGAGCTATTTTTGATGCTGGGGCGTACCCCGGCATTGGAGGTTTCCTTGCTTTCTATACGCAGCTGATGATTCAAGGAGTTTATGAAATCCCAAAGATCCGTTTCCATGCTCTCGCTGCAGCAACAAACACAACTACTACTGTCGCATACCGCGGTGCAGGTCGGCCGGAAGCGACTCAACTACTTGAACGCCTTATGGATGTAGCAGCTGATGAACTCGGCATGGACCCAGTTGAAATTCGAAAGAAAAATCTCTTAGCCCCTGACGCGTTCCCTCTCACTACCTTAGGTGGAATGAACTATGATTCTGGCGAGTACGATCTGGCGTTAGACAGGGCATTGGAAGAGGCAGGCTATGATCAACTGCTTGACCAGCAAAAACAACGCCGAGACGAGAACAGTGCTACACAACTGGGTATTGGTGTCGCCACATATGTAGAGTGCACCGCTCCTACTGGGCTTCATGTGGAGTATGGCGCTGTTGAAGTTCACGAAGATGGAACTGCTACAGCGACAGTTGGAACTAGCGCACATGGCCAAGGACATCTCACCGCCTTTTCAATGATTATCTCTGAAATTCTCGGGATTGAAATGGAGAAGGTACGTCTTGTGCAATCTGATACTGAGCAAGTACCTCGGGGAGCTGGAACGATGGGCTCACGGTCTTTGCAAACAGCAGGCTCAGCCATTCATGTCGCTAGTGAAACTGTGCTTGAGAAGGCAAAAGATCTTGCCGCCCATCTCCTTGAAGCAAGTGCTGATGATATTACTGTTGGCGAGGGCGGACTTCATGTAGCCGGTGTTCCGGCTAATGTCGTGAGCTGGGCGGACTTAGCACAGGCTTCGAATGATGAATCTAAGAGGCCTGAGGGAATGGAACCTGGGTTGACACATGAACTAGATTTCGATGGAACAGATGCGACCTTCCCATTTGGCGCACACGTTGCCGTTGTGGAGGTAGATGTCGAAACTGGCGGTGTCGAACTTGTTCGCCACATTGCGGTTGATGACTGTGGAAAAATTCTTAATCCATTAATGGTTACNGGCCAGCAGCATGGAGGGATCGCTCAGGGCGCTGCCCAAGCATTGTACGAAGGAGTATTCTACGATGAGGAAGGAAATCCTCTTACCGGAAATCTGATGGACTACGCTATCCCCTCCTCTGCCGAATTTCCTTCGTTTGAAACCTTCAATACAGAGACACCAACTCCTCGCAACCCTCTTGGCGCAAAAGGAATTGGAGAATCCGGAACTATAGGATCGACTCCTGCTATTCACAATGCTGTGATAAATGCTGTAGCTCATCTTGGGGTTAAGCATATTGATATGCCGCTCACTTCTGAAAGAGTATGGTCTGCTATCCAAGAGGCACGTGGGTAGATACTGATGACACAACCAGGTTTGGTTGAAGCGCGAATAGAAATACAGGACCGGCTCTTATCGTATACTCGCGGCATTGACCGGTTAGACGCCGATTTGGTTCGNTCTGCTTTTCATCCGGATGCTCAACTGGTTGATTATGGGCCCAACCCAATGAGTATCGAAGAGTTTGCGGCNTATGCCATCCCTTCTCTCAGGGAAAGGTTTGTAGCTACACAGCATCGTGTTTCAAACATTCGGGTAGAGATAGAAGGAAACAATGCTGTTCTCGAGGCTTATGTCCTTGCATATCATGTGCAAGAAACTGGTGGAGACAGAATTCTCCACACGTTCAATGGGAGGTACATTGACGAATGTTCGCTGCGAGAAGGCCAGTGGAAAATCNACAAGCGNACGCTTCGAAAAGATTGGACGANGGTCGAAAAGATCGACGATGAAATGGCTGGGACGTGGCCATCTAGCGCCAGAGATCAGACAGATCCGATTTACACTGCAGGTTAGCTAGCAACAACACCATCGACCANAATCGGGAATTGGCGTTGAGGTTCATTTGCCAGCGATTTTGATTCTGGCGGCCCTGATGAAGGTTCACCGTGGAGTAATTCTGCCTTATCTGGAGCGTACTGGACGATGTATGCCTTTCTTGTTTCATCACTAGTATTCGGGCCGGTTTTATGGGGAGTTANNGATGAGAAGATGACGATGCTTCCCGCTTTGGCTTCAACTGGAATCGCATCCGGATGATCAGNAAAGCATTCGTACCCTAAGGGGTCGATGTATTCATGAAAGAGCGTTCCCATTCGATGCACTTTCGGGACTATCCATGGGCATCCATTCCCTACGTGAACATCNACAAGGGGTATCCAGCATGTGAGATATTGCTGAGGTTGGACAAAGCCATAACCATTATCTTGGTGCCANGGGAACCTTCTTGGTTTCTCCGTTTGCTTGTANACCAGCTGGTCCCAGTAGACCCTGACATTTGGACCAATCAGGTCATGGCAAAGGTCTGTAAACGGCTNGTGCGAGATGAAGTTTTTAACCAGGTCGGATCTGAGACACGGGTGAATTCCGAAAAGAATCGCACCNGACTCCGCTATGGAAAGTCTGTCATCTTCGAGGGTTTTGAGGAAGGTGTCGGTTTCGTTTGCTAATTGATCCATCGACTCGATGATTTCTCGCAATTGGGCTACGTCCAGAGCTTCTTCCAATAGCAGAAACCCGTCGTCATTGTATTTATCAATCTGGCTCTGCGTTAGGTATCCTGTGCGCGGCGCAGCNTCGCTCCATTCGAACGTTGTATTCCATGGATGGAGGTTATAGTTGGTCATCCACCATATGGTAGAGGGTCATAAGAGTTAGGTGCTTCACCTTCTGGCCATTCCATATAGATGTCGGAAGATGTTGCCCTGTCGAACAAGACGACGTCTTCTTCGGGNATTTCACCTAAGAGATACCGCTGTCCCCCATCTGCAAAGAAATACATTCCCGCTGCGAGAGTATCTGCTTCGTCAAGTCCTTCTTTGGTGGCGTCATACCAGAAAATAGTTATGTCATCACCGCCGAAGAAGTCGTATTCAAGTTCAGCTGGCCATCGGCCGGTTACACCCCATGAGAACGATCCAGATGTTAGAGTCTGCGGGGTTGGGTCCGCAGTATCTAAGGCTTTTTTCCAGTTTTCGTAAGTTAAGTTTGGTCCAATTCCTTGAATAATTGGGTAGAACGTTGCTGGCCATGGATCTATAACNCCCAGGGAGTCATCCGCTGGAGCTTCTTCTCCATGGAACCATTTGTACCGGTATGGNGCTCCGCTTATCGTTGGGTCNACTCTTGCTGCTAGCGAAGTGATNCCGAAAGCATTCGCCCATTGNTCCTGATCATAAGTTCTGGCNAANATATTAGTGTCTGCGAGNACGCTTCCNATGTGTACCCATTCAGGGTAATANCCTTGCGCCGTTGCTTCACGGGTGAAATCTCGGGGCGATATGGGNTCACCTGAGAACATTACGGTTGTGACACCGGCCGCNTTGAATTTCGCTATTGCCGAGGATGCTTGCTCTTGCAAGGTTGNGGGGTCAAGNGNGAAAGACACAGACTCTGTGACTTCTACACCGTATCCNGCGAGNTGTTCTTCGAAGTCTGCTTCGTTCGTGACTGATGCTTCCCCGCTTTCGATCCAAAGCCGGCCGAAAACTCGAGGTTGNTCCTGATAGTCCGCATCGCCGGCATNGATGGCGTTCCGGTCAGCTAACTGCTTGCCNACGTACTCAGCCGCTAAAAGGTTTGCCTGTACGGCACTCATTCCAAACGCCCATGCTAATGGGTCGTTCTCACGGTAGTACTCTATGGTTTGTGATGGGCCGCAACTCAGACATGCTATACCNCGAGAAACGAGTTCATCCTCAAAAGCNTTGGTCAGCGTTGGGCCATTCCAGACCATAAATGGGTCGTATTCTTCTGCGATCTTTACGGCGTCGGCACGTGCGGAAACGGCATCGCTAATCAAACCTGTTCCTTCGTAGAAGATGAGGTTNACTTTTCTTCCGTAGGTCTCGTAGTACGTTTCGTAGTATTCGAGCATTTTTCGGAGGCTTTCTTCGGCGTCGGCATTGGAGTCATCGTTAGCGATAGGGCCGGTGATGTATTGCAGAATAAAGTCGTTCTCCATCCACCTCCAATAAACGATATTGATAGTGTCCTCTGTGACGCCTCGTTCCGTTGCTCCCCCGTTGTCCCCTTCAAATGGGGCGAAGCATGCTGGAGGTATTGATGTGGGAAGTTTAAGCAAGCCGGTCTCTTCATCACATCGGTCTCCCCATTCGATGTCGTCAGCTATGCATCGCGTTACTGCTTCTTCGTAGAACATNACTCCAGGAAGTAGATCATCTCTTGCGTCTGCGGCGGTTGGGCAGTCTTCAGTGGCTGGGGCTGTCTCATCGGCTGTTTCGGTTTCAGCACTTTCATTTGTAGATGATCCTTCTTCAGTTGTTGCATCTTCTTCAGCTGTTTCAGCTTGGGATGATTGGGCCGNTGATGAGCTAGAGTCACTAGCACTATCGTCGTCTCCACCACCGCCAGACGCGACAATAATTATCACTACCACCGCAGCTACANCAAGAAGCCCTAAAGGTCCCCATTTCTTCAGTGCTGACGCACCCGAATTTTCTACTTCACCTTGTGCAGATTCCATGAATTCCCCCTCATAGTTCTGGAATGGAGATTAGTACGAATTCTCTCCGGTGCAAACTAGATGTTTCCGCTTCTTTGAATTGTTTCTTTTGACGTCCCTAAATAGGAAGAAATAACAAGGGGGTCGTTCAAAACATCTTCAGGTGTTCCCCGAGCNATCACTTCTCCCTGTTCTAATGCTATAAATCGNTCTGATACCTCTGAAAGCAATCCGATGTCATGTTCTATGATCACCAGAGATGACCCCATTTCTTGTCGAATGCGATGGAGGACGGGGACAAGCTCTTCNGCTTCTTTCTGAGCGATACCACTGGATGGCTCATCGAGAAGGACGACGAGNGGACGGTGAGCGATAACGCAAGCGAGGTCAACCATACGTCGGGTCCCTGTCGATAATTCTCCGACGAATTTATTCTCGTATGCGCCTAGACCCATGATTTCTATAAGNTCAGTTACTTGACTCCCGACCTGTTTTTCACTCTCATAGGACCTTGGTAGNTGAAGCCCAGCGGAGATTGGGTCTCTAGAAGCGGTGAAACGCTCGAGGGCTACTGCGATTGCTTCAGCNACAGTGAGNGACGGGAAAAGTCTGGCGTCTTGGAACGACCTGCCGAGCCCAAAGCGTGCCCGGTCCGATGGGGTAGATTCAGTGATGTTGCGATTCCCTAAGTAAATCGATCCACTGTCCTGTGGTACGAATCCGCTGAGTAGGTCAAATAAGGTCGTTTTTCCTGCCCCATTGGGACCCATAATTCCTACGATCTCTTTTTCTTTCACGTCGAAAGAGACCGACGCTACGGCTCGGATCCCTCCAAATTGACGGGAGAGTTCTTCTGCTTTGAGGGTCACTTCGGTGGTTGATTCGACAGAGTGCGCAATTNTGATTGGNGCNGCTTCCACCTTACTAAGGAAGACGGACCGGAGTAGGTCTGGCCTGTCAAGAAGGTCTTTAGTTAATCCNCTAAACCGGATTTTCCCCTTTTCCATGAAGTACGCTCGTTGGGCGATAGTTAAGGCAAGATTGACGGATTGTTCAACAATAATGACTGCTGTTCCGTTCGCTGCGATTTGCTTAATGACAGGAAGNATNCGTTCAACTACGGCAGGTGCTAAGCCAAGCGACAGTTCATCTATCATCAAGACTTTGGGTNCACTATGGAGCGCCATCGCCAACCCAAGCATTTGCTGCTGGCCGCCGGACAAGTTGGCCGCTGGCTCGTTCCAGCGTTCTAGGATCTCTGGGAAAAGTTGAAGGGATTCTTCCGCNTCGGCAGTTCCGGACTGTTTCTTTTGAGTGGCAAGCCACTGGGATGCTTCAATGTTNTCTCTGACNGTAAGNCTCGGGAANATGGCNTGCCCGCCTGGAAGTTGCGCTATGCCAAGGGCAGCTATTTCGTTTGGTGGGGCGTGGGTTATGTCTCGACCGTCGAGAACTATAGCGCCGCGGTCGGCTTCAGTTACACCTGAGATTGCCTTTAAAAGCGTTGACTTTCCAGCTCCATTCGTTCCAAGTAACGCAACGATTTCTCCTGCCGCTATATCAATATCCACTCCGAAGAGAACCTGTACTTTGTCGTAGCTAACCTGTACATCTCGTGTGAGCAGAAGTTTCGCCTCTCCTCGTTTGCGGGCGAGGGCGGCTTCACTTCGGGCACGCGCNGATGCTTGGACCTGTTCTATATCTCTCCTTATTCCGCTTGCGGCTGAGCTGACAATGAACATTCCGACTAGCAAGATCGGTGTCATGACCAGTATTCCGACTCGAATTCCCCATTTGTCACCAACCCACCCGACGAGGGGTAAAGCAAAAAGACCAGGCAAAGCCCAGAGGGCTCCCATGCTGAATCCCATAGCCCGTGCCCGCGGTGGAATTGCTAGGGAAAGAGCTGCAATGAGGCCAGGTCCGAGAATAGCGAAAGAGAAGGTGAGGAGGGCANAAAAACCTACGGCCATCCATACCGTTGGGGATAGTGCGAAGCCGACAACAAAAANCGACCCTACAAACGCTGCTACAGCAAGTANTCGGACAATAAGCGCCGGGTCGCGAGANACNAGCTTNACTCCGAGCNCAGCTCCAACNATAAGCCCCAAGAGTTGTGCAGGTTCCACGCCAGCGGCGATAAATCCTCGAGTCCGTTCGTCGAGGCCAAAAACATCTTCGTAAAATAGTGCTCCGAGGACTCCGAATCCCACTATTGATGTGGCNAGGAATGGCATAGCCATGAAAATACGGCGAAGCGTTTCGACTTTCCAGCACAGCCGCCATGCTTCTGTCATTGATGGCGGCTCCTCAGCTAGTAATGCTGCCTCTTTATCTGCGCCTGCTGCTTCTCGTTCAAATCTCCCTCGAACCGGTTCTTNTAACCGTAAGGCTAGAAATGCCAAAACGACAGTAGGTACAGCAAAGACAAAGAATGGGACCCTCCAGCTAAAATAGAACCCTAGTAGTCCAGCAAATAAAGCTCCTAGGATGATCCCGACGGAGTTTCCAGCTCGATGGAAGGAATAGACTGCGGGGCGTTGCTGAGGTGGGTACCAGTCAGCCAAAAGAGAATTATGGGTGGGGTCAATGACGCCCTTCCCTATTGCTGAACCGGAACGCATGAAGCCTAGGAAAATGATGGATGTCGCGAGACCTGTCATAAAGGAGAANACNGCCCATGTGAGCGCGCCGATGATTGCCAGATGAACTCTATTCATCTTGTCTGCGAGCCCCGCTATTGGAATCTGTAAAGCTAAAGCGAANGCAAGTACAACACCTGCTAAGGTCAACAATCCTTGAAAGCCGAGCCCGAATTCGTCTCGAATTTCTGGAGCGAGGATCGCAAATGCTGTTCGATCGAGTTCATCAACAGCATTGAGGCCGAAAAGGATAANCATCGGATAGACCGGGCCTGAGCCGACCACTCTGTTGAATTTAGCTTTCATCTTCGCCCCCTCCCGTATCTGGAGGTGCATCTGGTATCTGGTCATCNGCGATCAAACTAGGAACCTTAATGTCTTTCTTTAGGGCGAATTNCGTTAGAAGCCAATCTCGGAATTGGTATAGCAGTGANCTTACGCCGCCGGGAGCGATCAGTAGGACAGTGAGAACACCGAAACCCGTTGCGAAAATGCTCCAATCGCCGCGTAGCCACCAAATTGTTCCAAATAGGAACAATGAACCAAGTAAGGCCCCCATCATAGAACCAATTCCACCGACGATCGCTGCGATAAAGATTCTGACGGAATTCCCCAATCCTCGTGAATCAGTCATACCTGCAAATGATTGCTGATGGACAACATATAAAGCCCCAGCGCATCCTGCGAAGAATCCAGCGATCGAAAACGCCATTAATTTTGCTTTGACGACGCTCACTCCATATGCNTCGACTCCTTGCTCGTTATCTCGCAGAGCTATAAGNACCCGACCGGTTCTGCTTTGCCGTAGACCATGGACAATTACCAGCGTCACTAGGAGAGATATTGCTGTAACAAAGTAGATTCCTTTGCTTGAGGTGTANTCTATTCGACCCAATATTGGCAGNCGANCTACCCGATCTGAATTCGCTGGAAGCCANTCAAAGAANCGACCGTTAAGAAAGTAACTCATCATTGCTAATTCAAACGCGAAGGTAGTAACTGCAAGGAAAAGTCCTCGAATGCGAAGTGCTGGTAGTCCAACTAGAAGCGATAGCGTTGCGCCGAAGGCACCAGCAAGCAGCACGGCGGGGATGAGATCTAAATTCCATTCAAGGATCATTTTGGCTGCAAGGGCTGCACCGGCAGCAAAGAACGCCATTTGACCTAGCGAAATCTGCCCGCTCCACCCNGTAAGAATAACAAGAGAAATCATGACGATTGCGTAGACAAAAAGTGATGAGACACGCAGAACGGTAACGATCCCGAACCATTGGGGAATCATGTACAAAAATCCTGCAAAGAGCAAGATGACAATGACTTTGCCTAGTTTGATTTCTCTGATTTGTTTTAATTCAGGTGGGATAGGGCGTGTTTCGCCCATCGATAGGGTTTCGCGCAAACTATCAAATCGTGAATAGCTTTGGCGGCGNGCCACTAACGCCAAAAGGATAATAGCTGCACAAACAGCAGCCATTAGTGCATTTCCTCTCATTGGACTATCCGTGTTCCATACAATGCCTTGTTGGAGAATTCCCAGAACGATTGAGGTTACAAGAACTGTTTTTAGGTCAGTGAGTTTCCCCACGACCGCTGCTGTTAATGCTCGGAGGAAAAAGAGGACACCAAGCTGCCCTCCTACAGGAAGGCCGAAAATACTTGATCTTAGGAAGAGCGCTAGGAAGGCAAGAACGGCTGCGAGACACCANACATAGCTTTGGAGACGCCGCACCGGTATCCCTAGCATTCCTGCCCGATCGAAGTCCTCAGCGATTGCCCGCACCCCTATACCTATACGAGTACGTTGCAGGAGATATCCGACGAAGAGTAAAACGAGTGGNATNACGATCATGACGATGACGTGATTGTCATTAAAGCGGAATTTGTCGAAGTCGAATTGGATGTTCAGTGGAGAATCTATCCGCTGCGACGTTACTGCGCTGTCCCACCAGTCCGGCATGAGCAGAGCACAAAGGACCAGCACCTGAGCTAGTCCTAATGTAGCCACGGTTAAGATGAGNCTAGGGCTTCGGGAGAACCGCCGAATAACCAGAAANTCTGAGCTGANACCAAGAACNGCNGCTCCGNCGAGCCCAATAGCGAAAGCAGCAAGATANGGGAAGTTTGATTCTACGATCAGCATGACGCTTAAGACGGTGGGGAGAAGTCCGAGTTCAGCTTGCGCGAAATTCAGTACCCTATTTGATCTGTAGATGAGGACGATNCCGATGGCGACAAGGCTGGTAAGAAGACCAAGGATTATTCCCTGAAGAACAGCCCCATACGGGGTGCGCCAAAATATTTGCTGAATCAAAAGGAGAACGANGGGGGGAATCAACCANGACANAGATTCGCTAGTGAAAGCCTTGNTANTNTCTTTNCCTNTCATTTCCCCCCCTTTCAATGCTGGCGGCGTTGTGTGACACCACTTTCGAATCTCTGAACCTTAGCCTTCTACTGTTTCTTTTTTTC
>PBUX01000055.1 GCA_002728565.1 Methanobacteriota archaeon | reverse complement strand
CCACCCTGGCCCCACTTATGCAACCTTCTTCGATAATTATCCTGATGGTCTGCCGACTAGAAAATTGAACCAATGGGTCACCACTATTGAGGTCCTTAATCCATTCACCTTCAGAATTAAAAGCTAACATCTTGTGTATTGATGCGCCATAGGTGTGGATTCTCCCAAGGGTCTGTCCGGGTGGCGCCTCTACCTCAAATGTCCATGATCCGTTCATCCCCGCAGGAGGGGAAAGTCCACAGCTAAGTTGGGCTAAGCCCTCTATTTCGCCGTCATAAGGGCCAAAATCCAGAACAGGAGATGAAAACTCGCCTGCGGTGCTAGTCGCCTTTGCGTTCTCGAATGAGAACCATGGTTGATGAAACTTGACCCAAAGACCTACCGCGTCTACCCTTACTTCGGAATCGTCTTGCCCGATATTGTCCGAAACATAGTCAACTGTGAACTTTGTATCTTCTAAATCGCTCCAGTTCCATTCCAAGTAATCATCGAGAGAAACAACAAGTGGATTATCCATCCTGTGCACCGGCCCAAGAGTGTTGACGTAGGTTGCAAGAAGCCTATCAGGGCCATGGTTCCTCATCAAAATATTGACCTCGTCCTGATGCAGAGAATCTGGGATGGAGAAGTGNAGTATAAGGGAGACATTCTCGATTTCGAATCCGTGTAGTCCAGTAAATTGATACCCGCTTGATGAAATGTCGGGCCCNGATGACGGATCGTATGATCCATCCGGCGCGCCNAACGTGGGNTCAGANCCAGTGTCGCTTTGAGTCGCCCAAGATATTTGCTCGGCGAAATTATCCGGTCGCGAATGGGTGAATGAAAGGCCCCCATCCGCAACAATCCCCTGCGTGTAGTCCGCAATGTCCTCAGTGAAACCTTTAGTGGTGCTAATCTGCCATTGCGTACTGTCTTCGAAGTCCCCCCATGGAAGCAATTTAACCTCCCTAGTCGAAATCACGGAATCCGAGATCACGACATTACTCAGAAGGGGGGNGATGAGAATGACGATCAGTGCGCACNTCGACCGGGGCATCTCCTTCATGTTGTCCAATAACCCCCATTCCGCTTGAAGTAGTTGGTCATNNCCTCCGTATATGCATAACTTTTGAAATACGGGGCGTTGCACCCGGCATTATTGGCTGTGATGGTGTAGCGGTTAGCACGGTGGGTTGTGGTCCCGCCGGCCCGGGTTCGAGTCCCGGTCACGGCCCCACTATTCTTCAATTCAAATCCGNCTCNTCNATTTCGTGACCCATCTTCCTTGCCTTGGTCGACAGGTAGCCCTTGTTTTCATCCACTACGCCAACAACTAGNGGCATCCTTTCAACAACCTCTATGCCCAATCCCCTAAGCTGNTCGACCTTGTCCGGATTGTTTGTCATCAGGCAGACTCTCGTGACCCCCACTGCTTCTAGTATCTCTGAGGCTATCCTGTAGTCTCTAGCGTCTGCTGGATGCCCTAGGACCAGATTAGCTTCCAANGTGTCTAAACCCTTGTCNTGGAGGTTGTATGCTTGTATCTTAGCGTGAAGACCAATTCCTCTNCCCTCCTGCCTGAGGTAAATCAAGCANCCCCATCCGACCTCTTGTATNCTCTTCAGGGCCATGTCAAGTTGCGATCCGCAATCGCACCTCTGGCTACTAAATGCATCCCCTGTGAGGCATTCAGAGTGGACTCTTACCAGAGTCGGGTCAGGACCTTCCATATCCCCTAATAGAAGGGCCACGTGATCAAGTCCGGAATCCTCGTCTTTGAAGACCCTTATCCNGAANTCTCCGTGCGCAGTGGGCAGCCTTGCATCNGCCGGAACATCGCTATTTTCTCGCACNCCNGGTACACTCATGACTCTTCGAACAGTAGGNCTGCTTTGAACTTACATCATTGCCTTTCTCTNACAATTTTGAATGTGAACTCGCCATCCTCTTCACTAATCGAAACGATGCTNGCTCCGATCCTATCACAAAGAGCAGGAATGTCATGGAGGGTTTCTGGGTCGTCGCAAATGACTTCCATTTCTACCCCAAANCCTTCTTCCATCATTGCCTTNCGAGTTTCATGCACCGGTATGGGGCACATGAAGCCGCGTAGNTCCAGCTTCTTGGCCGCCATGGCTAAATTAGGCNAAGGCACTTCTATTTCATCACTCGTGAGTTCTCATGTAGTGAACTGCCGTGGACTCGTCCCTACTGAGGCCCGGGACTCTGTCCAACTTTCCCGCTTTGGCCCATCTTCCCTCGAACCTTCCTTTCTCCCAGTCCTCCATGAACATCGGACGAATGTAGGAAGATCTGCACACCGCTCGTGTGTTTCCGAGATCCCCAGCAACTGTGTCAATTACCGCAAGAAGGGTCGCCTGCCTCTCTTTTTCCCCATTGCCGGGGAGCTTCTGACCCTCAGCTAGTTTGGCAAGCCCCTCTGCCCCCTTCAGGTAAGTCCCTTTCCACTTGATGATTGCTTGCTCCTCCGTCCCATCAATTCTGCCAGTTTCCCTTTCCATCAACTTGGGAATTTTNCTCAACTCATTTTCTTTGGCCTCAGAGATCAATGCCAGCCTTGCCCCTGTCTTCCAAGACGCAGCCCATGTCCTGAAATCCTTGGCTGTNAAGCCCAATCCATCGAAAACCTCTGCGATGTACTTGTTGATGTGATCGGCCTTTATGTCGAAGTCCTTGCCGTTCTCATCTTCGTATCTGAATAGGTCTTGGTCCTTCTTCTTCCCGCCTACCTTTCTAGAATCCTCGATTAGGGTTGCTAGGAAGTCATCCTCAATAACCAGCCTCCAATGCTTCCCCGATTTTCCAATGAAATCGAAAACCGCATCGATTTCTCCCTCTGCATCATCGTCCCTTAGGAAAGAAACATGCCCTTCCCTTAGAGTNGTAAGGCCATATGACTCGTTCTCTTGGNCGTACTGATCGGAGCCCACGCGAATGTGNTACTCNTCCATTAGTCTGATAATTATGGCTACGGCCTTTTCCATCGGCATCCCCTCCATTTTCAGATCAGCGTCAACTCGGTCCCTGAGGTCGGGCAGGGCCAATGCGAACTCGTCCACATTTGCATATTTCAGATCGGCCTTTATTTCGTTCCATTTTGGATGGTACCTGTATTGAAGCCTACCCTTGTCATCCTTTCCAGTCGCCTGAATGTGCCCCTTTTCGTCAGGGCAGAACCACACATCGTTCCAAGCGGGAGGGACCGCTAGCGAATTTATCATTTCGATCCTGTCCCCATTCTCCAGCTTTTTGCCATCGGGGAGGAAATAGTCCCATCTGAATGTCGCCTTCTCGTCCTTCTTGGCCGGGATATCTACCCTCTTTCTGGTGATCCCTGCTTTTTCTCTATCGCTGATTTTCAAACCTGCTAGCTTCGCCGCGGTCGCTGAGTCAGTCTTCATGCCTCTTAGGGTATGCAAGAGGCTTGAAGAGGTTTCGCAATCATTCGGAGAATCTGCTAATCAGACCCTCGAGCGCCCTAATGTCGGTTTCTAGCATGTCCCTCTCGGCCCTCTTGAGGTTTCCTTCAGCCAATCTGGCCTGTAGAATTTCTAGCTCTTCTCGCGCCGATTCCCTCTCCTCTTCCATTTCAGCCTCGTCTCTGAGCATCTTTATCCTGGAAACGTGCTGACGAGTAGCCTTGAACCTCCGCATCTTCTCTCCCCTCTCGCCCTCTGGGAACGGGTCCGGCTTCTTTGGCAGCTCAACTGCAGTCGGGTAGGGTATGCTGATTCCCTCACGGCCGAAGGCATCATCCACTTCCCTTAGAATCCAGTCAGTTGCAATGAATTCCTCGGTGTAGTCGGAGATCCAAACGTACAACCTGTAGTTCTTAGAGAAGTCGGCGAGCTCCCTAAGTAGAACTCTTGGCCCGGGGTCCTCCTCAATGTGAGGGCACTTTAGGGCGACGTCGAGTATGACTTGCTTTACATGGGCCGAGCTCTCGTCATAGTCGACCCCTATGTCGATGTTGAGCAGGACCCTAGAGCCGACGCCATCCCCCCCTCCTCGGGCGAAGTTGGTGATGGTCGAATCCACCAGCCTGTTGTTGGGGATGACTACTAGTTGCTCGTTAAGCGTCAGAATTTTCGTGGACAGAATTCCGACTGACATCACTGTGCCGATAACTCCATCGACTTCTATCCTGTCACCAGTTTCGAACGGTTGGTCTATGGCTAGCATGAATGAGTTGATCATGTTTCCAAGAGTCTGCTGTACAGCTAAACCGATGATCAGCGAGAAGACGGCCAGTGACGCAATAATCCCAAACAACTCAATCCCTATCTCGTTGAATGCCAGGTATATCCCGAGGAACCAAGCTAAGCTCCTCGCCGAGTAAACCACCAGTGGGCTTCCACCAGTTACGGTAACAGATCGATTGGTGTTGTACCGTTCCATGGCGGCTGGCACTATGTTCTTGATCCCGATGCTGATTATCGATGCCGAGAGAATGATGTATATCGCAGAAAAGTATGAAGCGACAGCGGAGTAAATTGCGTCGTTCCTACCAAGGGTCCACATCATTGTCAACTCCACACCGGCAAGTAGGATGAATGAGTATAATCTCAGGAAAATCGGATCCAGCATCTCATTATCCCATTCGGCTTCAGTCCTCTTTACAAGGTTCCAAGCTAATTTAAGCACGAAGTAGCGGGTGAATAGGAGGGCGAATAGTATCAGAACAATGGAAACACCGATTTGAGCCAAGAACCCAGTTTCCTCTACAGAATCGACAATTTCGAAGACGGCGGATAGGGCGTCGGTCACAGGGTCGGCCATTTCTCTCGCCCTCCCGATTTGAACCTAATAAAAATCATTATCGCATCACCAGTTATTACCTGAGAGGGATTTGGCCTGTTTGACCCACTCATCCCTCTTGACCCTTCCAATGAAGAACTCGATGGCTTGGTTCACGTCATCCTCCATTTCTGGTGTGAGCCTTGCAATCTGGGAGAACTTGAAAATTCCCAGAGCGTTCAGCTTCTCCTCGATGAATGGGCCTACTCCGCTAATCTTCTGCAGGTCGTCCCTCTCCTCCTTTGTCGCGAATCCGATTATTCCGAAGTCAATCCCCTCCGAGCGTTCAGCCACCCTTAGTAGTGCCTCCTCCTTTTCCCTCTCCTTCTTGCTTAGCTCTTGGAGTTTGGATTTCCTGTCTTCTATTTCCTTTCGCATTTCTTCAGCTCTCTTGGCTGCCCTCTCCCTTGCCTTCTTCTGTGCAAGCTTCTCGGCCTCCTGCGCCTTCAAAGCCTCCCTTTCTGCCATCTCGGCCGCCTCTTGGGCCCTCTTCCTTTCTTCCGCCTTTCTCACAAGCTCGCTTGCCTTCCTCATCTCCTCTCTGGTCTTCCTTCCATCAGTAAGGGCTGGGTCTTCAGATCCGATCAGTAATTTGGCCTGATTTACCCACTCATCTCTTTTTACCCTGCCTGGGAAGAACTCTATGGCCTCGTTTACCTCGTCCTCCATTTCTGGGGTCATCCTCGCTATCTGTTCGAATGTGTATATGCCGAGAGCGTTAAGCTTCTCCTCAATGAACGGGCCTAGACCATTTATCATTTTCAGGTCGTCCTTTCTTGTGACTCTGGATCCAGCGGGGATGACCCGGTCAATTCCGGACACATCAGTGAGCTTGTTTCCGGACTTCCCCTTCCAAATTATTGGTACGTACCCATCTATGTGGTAAAGATAGGCACTGCCCCTTTCAGGGAAACCGCCAGAGTCCTCGACTTCTAAGGACGATGAACCCTCGTAAACATCGGAAGTTGAACCGGTCACAAGGGCGTTCCCAATCACGCCAAAGTCAATATTTGCAGATCTT
>PBUX01000008.1 GCA_002728565.1 Methanobacteriota archaeon | reverse complement strand
GGGCTAGATCATCCCTTGGTGCGAAGGGGCTAATCCTCCCACATAGCATCGGGACCATAGATTCGGACTACAGGGGGGAGCTGTTCGTTCTGATGACATGGATAGGCGATAGTGATTCATACACAATTAAATCAGGGGAGAGGATTGCACAGTTGCTGATTTCCCCTGTCCCCGACGTTTCTTTCAAGGAAGTTGACTTAGAAGAGTTGAGCGAGACTGTAAGAGGTTCGGGAGGATTTGGAAGTACAGGCAGATTTTGACAGATCGCTAATTCGAAATTATCCATAGATTACCCATTTACAATAGATTACCCCCCGGTGGATTCATAGCAAGGCGGCTCTGTGACAGGCTGATGCAACTGAGTATAGATGAGCTAAGGTCCAAAGTTGAAGAGTTCAGATCCAGNGGATTGAACACTCAACAAATAGCGGACGAGCTTTCACTTTCTCAGACNACTATCCAATGGCTTTCCACTAGTGATTTTGTTATGGATGAGAAGCCATCTGACGTCAAAGTTGGTTGGAGATCAATAGCTGTCAAAGGAGAGAGNATTGANGCGATCTCAGAAGTCTTCTGNGACATCATCGATGAAATGGTTGAAGTTGGCAATGTGGACACAATTGTCGGGCTCAGNATCAATGGGATCGCCTTTGCGCAATGCNTTTCTTCCAACTTNGGTTGTGAGCTTTCGGTCGTTAGAAGNATCAGCGAGGAGAANTCGGGNCATTTGTCGCAAGTCTATGCTTCGGTATCGGGAAAAAGAGTTGTNATTATCGATGACGTATACTCGACTGGNACTACAATGAGTAAAACCTGTGAAGANCTGGAGTCGGCCGGNGCTGAGGTTTTGCTATGCATGGTCCTTGTGAATAAATCATGGGACGATGAAGTGAATCAGAAGCCACTGAGGGCCTTGGTCAGGGCTGCAAGCGTCTAGGTGAATTGGCATGCATTGGGCGGACCATACCGCGCAGGTCCTGAAGAAGAAGGGNGGGNGTCAGGTTGTTGCCTCAGGAATAACCCCCTCCGGAGAGTTCCACATCGGCCATCTGAGGGAGATACTNACTGCTGANATGATACANAGNGCCTGCTTGGACTCTGGAATGAAGTCTAGATACATATTCATTGTTGACTCNATGGACCCCCTAAGGAGGGTGTACGACTTCCTAGGGGATTCTTATGGGCAATACATTGGCCACCCTCTGGCTTACATTCCTGCTCCAAACGATGATGGCGAGCCAGGTAGCACTGATATGAGCTATGCGGATTTCTTCCTGAGGCCCTTCTTGGAGGCCCTGAAACATATCGGAGTTGAGCCAGAAGTTGTAATGAACCATGAGACCTATGAAAACGGTGATTTTGCTGAANCTATCGATTCTGCGATTAAAAATATGGATGAAATATACAACATCATTGAAACCATTTCTGGCAGGAGTCTNCCAAGCAACTGGTTCCCATACAATCCACTGGGCTCTGATGGAAGCATGGATGAAGTCACNGTNACCGGTTACGAATTCCCTTATGTCAGTTGGATTGATAGGCATGGAGTCGAGGGGTCATCGGACATNAGAAAGGGTGAGGGGAAACTTCCCTGGAGAATCGACTGGGCGGCAAAATGGGCGACTCATGGAATTTCCTGCGAGCCAGCAGGAAAGGATCACGGTGCAGCAGGTGGGAGTTTCGATACCGGGATTCCAATATGCAAGATACTAGGTGGAAACCCACCTGATAAGATGGTTTACGAGTGGATTCAACTGAAGGGAATGGGNCCGATGTCAAGTTCTAAGGGAGTTACAATAGGGCCCATGGAAGCATTGGCCCTAGTTCCAGCAGAAATCATGAGATTCGTAATTGCNCGTAGTAAAGTGAACAGGCACATTGAGTTTAACACAGGAGAAGCACTTTTCGAAATTGCAGATGAGTACGAGCGACTGGTATCCAATCCTCCGAAGTCTGTTGAAGGTGAAACGAGGAGAATGGAGGTCGCTAGGGAGACCAATCTAGGTGCAATCAGGCTCAGCCAAATCACCAGAGGATCTGAACCGTCTGATTCGATAGCGGGAGTGTCATTCAGGCACCTATCCATGCTAGCCCAAATAAAATCAGATGACGACGAAGTTTGGAGCTCTTTGAAGAGGACGGGTCACCTTGAGGAGGAGGCAAATGAAGCACTGAGGCAGAGACTGAGCAGAATGAGGAATTGGATTGAAGGGCCTCATTTCCCGCAAGATTCCAGGATCACTGTAAGAAATCCAAGTGAAGATAGGGGGCCGTCGAATCTTGAAGANGGGCAGATGGATTTCCTGAACAGTTTGGTCGGTGGACTTAGGGAATGTCANTGGGATGAAGGNTCAATCGAGGTGACGATAAGGGCGGCTGCTTCTGAATCGTTGGCCCCCTTGAAAGAGTGCTACTCTTCCCTATATTTGTCAATAATCGGCAAGGATAGGGGNCCTAAGATCGCNTCGATAATTGCAGAAATAGGCAGGGATGATGTGATTGAGCTAATCAGNTCCAACTAGTTGTTATTGTAAAACAAATATGCCAGCTCCCCGGGCATCAGGTCATTATGATGCATTTCCTCCTCCGAGCTTCTGAAGATNACCTGNTCTCCTTCGATTTTATAGTGCTGCGAATCNCCAAAATTCATCAATANCTTGTATTTTTTGTCACCAAATTTTCTNGTCAAANAGAGTACATCGCCTTCGGCAAAAATGTCATCTATGCTTCCTGCATTCATCCAATTGTTTTCCTTTCTCAAGGCTAAGACCCTCCTATAAAATGAAAGAATCGACATTGGATCTATTTTCTGTTGGTCTGCAGCGTAATTTACCCAATCACTGGGAACGGGTAACCATGGAACTCCTGTGGTGAATCCAGCATTTTTGGAATTGTTGGACCAGGGCATTGGTACTCTGCATCCGTCCCTTCCTTTGTATTCTGATTCTGGTGGTTGTCGGAAAAATGCTGGATCCTGCCTATCTGAATCGGGAACGTCTGCCTCGGGGAGTCCGAGTTCTTCTCCATTGTAAAGGTAGATATTGCCAGGTAGAGCACAAATCAGCGAAAATAGNGACTTGTAACGCAATTCTCCAATTGTTNNGTNTGTCNCACTAGGGATTGAGGCATACCTACTCCAATGCCTAATCTCATCATGATTTGAGTATGCCCAAGTTGGAGGAACTCCGGCTTTCTTGCAAAGATCTACGTTTTTCGATATATTTTCACTGAACACACTGGCAGACCATTCCTGCTTGAGGAATGCAAAGTCAAATGCAGAATGCAATTGGTCGTCTCCAAGGTATTGGAGGAGCCTTTCCCTGGAACTAGCGTAAACTTCGCCAATGAGGAGCCTGGGGGGATCGTATGAATCGGCAATTTTCCTCCATCGACGATAAATCTCGTGCACCTCTGGTTGATCCCAACAGCCTGAAACGTCATCATCAAAGGTGCTCATGTCAGGGAATCCCGAGGCCTTGAACAGNCCATGAGCAACATCAATTCTGAAGCCATCGACATCCATATCAAACCAAAATCTGATCACGTCCTCGAAGTGCTCCCTTACCTTATTTTCATACCAATTAAGATCCGGTTGCTCTGAATCGAACATATGGAGNTACCATCTTTGTACTTGTCCTTCCCCAGTAGGGAAATAGCTCCAGGCAGGACCTCCGAATATGCTCTGCCAATCGTTGGGAGGCTCGCTGCCGAGTTCTCCTTTTCCATCCCTAATTATGAATAGTTTCTCATAGTCATTTCCAATTCCTTCGCCCAGTGCTGAAATGAACCAAGGATGTGAGGAAGAAACGTGATTTGGGACAACATCCATCAGAATTTTGATGTTTAGCGAATGGCAAGATTTGATCAAATTTCTGAACTCAGAGAGTGTACCGAAATCTGAATCGACATCGAAATAGTCAGAAACGTCATAGCCGTGATCTGCTCCTGGTGAAGGATACATTGGATTCAGCCAAATAGCATCGACTCCCAAATCGGCCACATAGTCAAGCCTGTCAACTAAACCAGCGATGTCCCCGATACCATCCCCGTTGCTATCACTGAATGAGCGCCAATATATCTGATATGTGACCAGACTATCCTGTGACTCACCGGACACATTCTGAGCCAAGATTATGCATTATTAATGGCATCGCCATTGTTATCGAACAAGCGGATGTCTTTGTCTTCAATAATTATGTCAACGCTTTCCTCTCTGGAGGTGATTCTCCAATTTTCATCCGGGCCGGGCCGATGCCATACTGCTGCTATCGTTATATCGCCAAGTTGGAGATGGACTATTGTCTCTGATCCTAATTGCTCGGAGCCNGAGATTGAAAATTCGCCATCGGATTTTCCTATCTCAAGGGCCACGTTCTCTGGCCTCACCCCCAACGTACAATCTCCGGAAAAACTCGAGTATTTTTCTGGAAGCGGAATCTCGAAATTTTTTCCTTCTTTTTCCCCATTGTTTATCGAAGTTCTGAAAATACCACCAATTGCTTCTCCACAGATAAGGTTCATCGGAGGAGTCCCTAGGAAGGAAGCGACAAAAGTATTGGCTGGGTTGTGGTACGCCTCCAGTGGTTCTGAAAACTGTTGCATTCTGCCTTCATTCATAACAACAATCCTGTCTGCCAGGGTCATTGCCTCTATCTGATCATGTGTGACGTAGATCGTAGTAGTCCCCAATTCTTCGTGCAATCTTCGGAGCTCGAACCTCATTTGGTTTCGAAGCTTGGCNTCCAAGTTAGAAAGGGGCTCATCCATCAGTAGTACAGCTGGTCGCCTGACTAATGCCCTCCCTAATGCAACCCTCTGTCTTTGGCCACCTGAGAGATGTTTGGGGAGCCTCTCCAAGTAATCGGATAATCCTAGCAAATCTGCTGCCTTAACTACCCTATCGGAGACTTCCTCAGTTGCCATTCCCTGCATTCTAAGGCCAAAGGATAGATTGTCCCTTATGTTCATGTGTGGATACAATGCATACGATTGGAAAACCATTCCAACCCCTCTGTCTTTTGGAGCCAGGTCATTGACTATCGCACCACCAATTGAGATATTTCCATNAGTGATNTCCTCCAAACCGGCCAGCATTCTGAGNGATGTGGTCTTTCCGCAACCTGATGGTCCGACCAATACGACAAACTCGCCCCTATTCACCTGTATGGATAGGTCCTTGACTGCGATGCTATCTTCATCGTACTTCTTCCAAACATTTTCGAAAATCACGTCTGCCAAGCTTTCACCCCTTTACCGAACCGGCCACCATTCCGTCAACAAGATATCGCTGAAATGTAATGAATAAGAGTACTACTGGTAAGCTAACAAGAATAGANGCNGCAGCAAAATCCCCCCAGTAAGGCTGGGTTTCTGAAACCATTGAAGCTATTCCAACTGGCATTGTGTATTTATCCGAGTCAGAGAGGAAGGTNAGTGCGAGAAGGAACTCGTTCCAAGCCGCCAAAAATGAAAACAGGCAGGTTATTGCGACCGCAGGCAGAGAGAGTGGGAAGATAATGTGGATGAAAACTTGCAGTTGGCTACAACCATCGACCCTGGCAGCCTCCTCCAACTCTATGGGGATTGTATCAAAGAATCCTTTCATCAGCCAAACACAAAGAGGCAATGCGGTCACCGAATATGCCAACATAAGGCCAATGAATGAATTGAGNAGACCAAAGCCTTTCATGACGATGAAATAAGGTACCAGAATAAGTGCACCTGGGAACATCTGAACAATCAGAAANACAAAAAGCCCTAATTTTCTACCGTGAAATCTATATCTCGAGAATCCATAAGCTGCTGGGAATGCGATTGACAAACCGAAGATTGTTGTTCCAACGGAGACAATGATTGAGTTCCTAAGCCAAATCCAAAATCTGTCCATCCCCATAATCTTCTCATAGTGCTCTAGAGTAATCGAAGAAAATTTGAAATCCCCGCCTAGTGAGTTTCCNGGGGTGAGTGAAAGCATCAAAGTCCACAGNGGTGGCAAGATCGCGAAGAGNCCCAAATGAAGCAGGACNATTTGTTTTGATATCTGCAATATTCTAGGCCCGTATTTCCTAGAGCGGGAAAGGCCTTCAATTGCCTCAGACTTTGTATGTTCACCTACGAACCATCGCCATGATTTCATCCCTGAAAATAAAGAAAGNATTGAAGCCAGAAATACTGGTGAAGAAATCCAGAAGTCAATAATAGTAATGCCAATGGATGAAGATTCCCTGTGGGAAAGGAAGAGAAGCGAGGATGACAGCACCATAACGGAACATGATATGAAAAGTGAAAGTCGTAATCGACTTCTATCCTCGGGTGCATCCTCAGGNACTAAGTAGATGATTATAGAATTACAAAATATGGCCAATATCGCAATATTNATGCCATAACCATCAGTTCTCATCCAAGAAATAACGAACATTATCAATAGCGAAACCAGACTTATCCAGCCNAACCACCTAGCTGACTGTAGCCCCAATGGCGTCCACCGTAGACTTGCAACATCTGTCCTCATGATTCCACCTCCCCTCCCTTGGTTACGGTCAGGTATGTTGTGCTGAAAGCTATCAGCATCAGGAANATTATCACAGACCAAGCTGCTGCAAGTCCATATTCGCCGTCGATAAACGCAACGTCATAAACGAATGTGACTAGGATATCAGTCACTCCCGGTTCGCCATAGTACCTATCCGGTCCCCCTCCGGTCATTAGGAAAATTACATGGAACAAATTGAATGTCCAGATCATGCCCAAAAGTGACAGAGGGACCAGTGCTGGCATCAATTGTGGCAAGGTTAGGTGCCTAAANCTCCTGAATGTACTNACTCCGTCAATAGAAGCAGCTTCGTACATATCCTTTGGTATTCCTTGCAAGGCNCCGGAAACGGTCATTGTCATGAATGAAAACCCCATCCAAATATTGACGAAAATTACAGAGAACTTGGCCCATGAATCCCATCCCAGATAATCTATGTCAGTGGTTAAAATCCCATTCACCCAACCAAATCTGTTTAGCATCCCCCTCCACATNATTACTGAGATATATCCAGGGACCGCCCAGGGAATCAGTAGAATTGTTCTCCATGCCACCTTGCCAATTACCCGGCTTTCCAACAGCAATGCAAATAGAACGCCGAGTAGCATATGCATGCTTACGCATCCAAATGTCCAAACTAGTGTAAATGTGAATGCGCGCCAGAATCCGGGGTCGCCATCTCCATCAAAATCGCGATCTTCGGAGAAAAGAAGTTCGTAATTATCCANGCCTACAAATTCNCCTTGGCCATAGTTAGAGGCGCTCTCGTCTGTGAAGCTGAGATATATCCCATAACCTACTGGATAGAATGTNAGTGTGGCAAGGAGTATTATGGAGGGGAGGACGAGTAANTATCCTTGGCGATCTCTNCGACTAGGTGAGAGGAAGTACAGTACTGCAACGACCAGGCAAAGACCGCCAATTATTGTTCCAAGGGCGATATATACGGGCATCATGTTTGGTTTAGGGGGGNCGGCAGATTCTGCTATCGTAATGGCGGAAACGACCACNAGTCCCTCTGTAACCGATGATTCGTCGGCTCCGATCGCTACTACTCCGATGTATACTTCCTGGCCCCTCTTNATCCCTGGAAGATCGCAGGCAATAGAATAAGCCTGACTTGGAATAAGTGGCATGCCCGAGGAAAATGTTGGCTCGGACCAGTTGGAGCTAATGGGGATGTCAGACAACGCTTCATCCAGGGGGCCTGAGGACCACCAGCACCTCATGAACTTCAGAGTCTCCTCCACTGTTGGATCTTCACCTTGCTCGTCTGACACAGACAGCCAAGCATCTGGGAAACCAGCTACTGATGTTTCTGGAGGGTTGATTGAGGATACGTTGCTAAAATATGAATTGCTGTAGTAAATCTCGTATTCAGCGGCATCCTCAACAGTGGAGAAGACGTACCTAACACGATTATTGAGNCCTACCTCGCCATCTATCTGTACATCTTTGACGACAGGGGGGGTACTGGCAGAAACTTGGGTTAGAAGGAGGAGAGCGAGGATAGAGGTGGCGGAAATTGCCGCCATCCTCGATCCCATCGCCCTCACTCCTTGTCTTGTCACCTCTTTCTCAAGGGCTTGTAGCACTTAGGTTGTCCGATTACATCCCCATCATTACNTGGATGTAGTTCTGGCCAGTGATGGTTCCATCCTCGCCAAGAGTAACAACGCAGTTGCCGCTGGTGTAGTTTGGATCTGCCCCGGTTGNGTCGCCGCACTTGGCGCCTGCCTCATCTAGAAGCCATGATCCGCCTGCTCCNAAGATAGCTCCCCATTCGTAGGTTCCAGCAGGTCTTTGGATGGTAATTGTCCAAGTCTCATTGTCATCCCCTAGAGTGGCAGCGTGGTTAATTCCCCAGCTATCATCGAAGCCACCCTTCATGTGAATCTGGTCGTGACCCCCCATCGTGTGAACGACTAGTGTGAGATCGGCAGCTATGCCATCTACTCCGTCGCAGTTGGTGTCCACGCCGTCACCTGCTGTGTCAGTGGTGATTCCCGGGTTGATTGATGCGTTAGTGTCATCGCAGTCACCCTCGTGAGTACCATAGTTGTCATCGTCCCCATCAGCGTCAACTGTGTAGTTGAGGCCTAGTGCCTTCTCAATGGCTGCCTGAGCCTTGATTGCTGCTGCGGCTGGNTCCATTCCTCTGTCGAATACATCGGCTAGCATGGAATCAGTGGGACCCCATACCTGTCCCATTGCAGCGTATGCAGGAGCTCCGAATCCCTTGGCCATCTGTGCGCCGAAGCCAGCGACAACTGAATCGTTGGCTACGTCAGGGTGTTCTAGGACTGATGGCATAGTTGGCAGTAGCTTTGCAGTCTTTGCGAACTCTACTTGGCTGTCATATCCAGCGAAGTACTTTGCAACCGTCACCGCTGCTTCCTTGTTGGCTGATCCAGAGGACACAGACCAACCCTTCATCCCAACGAATGGGCTGAATGGGATGGCTACTGGTGAGTCTGGAAGAGTGCTGAATCCGAAGTTAACATTCGCATCATTGATTCCGCCGTATGCCCATGGTCCTTGGATCATGAACGCGACCTTGTTGGCCTTGAACATGTCTTCCATGTTACCCCAGTCACAACCGACCTTCATCAGAGGGCCGTAGGCACCATCTGGGTGTCCTGCTAGGAGGGTTCCGATAGTCTGAATTGCTGTTACCGTGGCAACGGAGTTGATTGTTGGGTTTCCGTTGGAGTCAAAGATGGACCCGCCATATCCCGTCATCCATGGCCAGAACTGGTATGCAGACTTGTAGGGGAAGCAAACTCCCCAGGTATCGTTCATTGGGTCGGCGACCGCGCTAGCAGCGCCGATGAACTCGGTGGTCCCCCATGCAGAGATATTCGTGTAGTCAACGCCAGCTGCGTCAAGAACATCCTTGTTGTAGTAGAGTGCTAGGGAGTCACCAGACTGTGGCAGACCTAGGACCTTCCCACTGACTGTAACTCCTGAAAGAGAGCTACCGTACGCGGAAGACTCTGCAGCGGTCATGTAGGGTGCTAGATCCTCAAGGATCGAGACCCCTCCCACGCTGTTAGCTGCGACCTCTCCGAGAGCGTCNTTCTGAATCCTAACGACGTCAGGTGCCTCGCCNGCCTGTGCTGCTGTGATGAATGCGCTCTTGGCATCATCGAAGGGCTTGTACTCGACCGTTAGGTCTATCTCTGGGTGAGCCGCTTCAAAGGCAGCGACCACGTTGTTCATGGCATCTTCCTCNGTAGTGTCGATTGCATAGGTGTGCCAAACCTTGATCGGAGTGGCGTAGGTGCAACTCGAATCGTCGGTGTCTGCGCTAGCATTGTAGTTCAGAGCGGTTGCATCGGTACATCCCATGATCTTCTCGACCACTGTGTCTGTCGTGTCATCTGTCGTGTCATCGTCATCATCGCCNCCTGTGCANCCTGCAAGGGNCGTNGAGACCAGCAGTATGCTCAGAAGCATGGATACAATCATCTTGTCCATGGACGGCGCGACATAGACCTCTTTATTAATTCAATAGGTAAAATAAAAGANAATAAATCNTNAAAATGGNNAAAATNGCTGANNAANTGAGNNTTNANGAATTAATGANATGAGTCGTAATTCCAACAAGCAGCCCCAATGATNCCTGCATCATTTCCATCGGGGNCNATNGAGACTTCTTCCTCTAGGTCTAGCATTCCCANCCATTTATGGGAAATTGCCGTTACCCCCCCACCCAGTATNATNGCTGTAGGGCTGGTGATTCTCGAAATCATNCTCAATGATTTAGTTAGTTCCGATGACCATTCANCGAAGCTCATCTCAAGCTCNCNTCTGGCNAAATCGCTTGATAATCGGTCTATCGGAGTCCCTGANTCATNCAATATTTGGCCTAGCTCNATATTTGTAANCAGTTTGCCATTTTGAGAAATCGCCGTNCCCAATGAAGTGCCAATTGTGACCAAAAGGATCCTGTCGTGCATATCTGAACAGTTCGTATTCCTTAGTACGTGGTAAAGTGCGCTGTCGGCATCATTCANCAAAGAGACGTTGCCATTTAGGCGCTTACAAAGNCCTTCTCCAACCAAATCTTTTCCCATGTTCGGGCCGTTTACAACTATTTTTCCTTCGACCACGCCTGGGAAACCGATTCCNAAATATTCTGCTGAGTAATCCAGCTTCTTGCGAATTTTCGAGATCGATTCAACAATTGTCTCCAGATCTGGCATTTTCTTGTGTTTTATCNTTATTCTCTTGGAAGANAGCTGTCCAGTTGCGNTATCCACNATTGCCCCCTTGATTGAGGAGCCCCCGATATCNATCCCCAAGACTGAANTTCCNCCCACGNGCATCGGGTGAAGTACGAATTTTTCACATGTTCGGGATTAGTTTTCTTGCACCGTTTCGATGCTCTGCGAAATCATGAAGGGTGTCTGGTAGGGTTCAAAAGTGCANCATACGACCAAGGGGCTATGCAGAAAGAAAGNGATNTAGTGGCGCATTCAAGAGTTTTCGTTTCAATGTTTTTTGCCGTGATGGTGATTTCAGGTCCTATGGCGCCAAACTTGGATGTAGGGGCTGAATCGCCCGATTCCGGACACGGCCCGATCAATTTAGCAATCGTTCTACATATGCACCAACCCTATTACAAGAACATAGAGACTGATTTCTATGAATTNCCATGGGTAAGAGTTCATGGGAGTCACGAATACATAGATAGCCCCGGGATTTTGGGGCAGTATCCAGGTACTAATGTCACATACAACATAGTGCCATCCCTCATTGAGCAATTGGAGGACTACAGCGATCCAGAAACAATGGANATGCACCTAGATCTAGCCTTNTCAGATTGGCCGGTAGATCAGCANGGATTCGTATCTGACTACCCNAACGATGTCGATGAGTGGAACCTTAGTGTAATGATGTTCGAATATTTCAGAATCCAACCTTGGGTATACGATGTTGACCCTGGNCACGAGACACAAGGATGGATGTCGGCAGCTAGCAGCTCCTACGGGGAGTTAAGGGATGCGAGAGACAATGTGGATAGGAGCTTCGTAAGAGATTACATCCCATCTGCTGGTGAGGGAGCTTCACCAAAATCATCGATAATTTTCCATCCTCAGAAACTACTTGACTTGACTGTTCTTTTCCATCTCTTCCAGAATTCGGGACCGTTGGTATTAGGGGAATATGATTACCTTTTGGAGAACCCTGCCGAGAGCGAAGAGATGCAGGATCTTTTCAAGAAAAACGCCCCTTACACTGTCCAAGACTTGCATACAGTAATTACTTACCAAAGGGAACAGATGCTNAACGTAATGCCACTTTACTCCAATTTGGCCAACTCTAGCCAAGTTGAGCTTACTACCACNCCGAGATATCATCCAATCCTTCCCCTTTTGGCAATGCCAGGATGGACATTAGATGATGGGGTTCCAGTAGAGAAGACAAGCTGGATCGATGATGTTGAGATGCAAATCGAAGAAGGATTGAGTGTTTTTGAGCAGAGCACAGGGATTCGGCCTTCGGGAATGTGGCCTTCAGAACAAGCCGTCTCCCAGACAATAGTTGGGCCAATGGTTTCAGAAGGGATAAGCTGGGCGATTAGCGACAAGCAGGTCCTTGCTAAATCGACCAAGCTTTCAGGTGGATTCCCTAGTCAATCATCTACAGTTGATATCGCTACTCCGTGGATAGTTTCTACAGAAGGTGTAGGAGAAATGGTGATGGTCTTCAGGGAGACTGGCCTATCTGACTCGATAGGTTTTCAATACGGCGACATGGATCCAAATGATGCAGTTGCAGACTTCATCTCAAAGGTTGAGCAGAGGAGGGACGATCTGATTGATTCGGGGAGGGATCCGTCGGAACACCTGCTGACAGTAGCTGCTGACGGAGAAAATTGGCTTTTCATGAGTGGTTTTGGTAACACGGACAATGGCAGGGAATTCCTTCATCTATGGTTCGATGCTTTGCAAGACCATCCCTCGATAAGAACAATGACTCCTGGTCAGTTTATTTCAGAGAAAGGAGTGGAAAATTTGCCCAGACTCTCGAATCTTGGAACTGGTTCATGGGTAATGGGAGACCTCAATACATGGGCAGGGGAATTGGAAGAGACGATTGGTTGGCATAGGCTAGTGGCAGCAAGGCAGGCTTATGTTTCTGCATTGGCCGAAGACCCAAGCAACCCAGGGCTGGAGGAGGCTAGGCATGCACTAATGGCAGCTCAGGGAAGTGATTGGTTTTGGTGGTACGGGGCTGACCAAGACTCTGGAGATGATTCCCAATTTGACGCGCTTTTCCGAGGCCACCTCCGAACGATTTACCACAGCCTTGGACTGGATCTTCCNGCTGATCTCTTGGACTTATCGAGAAATGTTGAGGTTCCCCAAAGAGTGTCGACGGGGGTTATGGAGCCCCTTTATGATGGANACGAGTTCCCAGGTGAGTGGGATAGAGCTGCAGAATATGACGTTGAAAGTGATGGGGGGATTATGGACATCACTAGCTTTGAGGTCGGCTTTGATGCCGCAAGCATTCACATCAAATTAGGTTTGGAGAACATCGATGATTTCCTGGATCTGGGGGCTAATGTGGAAGGGACGCCTCACGTCCAAATCTATTTCATGGAGCCCAACGCTCAGGACAATAACGTTGCTCAGGCTAATTTCCACACATANTACGGTAGAGANCCNTTGGGGATGCCCACGACTAAGATGCTATGGTTGGACTTTGAAGATATTGGAGAAGATGGGGGTATGTCATACAANTCATTCTCATCCGTAGGCGGGGAAAGATGGAAGCTTGAGGGNCAAGGAGCCAGTGGATTGGTTGTTGCTTCGGATGTACTGGAGATAGTCGTACCTTGGAGTGAAGCTGGTTTNGAGCCGAATGGCTTCACCAGAATCAGGGCGGTTAGCAGCCTGTATGAATCCAGATCAGCAGGAGGNGGNGCGGATTGGGAGATGGCTCCGGGCCTTCCTGCTCTGATCACGATGCCGAATTTGGAAAAGTGGGTGAAAGTTCTGGATATGAGTGACCCTATTGGGGACGAAAAGGGGGACGGTGACTACACATACCCCCNATCTGGGGATTTTTCCCCTGGCAAGGGGCTCTTTGATTTGGAACACGTGACAATTGAGCATAGTTCTTGGAACGTTCGCTTCACAATCAAAATGGTGGAGGTCACCAATGGTTGGAATATGCTCTCTGGATGGAGTCATGCCAACATTCAGATTTACGTTGATTCGGAGTCCGGGGGAGAGACTGACCTACTGGACGGAACCTTTGCCAGAACTGCGGAAAATTGGGGTTGGGAGTCCGCAGTAATGCTTGTCGGGGAGCCAGCCCCCGTTTACGCCTTGAAAGATGGCTCATCGAATAGGATCGTGTCTGGAATTGAAGCCTTTGGAGATGAAACATCAGACACCATTGTTGCGACCNTATCGAAGAACATCATCGATGGNGACATAGCAAGCTCAAGATTCCTAATAGTCGTAGGNAGTCAAGATGGATATGGGTTTGGNAAACTNCGCGCAGTTGACGAAAATCCCTCCACNTGGACCGCAGGGGGAGGGGCACCTCCCAATCCATCAGACGGCATAAACTACCATCCAACTATTTGGGATATTTTGCTACCCCCAAATGAAGATCAAGAAGCTATGCTGGGATCATATGATGTTGACGAGAAGAGGCGGGCAGAGTTGACCGGTGTTGAGCTTCCCCCCATAGAACAACAGATCACGGGCATGGATGTAAGTCAGATCTCTGGCAGCGCAGCTCTAGTTTCTTGGGCTACTGCAAAATCGGGTCCAATGGAAATTTCTGTAGTTGACGAANGTAACGGNTCGAGCATCATCAGTGATTCGTGGACCGCGGAAACATCACAAAGTCACTATTCCCTAAGAGATCTAGTGCCCGGAAGGAAATATACCGTAATCGTTTCCTCAGAGTCCTCGTCAATGTCAATGGAATTCGAAACAGGATTNGTCATCGATGAAAGTGCCCCTGAGATCCTTGGTTTGGTGTTTGGCAACTCTTCGGGNGAGTATTCNGTGACATTCTTCTCTTCCGAACCAGCNTCGGTGGATGCTCAGATTTGCAATTCTACGGCTTGTAGTGGTGTTTATGTAATCAAAGACCCGATTAAACAGGTCCACAGATTCAATGCAGTCATGCCAAATTCTGGACATAACTTTTCGATAAAGATCACCGATACAGCGGGCATTAGCACCAGAATATCGCTAGTGGATTCACTGGAGAAGAATCCAGCAATTGAAGAAGAGGAGTCTGAAGATGATGCTAAGGAAGATGATAGTCGTGGACTTCTGGGGTATTCCGACTTCGGGGTCTTGGCGGCTTCGGCCCTCCTAGTCGCTTCATTGATTCCGAGATTCAGTAACACAAGGCGATATTGATCATCGAAGAGGCTTGATGTCGAGAAGCCTGGGCTCTGGGATTCCAATCTTCGCCTCTTCTATTGCCTCTACCTCCATCCTAGCTCCGGCCATTGTGGTGACGAAGGGGATGTTGAGCTCTACTGCAAGACGCCTCATCATATTTCCATCCAAGACAGCACCGCCAGAAGACCTAGGGGTGTTGATTACCAAGTTTATTTTCCCCTGCCTCATGAGATCCAAGGCATCGGGGGAGCGTCCCTCGGATATCCGATAGCATGTGTTGATTTCCAGCTGGCCGACGCTACGAAGGACCCTAGAGGTACCCCTAGTGGCATAAATTGTGAATCCCATGTCTTGAAGTCTCTTCGCCAATGGAATTGCCGAAACCTTGTCTTCGTCCTTTACTGTGATGTAAACGCCTCCTTCGACTGGGACGGGTAACTCAGTGGCTAGCCTGGCCTTGAGGTAAGCTGCAGATGCACGGACATGGGAGCCCATGACCTCCCCTGTTGATTTCATCTCTGGACCTGGTGCAGGATCCAGTCCCCTCAATTTGATGAATGGGAAAACTGGGGCCTTTACTGAAACTGCATCGGTTTGAGGTTCTGGCACTTCCAAATCAGCTATGCGCTCCCCCAGAGCCACCCTTGCTGCAATTCTGGCCAATGGAATTCCAGTAGACTTTGCTACGAATGGGAATGTCCGTGACCCTCTGGGATTGACCTCTAAGACGTACAACACATCTTCGTGGATCGCGAATTGGATATTGAAGCACCCCCTGATGCCGAGTTCGAGGCCTATCAAATTGGTCCATTCTTCAACTTGGTCGAGGATTTCCGCAGGAACATTCTGTGGAGGGATGAAACAAGTGGAGTCCCCAGAGTGTATTCCTGCCTCCTCTAGATGTTCCATTATTGCCCCTACCAAAACCTGCTCGCCATCACAAACTGCATCCACATCAAGCTCAACTGCATTGCCCAAGTACTTGTCAACCAGTAGAGGCCTGTCCGATGAAATGTATGCCTCTCGCATGTATGACTCCAATTGCTTGTAGTTTGATAGAATCTCCATACCGCGCCCCCCAAGGACATACGATGGTCTGACCAGAACTGGGTATCCCAGCTCATTTGCTGCCTGCCGGACTCCATCGGGAGTTGTTGAAGTCGCGCCAGGGGGCATCCTAAGACCGCACCTTTCTGCGAATTCCTCGAACCTCTCCCTGTCACTAGCCTCATCTACGGTTTCCGGGGGTGTCCCTTCAATGGCCAGATCCAATCCCAATCTTGAGAGATGAGGGAGTGAGTCAGAAAGAGGAAGCGCGAGATTAATTGCTGTCTGTCCTCCGAATTGGAGTAGTATCCCATTTGCATCCTCTCTAAGAAGGATCTCAGATACTGACTCCAGAGTTAGCGGATCGAAATACAATCTGTCACTGGTATCAAAATCTGTGGATACTGTTTCAGGGTTATTGTTGATAATTATGGCTTCGAATCCTAAATCTTGGATCGCACCTGCAGCATGAACGCATCCATAATCGAATTCGATCCCCTGCCCTATTCTGATCGGTCCTGATCCGACCACAGCGACTCTGTGCTTATTTGAGTTGGCCAGGGCTGGAACGTAATCTATCCCGGAGTCAGAAAATCCTCCCTCATACGTAGAGTAGTAGTAGGGGGTGACGGCTGCAAACTCTGCTGCACAAGAGTCGACCATACGGAACCTAGGATGAACTCCTAGCTCGTGTCTTCTATGCTGGACGGCTATCTCATCATGACCGATCCCTAAGCTCTTGAAACCCGATTCAGGGAAACCTGACAGTGCGTCAGCGATATGTAAATCGGTGAAACCTGCACCCTTCCAAGACCTCATCTCTGACTCGGGGATAGTAGAGGGCGTGACACCCATTTCTCCTGCTGCCCTAATTTCCGTTTCTATTGCTGCGATATTCTCAAAGTGACTCAGGAACCACCTAGTAACGCCGCCAGTGAGGTCCCTGACATCTTCAATCGTGTAACTTCTCCTAAATGCCTCAACAATAGCGCCTAGTCTTCGATCGGTCGGCACCCTGAGCCAATCCTCCAAGATTGCAGTAGGTAGGGGTTCAATGGCCCTTTCGTCCATGCCTTCTCCATCTGAAGAATCGGACATGTTCAATGGCCTAGGATGGGGTTTTCCATACTCAAGGCTGGCCCAAGCTTTTAGGCAGGCCTCCTCAAAATTTCTGCCAATTGCCATGACTTCCCCCGTGGATTTCATTGAAGTGCCAATCCGTCTATCTGCCGTTCTGAACTTATCAAAAGGCCAACGTGGGATCTTAACGACGCAGTAGTCGAGTGTTGGCTCAAAGGCCGCCGTGGTTCCCTCACCTGTGATGGGATTTGGTAGCTCATCCAAGGTATAACCCACAGCGATTAAAGCTGCCATTCGAGCAATAGGGTAACCAGTTGCCTTGGATGCCAAAGCTGACGATCGTGAAACGCGAGGGTTGACCTCGATGACCCTGTAATCCCCATTTGACTGGTCGAATGCGAATTGAACATTACATCCGCCCTTTATATTCAGCCTTCGAATAAGCCTCAAGGCGGCATCCCTTAACTTCTGGTGATCCCTATCGGAGAGTGTCTGCTGTGGGGCAACCACAATTGACTCTCCCGTGTGAACACCCATTGGATCGATATTCTCCATGGTGCAGACGATTATTGCGTTATCAGCGCTATCCCTCATAACCTCATATTCGTGCTCTTGCCACCCTAGAATGCTCTCTTCGATCAAGACTTGCCCGATTGCTGAGTGAAGTATTCCCTGGCTCGCAATTTCGACGAGCTCGCCCATATTGAATGCGGTTCCACCCCCCAAGCCGCCCAAAGTGAACGCCGGCCTAACGAGTAGTGGGAAACCATCTAGCTCCTCGGCCGCCCTGATTGTTTCCTCTATTGAGTCGCAAGCAATTGCCTTGCAAACGGGCAAATCTATCTCTTCGCAGGCCTGCTTGAACAAATCTCTGTCTTCGGCTTCATTGATGGAAACGAGGTTGCAGCCAATCAGTTCAACGCCTAATTTGTCCAATGTGCCATCGTTTGCAAGTGCTGATGCGATGTTCAGGGCGGTTTGACCACCCATCCCAGCAAGAAGTGCATCAGGCTTCTCAATTTCCAGAATCCTACTGACTACCTCGGGCAGCAGGGGTTCAATGTAAATCCTATCAGCCATTTCCGGGTCATTCTGAATAGTTGCTGGATTTGAGTTAATCAGAATTATTTCATAACCATCGGAACGAAGGGCCCTGCAAGCCTGAGATCCAGAAAAATCGAACTCTGCCGCCTGGCCGATTCTAATTGGGCCGCTACCTAGGATTACGATTCTTTCTAGGTCGTCCCTCCTTGGCATCAGTTGACCCTCCCTTGTGTTGTTTCTGGGTTGCTAACTGTCAAAGAATTGGAGACCATTTCCTTGAATCGGTCAAAGAGATATGATGCGTCGTGAGGCCCGGGGCAAGCTTCTGGATGGAACTGTACGGTGAATGCTGGTTTCCCAAGTAAATCGAGTCCCTCGACGGTTCCGTCGTTTGAATTAACATGCCTTACACGGAATTCGGAGCCAATGGAGTTCTCAACCGGATCAGAGCAAGCCCCACTAGGGTGCGGAGCTAGCATTCCTTTTACTGGATCTTCAACAGCAAATCCGTGATTTTGGCTCGTAATGTGGACGTTGCCGGTCTCAAGATCCAAAACTGGTTGATTCGCACCCCTGTGCCCATAACGTAACTTGTATGTCCTGAGTCCAGCGGCAAGACCCATTAGCTGATGCCCTAGGCATATGCCCATGACCGGTATGTCATCCCTAACTGCTTCAGCAAGAGTGTTGCGGGCATCTGAAGCTGCTCCTGGATGAGCAGGGTCCCCGGGGCCGTTGGAAGCAAAAATTGCATCGGGAGACCACTCGGATATGATTTGCTGAAGGTTCATCGTGGCCGGGCACCAAACAACTTCAAATCGCAAACATAGTTGTCTCAGGATGTTGTGCTTGATTCCGCAATCAATGACTGCGACCCTGGCGAGCGGGGCTCCATCATTTGATTTTGCACCCGGATTGAGGAGTATGGCATCCTCACATGTCACTTGGGCAACTAAGTCCTCGGAGTCAGGCGGGGTCATTTCCTGTAGAATTCCCCTCATTTCTTCCTCCCTCTCTGCAGGGCCAAATACACAAAGAACAGTTCCATGCTCTCTGACCCTCCTGGTCAGCGCCCTAGTGTCCACGCATTCAATCCCTGGAACCTCATGGGCCAGTAGGAGCTCGTGGATGCTGCCAACCGAATCCCTGTGATCTGGATGAGAAATTTGACGCTTGCATATGACACCCCGTGGGTGAACGGTGGAGGACTCTGAAATTCCTGGAATGACCCCATAATTTCCAATTAGTGGGTATGTGAATGTCAATACCTGACCTGCGAATGATGGGTCAGTTAGGCTTTCCTGGTAGCCACACATTCCCGTTGTGAAGACGAGCTCCCCCTGGGCTATTGACTCGTAACCGAACAAAGTTCCCTCGAAGGACGTGCCATCGGCCAGAATAAGAATGCCCTTGGAACCACTAGGTAGGCTTAATCCATCGATTTCTAGCAAAGGATCGGCAGCATCGGGAAATCGCGGGGGGGAGTCGACACCGGGAATTCCAAGTCCCGGGCAGAAACCTCCGGCACCATTTCCATCAGGCATCAGCGCAACTGGAAAAATACGACTCTTAATCATTCACAAAAATTTGTTGTGAAACCCTGACAAATTTTCACTCCTCTTCATGTGAAATCACGATCTTATTTCTCTCGGATGGAACAATTGTGAATTCTCCCCCGGAGAATCTGCTATCCTCGTCTATAGGTCCGATCCATGAGTTGAGGAAAACGGCTAGTGCCGCCACTTCGGAGTGAGGCTGGCTGCCAATTGAAACATTATAGTCAGAGATCCTGAATACCTCTCCTGGTACCTTGCTCCCCCCTACTACTATTATGGCATCCCTGTCGATGGGGATTCTGGGGATGGCTTCTGCCGCTGGTTCACCGTACATAGTCAAGTGTACAATTGTAGTTCCTTCCTTAGAAGCGCCTCGGAGCAGGGACATTGGTTTGGGTTCAAATCTACTCTCAAATCTGCCTCCGAAGCGTTCGGAAACTGATGCCCAAGTTTCCAAAGGAGAGGGGTCTCGATCACCTGAAAGAACGACCTCGTCGGCTCCGAATGCCCTTGCGGTTAGACCAAGGTGCGATGTTATTCGCTTGTCCCTGTCAATTCTGTGGCCCAGTCTCAGCACCGTTTTCCTAGTAGGGGCTGCTTCGCGCATGAATCACACAAGAGGCTGTTGCTCATCAGCATGACCCTCTTGAGATTGGGAGTTGCCGTTGTGGAATACGTCTACTCCCATGCTAATCATGCTCGCCCTGACCCACGAAAGAAGCATTGCATCGAACATGAACCTGGATGCAAAACCGACCATAACCGCTATCATCAACAGCCTACCAGAAGCGAAAAGAGCTTTTTGCGCCCCTAGTTCGCTTGAGTTGAGCAAAATGGGCTCTGCAATGTAGAACAATGCAAGAATGACCAGGAATCCTCCTATTTGAGAGAGGTTTGCATTGCCCTTCTCCCTACCAACGACCATGACAAGGGTTGCTAGTACGACCAAAGAGGGGACTAAAACGCTGAGAGTTTCAAAAGAGAAAGCTCCGATTAAGGATAGTGGAATTTCGGAATCCGATATGCCCTCAGTGCCCTTCTTTACTGAAATCCACCAAAATAGCAGGCTAGCCATGAAAAGAGCTCCAGAGATCCATCCCCTTTGAGTGATCATGTCCCTCACATGATGGCTATCCCTTGGCTTCAATCGTTGGACAATAGACTCCAAAATAAGCAGAGTTTCAGCATCATTCCTACCATTTCCACTGGTTGAAACTATTTCTGAATCCGGTTCTTCAATCGTATCCTCGCCCAGAGCCATCAACTGTTTGCCTCTCCGTCACATCATAAAGCAATCGTCGCTTGGACGGGGCTAGATGGCCGACTGGCGACCCAATCTCCATTGCCGAGGTAGAGAATACCCTCACATTATGGGGATCGTGAACGTGACTCCTGACTCATTTCACCCCAGATCCAGAGTAATCGACCCAGAACTTGCTGTAGAAAGGGCATTGGAAATGGAGAAAGAAGGTGCGACTTGGATCGATGTTGGTGCGGAATCAACACGGCCGGGCGCGGAGGAAATGTCGGAAAAGGAGGAAATTGAGCGCCTTATTCCCGTAATTAGGGGAATAAGGTCTGCATTGCCTGAAGCTCTGATTTCAGCAGACACGCGAAAATCGGGAGTGGCTTTGTCCGCCATAGAGGCAGGGGCTGACATGATCAACGATGTTTCGGGACTTGGAGACGAGAAGATGGTGGAAATTGTTGCTAAGCACAACCTGCCAATCTGTGTAATGCACATGAGAGGGGTTCCAGAAAATATGCAGAGAAACCTGGACTATGATGACGTGGTAGAGGAAGTCAAGGGGGAGCTGGCAAGATCTGCTGAACTACTGGTTCATTCAGGTCTGGACGCATCAATGATAGTAATCGATCCTGGAATTGGTTTTGGCAAGAGCCTGGATCAGAACCTATTGTTGTTGAAGGCGGGAAGAAGTTTGGTTCCAGATGAAAGGATGTCACTGATGTGGGGTGTGAGTAGGAAAAGCATGTTCAAAGATCTGCTAGGCAGGGAGTCTACGGAAGAAAGGCTATCTGGAACATTAGGTGTGGCTGCAATGGCAAAGGAGAAAGGAGTTGATATCCTAAGAGTTCACGATGTCGGGGAACATGTAGATCTATTCAGAGCGATGTTGTCGGTGGGATGACGATATGGGGGGAGAAAAGATGAATGTGATTGACATTGATGGGGGGCTACGCCTAATCGGCACTGCCCACATAAGTAGCCAATCAGTGAATCTGGTTAAGGACCAGATAGAAGCATGGGAGCCTGATGTCGTTGCAGTTGAGCTATGCCAATCCAGGTTATCATCACTCTTAGAGCCTGAAGCGATGGGGTCGGAAGACTTACTGAAGATAATTGGGGAAGGCAGATCTTTGATGATTCTGCTGCAATCGGCTCTAGCCGCGCAGCAGAGGAAGATGGGTCTTGAATCGGGAGAGGTCCCTGGTGCGGAGCTCTTAGCCGCAGTCACTGCTGCAGAGAATTCGGGAGTCCCGGTGGAGTTGATTGACAGGGATGTGGTCATAACCCTGAGGAGAGCTTGGTCGAAAATGGGTATTTTCGAGAAGTGGAGGGTATTGAACGCTCTGCTTTGGGACGAAGATGAAGAAGATGTCACCATTGACGAAATCCTCGGAGACTCGGACTTACTCAGTAGCATGATGGAGGAAGCAAGGAGTGTTGCCCCTAGGGCTGGAGAGGTACTTATTGATGAGAGGGATGCCTTTCTGGCAGGTAGGATTCAGCAGATCAGGGAGAAAGGGAAAGTTCTGGCGGTCATCGGCGCTGGACATCTCACCGGAGTGGAGGAAAATCTGAGAAGGCCATCAACTGAAGTGGCCTCTGAGTTGGCAAAGCTAGGGGAGAGTCCCAAGAAGTCAAACATGCCCAAGCTGGTTATGGGGGCCATCCCATTATTGCTAATTGGTGCATTGGTGTGGATGGGAGTGAAAGGGGACGTTGACGAACTTATGCAGACAGCAAAGATTTGGATTTTCCTGAACGCATCGCTAGCGGGATTTGGAGTTATGATTGCTAGGGGGCACCCGATTTCAATCATAGTTGGTGCGATCGCATCCCCAATTACCTCACTTAACCCCATGGTTGGTGCTGGTTGGTTTGCAGGTTACACCCAACTGAAGGTTGCTTCTCCAACTGGGAAAGACGCCCAAGACTTCCTTATGTTGGATGAAGTATCATTGTTTTGGAAGAATAGAGTGGGCAGGGTGCTAATGGTTACGGCATTGGGTAACATGGGTTCAGCAGCTGGGGCCATTCTGGCCGGCAGTGCAATAATTGGATTGGTCATTAGCTGATGGCCAGAATCATTAATCGTACGTCAGCTCTTGCGATGGGCAATGGCAAACTATGGTTTCGTCATAGACAACAGGACTTGCATAGGATGCCATGCGTGCACGGTTGCTTGCAAGTCAGAACACGATGTGCCCCTTGGAGTCAATAGAACTCATGTGAAATACATCGAAAAGGGCATTTTTCCGAATTCCACCAGAGAATTTAGCGTCCATAGATGCAATCATTGCGAAGACGCGCCATGCACTACAATCTGCCCCACTACAGCTCTATTCAACAGGTCTGATGGGATTGTGGATTTTGACGACGAGCGTTGTATTGGTTGCAAGTCGTGCATGCAGGCTTGCCCTTATGATGCACTTTACATCGACCCCGACAAAGGAACTGCTGCCAAGTGCAACTACTGCGCGCACCGTGTGGAAAATTCCTTTGAGCCTGCATGCGTAATTGTTTGCCCTACTGAGTCCATAGTTTCGGGTGATCTGGATGATCCGACGTCGAAAATTTCCCAAATTGTCGCCTCTGAAAATACGACTGTGAGAAAACCTGAGTCGGGGGCCAAGCCGAATGTTTTCTATGTTGAAACTAGTGAAGAGATGCTCCGTCCTGAGGCGACTGAAGTCACTGGTTTCGGAATGTGGACGGATCAGGCTTTTGGTGTTGGCCACTTTGCAAAATATGCGGAGAGTAGGTTGGATTCCGCGGATACCTCTTCCATGATTGTGCAATTGGCCCTGGAGAAGAAGCTCAAGAGCTCGAACAGCCGAGATAGGGCGATAATTAGGGACGTTATGGAGAGCCTTGGGGACGAGGGGGGTGTTTCCAAGAGGTCCTATGACCAACCCAGCAAGGGTGTGTTGTGGGGCTGGGAGGTTTCTGCTTATATCTGGACGAAGGGCATTTGTGCGGGGACATATGTGGTTGCTGTTCTCTCCATGCTCGCTGGAATAGTGGAAGCAGATAGTCAATTATGGTTGCAAACTATTGGCATTGGGATTCTTTTCTTGGCTTTGACTGGAGCTCTCCTTGTTGTTGATCTCGATAGGCCAGAGAGATTCCTGTATGTATTGCTGCGGCCGAATTGGGATTCTTGGCTTGTCAAAGGGGCGTATATTCTTGCTGGATACGGCAGCGTCCTATTTGCAAGTGCATTAGTCTTGATTCTTGATCTTGATTTAGTTCTACTAACTTACTTATCCATACTTGGAATACCCCTGGCCTTGATGACTGGAATTTACACTGCCTGGCTTTTTGGACAAGCAAAAGGCAGGTCTTGGTCTGATGACCGTTTTCTAACATTGAAGTTTCTGCTCGAGACTTTGGCATTAGGGGGTGCGGTTTTCTTCCCTCTGGCAACTATGGAGCCGATTTATGCCGTTATTGGTTCAATGGTACTAATTATGGCTTGGCTCCATGATAAGAAATTGGTCAAGGACCCTCAATTAGAGGCTTTGCTGTGAGGTAAATATGGGTAGATCGTACATAGAAAGAATCGCACAAAGGCTTGGGATAATTCCCAACCTGGATCGTGACAACGCACATGGGGCTTCGAAGGAGCTACGATCTTTTCCCGGCTACGAAGAGTGGGAAAGCCACAAGGAGCTAGATGCTAATGAGTGGCCAAAGAGGGTCGAAAGGAGTTATTCTTTAGTTCCTACGACTTGCTTCAACTGCGAGTCTGCCTGTGGATTACTAGCATACGTGGATAAAGAAACAGGGCAGGTCACTAAATTCGAAGGGAACCCCCACCATCCGGGTAGCAGAGGAAGGAACTGTGCGAAAGGCCCTGCCACGATAAATCAAATTAATGATACTGAGAGGATTCTTTTCCCGATGCGTAGGACCGGGGAGCGAGGCTCCGGGGGATGGGAGAGAATTAGCTGGGAAGATGCATTGAACGAAATTGCACTCAAGATTCGTGAGTCACTTAAATCAGGTGCCAAGGACAGGGTTGTCTACCATGTCGGCCGGCCCGGTCATGAGGGTTACACTAATCGAATTTTGAAATCTTGGGGAGTCGATGGGCACAACAGCCACACAAACATCTGCTCTTCTGGTGCGAGGACTGGTTACGCACTGTGGCACAGGCACGATCGGCCCTCGCCAGATCACTCCAATGCCAAAGTAATCATCTTGACATCTTCACATCTTGAGACTGGGCATTACTTCAATCCGCACGCCCAAAGGATTCTCGAAGGAATGATGGATGGGGCCAAACTGATTGTCATTGATCCTCGGCTCTCAAACACTGCTTCGATGGCTGATCACTGGATACCAACTTGGCCTGGATCTGAGCCTGCGCTTTTTCTAGCATGGGCCAAGATTATCCTGGACATGGGCCTTTACGATCTTGATTTCATTGAAAAATGGGTCAATTGGGAAATGTGGTTGGAGAATGACCATCCGGAAGCAGAAAGGACTGTTGAAAGCTTCATAGAGCTGCTAAAAGAAGAATACAAAGAATATACTCCAGAGTTCGCCGCAGAGGAGTGTAAAATCCCAGTAGAGCAAGTTATTGAAACGGGGGAGCTAGTAGCTGGGGCAGGCAGTAGGCTATGCACTCATGTTTGGCGTTCGGCCAGTATTGGTAACTTGGGCGGATGGCAAGTCAGTAGGACACTGCACCTACTGAATGTACTTACCGGAAGCGTGGGAACCGAAGGAGGAACAGCACCCAACTCTTGGTCTAAGTTCAAACCAGAGCTATTCGATGTCCCCCCCGATCCCGATGGTTGGAATGAGTTGCATTTCCCACCGGAATACACACTGTCCCACTACGAAATGAGTCACATCCTGCCTCATCTAATCAAGGATGGCAGGGGTTCAATGGATGTTTATTTCACGAGGGTTTTCAACCCAGTTTGGACATACCCGGATGGTTTTTCATGGATGGAGATGCTACAGAATGAGGATTCAGTGGGGTGCCACATTGCCCTTACTCCAACTTGGAACGAAACTGCTTTCTTCGCAGATTACGTACTTCCGATGGGACATGCATCAGAAAGGCACGATGTGAATTCTTACGCAACCAGTTCTGGTAAGTGGGTCGCTTTTCGTCAGCCTGTCCTACGGGAGTTCGCCAGACGCGAAGGCAGGGATGTGGAGTTCACGCATGAGGTGAATCCCGGTGAAGTATGGGAGGAGGACGAATTCTGGAATGAGCTCTCCTGGAGAATTGATGACGGGACAATGGGGATCCGTGAGCATTTCATGAGCCCATACAGGGAAGGGGAGAAAATCACAATAGATGAATACTACCAATACATTTTCGAGAGGGTTCCGGGCCTTTCTGAAGCTGCCGAAAACGAAGGCACAGATGAGCTTGGCTACATGAGGAGGCATGGTGCATTCCTAATTGAAGAAGCCACCTACAATAAGCATGAAGAGGAGGGGTGGCCGACTCCAAGCGGCAAGCAAGAGTTCTTCTCGAATACGATGATTGAGTTTGGATACCCCGAGCATTCTATTCCCCATTACAAGATAAAAAGCCATGTCCACCCAGACAACCTAACTGGCGAAGATGAGTTCTGTCTTCTGCCGAACTTCAGACTCCCACAGCACATTCACTCTCGTTCTGCGAACTCAAAGTGGTTATCGGAGATCGCACACAGGAACCCAATCTGGATACATCCATCTGATGCTGCCAAGTTACATGTTAGAGAAGGTGATTTGCTAAAGATCGAAACCGAAATTGGTTGGTTCATTGACAAAATTTGGGTCACTGAGGGAATAAAACCCGGAGTGGTTGGATGCTCGCATCACATTGGTCGATGGAGAAGAAAGCAAGACCAGGGAAATCGGTACCTGACAAATGAGGTGGAGATAGAGGAATTGGGTGATGGCAAGATGCGGATGAGGACCTTGGAGGGGGTGCGTCCTTGGCTATCTGAAGATCCGGATACCAATCGAATTTGGTGGAGGGATGGTGGCGTTCACCAGAATATTACCCATGCAGTGCAACCGGATCCGATAAGCGGGGCGCATTGTTGGCTTCAGAAGGTCAAACTTTCTAGGCCTGGAGAAGATGAGAAGTATGGCGATATTGTGGTCGACAGGGGTAAATCCTTCCGATACTACAAAGAGTGGAATCTCTGGGCGAGGCAGCGTGAGACACATCCGAGAGGTGAAAGGAGGCCCCTTTGGATGAATAGGCCATTGCCTCCAAAGAAAGATAATTGGTTTATCGAAGAAAGTGGTTGAAATGGAGCTAGCATCATTGATTGCCTTGGTACTAATTCTGTCAACTGCATTCTTTTTCGCGCCATTGGGATTGGGTGGCGGGGTTCTTTTTGTCCCCATTTTCCATTACATTTTAGGATGGGGGATCCAACTATCCATCGTTAGTTCACTTATCCTCGTTCTGATGGTTTCGATGGGCAGTAAGAACGCCCATTCCAAAGATGGTTATGCTGTTCAGGAAGTTGGCAAGTACGCAATTCCCCCTGCTTTGATCGGAGCTATCCTAGGTGCAGTCATTGGCTCCATTCTTATCGAAAGCATGGGTGATTTCACCATAAAATTCGCTGCTGCTTCCCTTTTATTTTGGGTGATAATAAGAACGGTGAGGCAGTTAGCAGGGGAGAAGAATGGCAATGGTTTTGAGTCTGTAGAGCCTAGTGAAATTGGTAACGAGGTAATCAATCGCTACAGGGGCATGTGCCTAGCGGGAGGTACTGCTTCCGGCCTACTAGGGATAGGTGGCGGGATGTTGTTTGTTACAATGCACCGTTCCCTATTCGCATGGAAGCCTCACTATGCAGCTGGCACTTCATACATAATTGAGACATGGATGGTTCCGATCGGGGTCGCATCACACTTGGTTGTTAATGGATCTGGGTGGGATCTTTGGGGAGCAGTTGGAACTTGGATACCTATAGTGATGTTGCTGGTCTATGCGTCGGCTTGGCTGGGTGCCAAGACTGCGATAAAGATGGTTCCGCAGCAAATCCTGACATACCCTTTCCTCATAGCATTGATGGCGAGTCTGCTAAGGTACTGTTGGGATATTCTTGGTACTGCTGGAGTCTTGTGATCGGCCTAAGCCGTGCTAGATTCGGCGTCCGGGACGTCCTCTAGACCCCAATCAAGTGAGCTCCATCCTCTTTCATGGAAGTAATATAGGAACATTTTCGTGAATACTTCAGCACCTCCGACTATTGCTCCTGCAGTCCAACTACCAGTGACAAGTCTGGTGATGATGATTGTGTCAGTTGTTGCAATTATCCGCCATGTCAAAGTCTTGACTAAGCTTCTCGTCCTATTTGCATGTCCAGTTCCTGGAATGTGCGCCATATGCCACGCCAGCAATTGCTAGGCATAATAACTACTATTGCAAGAGTCACACTTCTGACCTCAGAGGGCCTCAATCACCACTGCGATACCCTGCCCGCCGCCAATGCAGGCAGTAGAGACGCCGTACCTTCCTCCGCTCCTCTTTAGCTCATGGGCGAGAGTAAGGGCTAGTCGGGTCCCAGTTGCTGCTAGTGGGTGTCCAAGGCCCACTGCGCCCCCATTGACATTTACCACCTCATAGTTAATTCCCAAATCCTCGATGCATGCGACTGCCTGACCTGCAAATGCCTCGTTAATCTCCCATCGATCTATATCGGCAGTCGAGAGTCCCGCTATTGCAAGGGCCTTCTGACTGGAGGGGACTGGCCCGTATGCCATTATTGCCGGTTCTATACCGACTATGCCCCACGAGACGATTCTGGCCAATGGCTCGTCGCCATCAGCTTTTGCTCTGGTAGCTGACTTGATTACCACGGCAGCAGCCCCGTCAACCACTCCTGATGCATTGCCAGCGGTGACCAATGAGTCAGGTCCAAAGTGGGTCCGCAGGGACGAGAGGGATTCCTCTGTCGTTCCGATGACAACATGGTCTTCTTGAGAGAAATCGACCAGACCATCTTTCGTCTCTACATCGACGATCTCCTGTTCCCAAGTTCCCGATGCGATACTGGCTTCTGTTCGTTGATGGCTTAGGGCCGCAAAACTATCTGCTTGCTCCCTTACGACTCCTTTCCTGCGGCAAAGCTCGTCGCTGGTCTGTGCCATGAAGAATCCACTAATCTCATCCCTCAGGTTGGTGAAAAGGTAGTCTTCCATGTTCTTTGTGAGTTGATCGCCCTGCTGGGGCGGCCTACCGAGTTTGTATTGATCTCGAACATCCCTCAAAACATGTGGAGCTTGGCTTAGGTTCTCCATGCCCCCTGAGATCACTACATCGGCCTCTCCGAGCCTGATCATCTGTGACGCGGTGACGATAGACTGCGCGCCGCTCCCGCACAATCGATTTAATGTGAGCATTGGAGTTTCTTGGGGCAAACCAGCCTTTAGTCCGGAGTGCCTTGCTCCAAAGATAGCTTGACTAGAAGTCTGTAGTGCGTGCCCCATGATCACGTGATCTACCGTCTTCGGATCTGTTTCGGTTTTGTCGAGAGCGCCTCGGATTGCTATTGCCCCTAATTCTTCGGCACTAATCGACGCTAGTCTGCCTCCGGGCTCTCCATCCCCTCTCTTCCCTCCGAGCCATTCGCAAAAAGGGGTCCTGGCCCCTCCGACCAGAACTGCATCATCGCCGATCATGCAATTCCCAACCCGGAAAGGCTCAAGAGCATGCCGTAGAAAATATTCCGATCAAGAGTCTTCATTCTCATCAGTCATTGAACCTAGGTAATCTGGTAGTTCGACTCCCGACATCTTGGCGACATCATGAATCGGCGGCAAGCTCTGGACTAGGCTGCTAACGAAGTTACTAGTGGCAGATGACCCGTCGGGGCTGTTACCGCTGTCCCAGACTGTGATCTTGTCTATCTTCAGGTTTCTGATTGCCTCCACCTGGGCGGAGACCATCGCCTCGATCTTTTCGACCATCAGCAGGGTCGCTGCTGCCTTAGGATCTCCCGATGCGCTGGAAACCAAGTTGTTGTAACCCTGTGCCTTTGCATCAAGGACCTTCTGAATTCCCTCTGCTTCGGCCTCATACTTGGCCAGTACGGCATCTGCCTCACCACGGGCGATCCGACGCTGCCTCTCTGCTTCGGCGTCTGCGGCAATCTCGACTTGCTGCTTGACTATGTTCTCTTTCACGATCTCCGAGGCTTTCAGGCGTTCCTCCTCTTCGCTGTAAACTGCTCTCTGGATGGCTGCCTCTGCGTTGGCTGTAGCGATGTCGGCCCTCTGCTTTGCTGATGCTTCAGCTTCGGACAAATCTGCATTGGCCTGGGCGATTTCTGCTTGGGCGGCATTCTCCCCAGATACTGCCAGTGCTTCCTGTTGCTCGACGAAAACACGTTGGTCTGCCTCTGCTGCCTTGCGCCCCTTCTCTGCCTCGGCCTGGTTCTCTGCTACTTCGATCTCTCGGGCCCTGTCTGCCTTGGCAGCGCCAATTGCTCCGTCCCTCTCGGCGTTGGCGACATCGACTCGGGCTTGTTCGACGGCAGTTGCTGCGGCCTTCTTTCCAATGCTGTCAATGTAATCCGACTCATCGGTGATGTCCGCAATATTCACGTTAATCAGGTAAAGTCCCACCTTCCTCATTTCGGCGCCGACGTTCTTCTGAATTAATTCCAAGAAGGCGTCCCTGTCTTGGTTGATTTGCTCGATGGTCAGGGTAGCTACTGTCAAACGTAGCTGACCGAAGATTATCTCCTTGGCCATCTCCTCGATGTCTTCGATTCTGAATCCGAGTAGACGTTCTGCAGCATTTGCCATTATCGAAGGCTCGGTTGAAACACCTATGGTAAATGTGCTGGGGACGTTGATTCGAATATTCTGAAGGGAGAGAGCCCCCTTTAGGTCGATGTTGATTGTCATGGGCTTGAGGGATATGTAGGCGTAATCCTGAATCAGTGGCCAGACAAGAGCAGCTCCGCCATGGAGCGTTTTTGATGGTTTTGGGCGCCCCTCCGCGGTCTTCTCCGTCCTACCGTATATGACCATTATTTGGTCAGGTGGGCATCTCTTGTACCTCTGCGCGAAAAACATCACGGCTGCTACCAGTACCAAAACTGTAGCAAAAATCATAATTGTTAGAATTTGACTTGCCTCTGCCATTGTATCATCTCTGGTCTATTGAGTGGGCCATATCCTATGAATGCTTACCCTAGCAGGGTCACGAAATTTGTCCAGCCTAGATTCGTTTTACGACCAGGACCTCTCCGATCGTATCGACGACCTCGATAAAGTCGCCAGTTCCAATTTGCGCGCCGTCTTCGGACCTTGCGTTGTATGTTCGCTGAATCCCGTTTACCTCGACGGTAACTTGCCCCAGACCGCCTTCGGAGATCCTCAGGTATGTTTGCCCCTTGGAGCCTATCGCTTCGGATAACTCGGTCGTGCCGTCTTGCTGTAGGGTAACGAAGAGCTCGAACAGCTTGCCAGTGAAGTACATGGAGACTCCGCCTGCTAATGCTCCAGCGACGACTGCCAGACTAGCACCGCCATTTGACTCCATTGTGTAAAGTCCGGCTAAACCGAAGAACATCATGAAGGCCATAATTCCCTGAAAGGTTAGTGCCTTGAACGATGCATCTGCACCCACATCAACTTCTATGCCAAATAGGCCGTCGAAAACGTCAGTAGCGATTCCACCGATCATCAGGAGGAAGAAGTACAGGACGAACAGAATTCCCCCGACTAGTGCACTTGCGGCGAAAAGGAGTTTTATTCCTGAAATCCCACCCAAGCCGAGCAGGCTGAAAATATCAAAGCCATCCAACAGACCCATACCTGCCGCTAGCGGTATTCACGTTTGACTTGTTCGGAAGACCGATGGTCAATCACTGTTTTTTGGACAAAATGGCACCATAGTACCTCTCGAGATTGGAAATTGGCCCTAAAGAAAGGCCCACTACTACAAATGAAAGTACCAATGAGTTTTGATGGGAAAGGAATGATTGGAAGACTGTGTAGGAGAATAGTCCGATAATGAACAATAAAATCGGTATTGCGGCTCTACGGAAGAAGATGTAGTACCCACCTAGTTGATCGAACGCAGGATTGCCTATGACCTGATCTACAAGCTCGGTATTTTCCTCTTCCGACATCAAGGACCACATCAAGCAGCTAGCCAAGCTAGGAGGCCGATGAATGTCATGACTGCGGGGATGGAGTACCAAGCTGCCCGAACCATCTTTGGAGAGTTGTCCACTAATATGTTCTCCCCTGTTCGGGGGTCTGTATCCATCACCAGCTTCTCGGCCTTGTTGTATGCATCGGCAAAGTCACCCTCGTGACGAGCAAGAAAGATCAGGAAGTATAGTCCCAGTGCGATGGTTCCAGTTCCCGACCACGTGATTAGCTCTGCGATGATGCTATCGGCGTTTGCCTCTATCAGGGCCTCGCCGATTAGCAATTGTGCAACCCCGAGCAGGAACCATGTCCACGAGTCTCTCCTAGCCATGGAATTGGATTGAACCGGTGTTCTTCAATATTGCCTCTATTGGTTCACTGGGACTCGTTTTGGCTCTTTGGTCTGCTGTCCCAAATGGCCCATGTGCCTTTGGCAGTTGCGACCTTAACGCCTTCTTCCGAGTCTAACCGGCCCTCCACATGTGCAATGTTTCGACCCCTCCTGACAACTTCGGCTGAAGCAATGAGCCTTACACCGGTGCCGACTGAGTTTAGGTATGAAACGTCAAGCTGAGCCGTGGCACACCACTCCTCTTCCGAAAGCAGCGAGACCAGGGTACCGCCCATTGCAGTATCCAGCAAAGTGGCATGGATCCCCCCATGGGCAACGCCGCCCATGTTCAAATGTTTATCCTCAATTGTGCACTCAACGACGCATGAGCCAGGTCGGAAATCGGAAATCGAAAATCCGATTGTTTTTGCCAATTCTGTACGTCCGGGGATTCCTTCAAAATCAGCCATAATGCACCTCTCCTGTCTGAACTGACCATAGGCGCGAGTAGAGTCCTTCCCTTGCAACTAGCTCATCGTGACTTCCGGTCTCTGAAATTAGCCCCCCCTCCATGACAGCTATGACGTCTGAGTTTCTGACGGTTGATAGTCGGTGGGCAATGATCAGAGTAGTTCGGTCTCTGGAGATTCGCTCAATAGAGCGTTGCAACGCGGCTTCGGTCTCGTTGTCTACATTGCTGGTCGCCTCGTCGAGAACCAAGATTGGGGCGTCCTTCAATACGGCTCTCGCGATTGCCAACCTCTGCCTCTGGCCACCGGAGAGCCTGTGGCCATCCTCGCCGATNTTGGTCTCCCAACCATCTGGCAGNCTTTCAATGAAATCAAGAGCCTCGGCTATCCTAACTGCCTCNACNACCTCTGCTTCGCTTGCATCGGGATTCCCGTAAAGGACATTGTCNCTTACTGAACCGGGAAANAGGGTTGTGGTTTGACTGACAAGGGAAACCGAACCCCTGAGTGAGTCCAGTGTAAGGTCGCGAACATCATGCCCGTCTAGTTTGATTGACCCATCGATTGGATCCTGAAATCGGAGCAATAGCCGAACTAGCGTGGTCTTACCCGACCCAGTAGCACCGACCAAGCCTACAGTCTTCCCAGCTGGAACCACTAGATCGACTCCTCTGAGAACTTCCTCCCTTCCATGGTAAGTGAAGTGAAGTCCCTCGAAGGAAATCTCGCCCGAGACCTGCTCCAGTTCCATCTCCCCCTCGACTATTCCTACCTCGGTATCCAATAAGTCAAGGACCCTGGAGGTGGATGCCATTGCACGTTGGTAGAGATCGAACGTTTCNCCCAGCCTAGTAAGGGGCCATAGCAATCTTTGNGTGATGAACACGATTACGGAATATNCACCAATTCCAATCTTGCCCTCGATTGCATACCACCCCCCGACAAGCATGTTGGCGGTGAATGCGAACAGAATGGCCATCCTGATCAGAGGCACGAATGAGGCAGAGAGCCTGATCGCCTCCCTATTCGCGTTCCTGTAAGATTCCGAAGCGATACCGACCCTNGATGACTCNCGATCCTCGGCNGTGAATGATTTGATNGTNGTAATGCCNTGCAGATTGTTGTTGAGTATTGCGTTCAACTCNCCNACTTCCTTCCTTACCTTTGCGTAACGCACACCTATCCTTCGCTGGTAAACGAATGAGCCNCCTACGATAATTGGGACTGGCAGTATTGCCAGAATTGCCACCTGAGGGGCTACTGAGAACATTATCGCGCTGACCACAATTACCGTAGTACCGACATGAAGGAGATCCGTTGCGCCTTGGTCTAGGAACCTTTCCAATTGGTTGACGTCATCATTCATGATGGCCATCAATCCGCCTGTGCTCTGCTCGGAGAACCACTGCATTTCGAGATCCTGGATGTGNGAATACGTCTGCATCCTGAGCTCGTGTTGTGCTGTCTGGGCGAGGTTTCTCCACAGGACCGCGTAGCAATACTGGAAAACTGACTCAAGGACCCAAATTGCTACTGTAATTGCTGTGAGGATGTATAACTGGTCGTAGACATCTGGATATCCTAGCTCAGCCAGGAATGAGTCCTCCTTCTCCGTTACAACATCGATTGCCATGCCAATTAGAATTGGTGGGGCCAGATCCCATATCTTGTTGATCACTGAGCAAATGGAAGCTAGGATGACGGTGCTCCTGTGATCCCTGAGGTGGGAGAGCAGCCTCATCAGAGGGTGGCGCGCCTCTGACATATCCCGCCCCTCTGGNCGGTGCTGTTTGAAATTATTCTAGAGGTTGGCGATCAAGGGCCATCAGGGAAGTTGTCATCTGTCCAACCTTCCCCCCAAANGTCATAGAATCGAATCTGAAAATCCTCAGTTGAATTAGTTCTGACTTTGTAGATGTCATTTCTTGAGAATAGGCCCTCATGAGTTACATCTANCCAGAGAAATTCCCACCAAGTTCCATCNTCCAGTGTAATGTTTTGNTGTCCCGCGCTNAGTCTCATGCTNGCGAGGGAGNCGTCATCNGAGAAGGAGTGGATCTCGATGTCGGATAGATTTGCCTCATAACGAAAATCACCAGAAACTTCGGACAGCTTCACGTTGACATCAGTCCCATGTTCAGATGCAATGCTTGGCTGTGCCGGAATGAAGGGAATGTGGATCCGAGGGAGGTTTTGCTGTACTTCTAGTTCGAACTCGTCTCCGATTGAAGCGACCAGCGAGAATTGATAATCATCCCCACTGGAAACCTCGATTGACATGATTTNGGGTATTTCNCCAGTCATGCTGATGAAGATTTCATGAGTTTNATTGCTGGAAGTGGCGACCTGTTGAAGGGATGCTGCGTCTCCGGTAATGTCCCAACTTAGTCCGTAAAACTGAGAGATGTCGAAAGAAAACGGAGGCGTGCTAATACTGGGGTTCGCTGTCGATGCTGCAGCCAAGGCAAAAAATGGATCTTCGTAATATATTGACTCGTCCCTCAATTGGAACCATGGCGAACCCGATCTGATGTTAACCAAGCCAGGACCTTCCACTAACCCCCAATCTTGAATTATGACCCCATTGACGATATAACGTGTTGAGATATGGCTCAGTTCCGCTTTTTCGTCCTTTGCGACTTCCCAGTGAATCTCCCCCCTCCCTTCCGCGAATTCTTGGACCANTGTGCTTCTAACTCTCAGNCTGTCATTAGAAGAAGCCATTTCCAAGACGTCGAACTCAGCCTGTGAGAGAAGGTCGTTGAATTCATCACTGGAAAGTGGGAAGCATAATTCTTCCCGGCAGTCTCTTGGTTCGTCCTCGCCCATGCATCCGGAAAATGGCACCACCAGGATGATTATGGCGACCATTAGCGATTTGAACACACCTGCTCGTATCGGGTTTGGGTCAAGACATTATTCATTGTTGGAACGCCGATCCGAGGTGCGGCGCCCCTATATGGAAGGACCAACTAGGATTGATTAGCGGAGATGGCCAATATGATTGATGAAATCTTGGTGGTCTATAAGAAGAACTTCGAAGAGGTCCATGACGACGCTCTGAAGATTGTCAGGGNGNTACTGGAAAGGATCGTNGAGGAAANAGGCATCGATGTAGGATATACTGCTAGGGANACGGTTCGGAGGGCCGATTTCTCTGGTCCGGACTTAGTAATCGTTCTCGGTGGGGACGGCACCCTAACATCAATCGCTCACTCCATTGATGACATCACGCCCATAATGGGNGTCAACAGCCACCCGAGGGAAGAGGGGGGCAGCGGTTCCTACGGCTTCTACATGGGAAGCGATCCTAGCAACTTCGAGGCGGACATCGTGAACGTCCTGGATGGTGGGGGGATCGTCAACGTACTACCTCGTCTACAGGCTGAGATCGAGACCACCAGTGGTAACAAGGTAAGATGCGATCCGGCCCTAAATGACCTACTAGTGGCAAACACCCACCAGTATCAGCCTTCCAAATACCGACTCCAGAGGGGTGGGATAGATGTTGCTCAGCATTCGTCAGGATGTCTTTTCTCGACTTTTCTGGGACAGGGCGCATGGTTCAGGCATGTTGCGGATATAGAGGGGGTATCTTTCCCAGAGGAGGAGATTGGGAGCCACTACCTGCATGTATCCCGGGACCTGCCCCGGGCCGATCGTGCGGAGGATGGGTCATACTGGGAATGGACTGAAGAGCCGACTGTGATTATTAGCGACATGCACAGGGGCTACGTGGTCAGTGATGGTTGGGACGAGACTCACTTCACCAGGGGNTCTACNCTGAAGATAGATNTGAAGGGGCCAAATTTGAAGCTCCTCACATTCAGAGAGGAGATNGTGAATCGTGTCTCTCATTGGATTCGAAGGTAGATNCTCAGAGAATTTGCTGCAGGAATAGCTTTGTCCTATCGCTCTCGGGATTCTCGAAGAANTTCTCGGGCGTATTCTCCTCCACGAGCTCCCCCTCGTCGAAAAGTATGCATCGATCGGCCACCTCCTTGGCGAATCCCATCTCGTGAGTAACGACTATCATCGTAATGTCCCTTTTCGCGAGGTCCACCATCACCTCTAGGACCTCTTTGATCATCTCTGGATCGAGTGCAGACGTAGGCTCGTCGAATAGCATGATCTTCGGGTCCATGGCGAGTGCCCTGGCTATTGCGACCCTCTGCTGCTGACCGCCCGATAGGCCGCTCGGGTACTTGTACGCCTGCTCGGGGATACCGACCCTCTCTAGAAGTTGCATCGCCCTCTCCTCTGAGGCCTTTTTTGTCATTCCCTTCACCTTCATTGGGGCTAGGGTGATGTTCTCCATGATTGTTAGGTGTGGGAAGAGGTTGAACTGCTGGAAGACGAATCCGACTTCGGAGCGAATGTTCCTGAGGTCGGAGACCTTGGTGTTGTCATCCAATTCTATGCCGTCTACCACTACGGTTCCAGCGCTATGCGGTTGCAATCTGTTCAATGTCCTGATGAATGTCGACTTTCCAGAGCCTGAAGGCCCTAGGATGACTATTATCTCGCCTTTCCGGACTTCCATGTCTATGCCCTTGAGGGCCCAGAAGTCACCGAAGTTGACTTTGACGCCCTCGGTTTTGATAACCACCTCATCGCCCTCGTCTGTCATGCTGCTTCACCGCCATCCTTGTTTAAAAGACCGAGGTTGCCCTCTATTCTGAGGGAGATCCTGGAAAGGTAGAATGCACCGAGCCAGAAGATGAATGCTGAAAGGTAGATGGGTTCCAATATACTATTCATGTAGCGAATATCCGAACCAGTAATAATTCTGCCAATGAAGAAGAAGTCCATCACCCCGAGGATGAATAGCAGGGTCGTATCCTTCCAGAGCCCGATGAAGGCATTTACTATGGAGGGCAGGGTTGTCCTGATTGCGAATGGCAGCTCGACCTGGAGCTTTGCCTGGATCGGGTTCAATCCAAGGGCGATAGCGGCTTCTCTTTGGCCGGAGTCGACTGCTTGCAGGCCGCCTCTGATTATTTCNGCGATATACACNCCGCCGAAGAGGGCGAAAACGGTAATCATCCGAACTATGACATCGAAAGTGTCCGGATCATCGAAAAGAGGGTTGAATACNTTCGGCAGAAGGAAGAATGCGAAATAAATCCAGCAGACCAATGGCCCCGAACGGAAGATCTCGATGAAAAGGACNGATGGTACCTTGAAGATTCCAAGATCGCTCTGGCGCCCGAAGGCGAGGATGATTCCGAGACCGAAGCCGAGTACGCAGCCAGCGCTTGCTAGGATGATGTTAACGAAAAGNCCGCCCCATTGNGATGGCTTGATTCCCTGGGTCGCCATTCCTGAGGCATAGTCACCAAGTATTGGCGTTCCGGCGAAATGAGCTGTTCCGCACTCCCATGACCCTGCGGTGTCGTATAAGTGCAAGGTTCCGACATTGTATAGGCCCGACTCATCAAAAATTGGCCGGGATACGAATGGGTACAGGATTTCCTTGCAAGAAGCCTTGCGAAGCGACTCGGGAGGGTCCATGATGATGAATGTGAGGAAGAACAGGACTACNNCTGAGANTAGGAGGNATGAGCGCAGTCTATTCGCCAAGAACTCGCCTGAGCGTACCGAGTACCAGTTCGACAGTATGAATGCCCCGATAGCCAGCAAGGAGGCAAAGCCAAGGCGCTTAAGGGTGCCAGANGAATCATAGATGATCACCTCCGGATTCCACGCGATCAGCGCTAGNATGAATGAGATGGCAGAGAATGGGAGGATGAAATTACGCATGTCCGAGGCCATTGTCCCATACAATCCACCGACGATTGGCCANGCGAAATAGANCAANAGCCANATCCTCCAGTTCTGGTAAGGGAAATAGTCCTGAGTCATGCTCTCAGTCATCAATTGACCGACCAATATCAGGACCCTGTTCGACCAAATGATTTCCCAGTCCGCCTCGACCAGGACGAAATATGCCAACCATTCCGAAAACTGGAGGATTAACCACGCTGAGATGAGCCCGGTCAGCGATACGTTTGAGATTCTTGAGAGCGCTACGACAAANATTGCGAGTGCTAGGCCNGTGATNGGCCCGGATAGCAAGAACCCTACGANTAGTGAAATCAGGAATATTCGGAGGCTGGATTCGAATCCGCGTGCGTACTCACTTGGATTTGCGATCAGTCTGTGGAACTTTGGCTCCTTTATTGCGACGATCAAGGATAGCCATAGCAATAGGGTGGAAGCAAGTGCAACTACAGCTGCATAAATCCACGAGTTGAAGTCAGAGGCACCGTTTCTGATTGCCATGTACTGGGCCTCGGTGAATGAGTGGATTGCAAATAGCGCGCATACTGCAGAGACATAGGAAGTAATCTTCCTTCCTTGGGCCTCATCGAACCATGTGTCGTGTTTTATGCCTGTAACTGAAGACTCGAAATGGGAGATTTCGTCTAGGATTGTACTTTGAGTAGGGAGGGAATCCGGCCTCTTCGTTGTGAGGATGGCATAAATGAGAATGACCAAGGCCGATGAGTGCCATGCGCTGGTGATGAAATTCCTCTCGAGTGCCCCCCACAGGATCATAATGAAGAAGAGGAGGGTTGTTGATGACAGGAATAACCCCNTCAGGATTCTTGACTCGCGTGATGCGTCGCCCCAGTACCCCTCGGAGATGGTGTACTCGCCAGTCTTAACGCCAGTGATCGGATCTATCCGATCCTTGACTCCTTCATCGGTAGTTCCTATCGCACTCATATCTTCACCTTCGTTACTCTGTAGTTGTAGGCATTCATTATGGCNGATATTGTGAGGCTACCTGCCTGGTATGCCAGAAGTAGGATCACCAGCAAAGGAATTAGCTTCCCAACATTGTTCATGTAGATGTAGATCACGAAGAACAGCTCTTGGTACCCCACTAGAATTGCAAGGCTCGAGTTCTTCCACACGTTCATGTACGTGCTATTCAGCAATGGCACCATGCTCCTAAGTGCCTGAGGGAGTATGACCATCCTNAGCCTCTGGTAAGGCGAGAGCCCCAGGGAAACTGCTGCCTCCACTTGNCCNCTGGGNAGTGATTGAATGCTTCCCCTGACAATCTCGGCAACGGAGGCAGCGGTGAAAATAGTGAGTGCTGCGACCAGGTAGACGAAGAACCTGGTGACTTCGAAGCCGGCGTCTGGATCCATGTCCCACCCACCGGGTACCTCCGGGTTCGGCTTGATCATGATTGGCAGTGAGACCTCGCCAGATAGGACCAGGCCAAGGGCTATGGCAAAGGCGGCGACCCAGATTGTGAATTTTCTCCTCAGGCCCTCTTCGGAGTCATCTACTCCTTCTCTCTCTTTGAATTGCCAATAGACCCAGACCAAGGAAAGNAGAGAGACTGCTAGAAGTATCCTTTGCAATTCAAAGGCCGGNATGTAGAAACCTTGGTTGCTGTAGAAGAATGCGCCTCTGATGTTCTCCTCTTCAATGAAGAGTGGCAATTTATCGCCACCCGTGACGAAGATCAGGAACAGTAGGACCGCGAGTGGGGTGTTCCTGAATATCTCGACGTATGCAGTGGCCATACCGGCTGTGATCTTGTTGGAGGAAAGTCGACTGACGCCGACNAATGTGCCGAGGATTGTGCAGAGGACGATGGCGAACAGAGTGGCGCGGGCAGAGTTCAATATCGCTGTCCTCAGGAATTTCCACCTCGAGTCTTCTCCCGCTATCACTTCGGGCCAGCCCCTTAGCTCGAAGGGATTGTGATCAGACATGAAGTCCAGTGAAACGGACCACCTTTCCTTGAGGACCTCTTCNGGGTAGTGGTAGAGGAACATCAAACGGGTAATGACGAAGAATAGGAATGGGAATGCAAGTAGACCACCGAGGGCAGAGATTCTCCTGTCCCGAGTAGTGATATCGGAGTTCTCCAAGGATATTTGGAACCACCACAGAATTNCGGTAATAGAGATGGCAAATGTCAGGAATCCGGTCANATCATCGATGATTGATGGCCATGCAGNTAGGTTCAGGCAAAGATACGCGTAGACAACTATTGGTAACGCAGTTGCTAGTCCCTTCAATATCTGTGCTCTGTTCTCACGGAAGTTCGCCAGCATCAATGGCATTGAAACTAGTTCGGGGATGCCGCCGATATACGCGATGTATGGGGCGACTATGGCGGCACCGAAATAGAAGAGTGGCTCTTGCTGTGTGATGTAGAATCCCAGATTCGGNAAGANNGTGAATGCCGTAGCGAACATGGCGATCCCGAACAGGCTGGATACGTATCCCCTCCACTCCCTAGGTCGCCTGATTAGGTTCCACCATTCGTTCATNGTCANCAGGAAGATGAATAGGATTNCCGAGCCGATTACAAGGGAGAAATCGTGCTGGCTGTAGTCAACTGGATTGGTTGGGGATACTGTTTCGTCTCTGAGCATGATTGTNGACGTAACGGCTAGGGAGAGGGTCTTCTCGCAGTACCANCTCACGAGGTAGTAGGCGACNAGGTAGNTCGCNANGATTCTCGCGTAAAGAGTCGGGTTTTCCTGCGCCCTGCTAGCCACTCCGAAGGCACGGGACCTTATGGAGTCCAGACTCGTGCTGAATGAGTAGTTGGGAAAATTACGATTCAGCATTCTCTCAACCTGTGAATATTGTTGTTGCCTCCGAGGGGGTGTGAAAACCCCCCCGGAGGTTACGTGTTTCTGTTTAATTGCTAACTAGCAATATCAGCGCATTGCTGGGGCGTACATTACACCGCCCTCAGAGACGAGGGCGTTCAGTGTTCCTGCCCTGTTCAAGATGCAATCTACCATTGCTGAAGAACCGCTGGTTCCGTCGTAGNTACCGTCGCAGAACGCGCGGTCGTAGACCTCACCGTAGTTCCCTACTGTCTTGATCGCCAAGTGGCCCCAGTTTGCAGGCAGGGGGTTGGTTGCGGTTCCCAGACCCATGTTGGTGTTCAGAAGTCTGTTCTCCCCAATGTCTCCGCCTGCTGCTGCTGCGGCTGTTGCCCTAGCATCGACGTCTCCCTGTGTGATTCCCATTTCCTCAGCGGTCACCAGTGCGTACCATACCCAAGCGACAACGTCGTTCCAGTCGTCGTCGTTGTCTCGGGTTGCTGCCGCTAGTGGCTCCTTGGAGATGATGTCAGGTGGGATCCAGAGGTTGCATCCTGTGCATGATCCATCAGCGTCCAGGACGTACTTCCTTGCGGCCATTGCTGACATGTCGCCAGTCACTGCATCGCAAGATGCGTCTAGGAGGCCAGCGGTNGTCGCGTCCTCGTTCTCGAGGGTTACAACGTTGAGGATGTTGCCGTTAGCGGCATTCCAGTCAGCGATGTTTCCTTCNGTTGTGGTTCCNGATGCGACGCAGACGTCTGCACCGGATAGACCTGCCATGTTCACAGTGGCGNCAGCTGGGAAAGCGTCCCCGCGGACTAGGATTCCTTGACCGTCGAAGAAGTTGGTTCCAGCGAAGTCGGCGTTGAGGTCAGCGTCACGAGAGGTTGTCCAAGTCGTGGTCCTGATCAGAACGTCGATTGTTCCATCTGCTAGGATGTCGAACCTGTTTGTTCCGGTTGCGAGGATGTACTCGATGTCGGTGGTTGGGTCCAGACCGATGGCTGCTGCAAGAGCCTTGCAGTAGTCGATGTCCATGCCCGACCTTGTTCCATCAGAGGCCAAGTATCCCATTCCGTACTGGCTGGTCTTCACGCCACACTTCATCATTGGTGGGTCTCTGGCCATTATCACGTCNAAGGTGCTCTGCGTTGCAGCTGCAACTGCAGCGGCATTGTCGGTAGTNATATCGACAGATGCNNCACCATCAGCGAAGCCNGCGGCAGTGGCATTGTCTACATCCGACTGGGTGATCGTCGCACCAGACTCGTAGCCAGCGATTGTCGCATCCTTNGCGGCAATCGTAGTGTTGGCTGCAGAAAGGTCATTCTGTAGAGCAGTGACCTGTGCCTCTAGGTCGTCTATCTCATCTTGCTGGTCGCTACCAGCACAGCCCGCTAGGGCTGCAGTCATCATTAACAGCATCATTGTTGAAGCGAGTAACCGCTGCATNAGCCTGCGGACGAAGTNTAGTATGTATATATCTTCGCNTAAAANNNGGCTAATCNGTNCTTTNGAGCNGTNAATNNAGNANGAAAATTGCGAATTNGGTTGGGAAGAGGGCCGACTAGTCGGCCCTCCCCCCGTTTTTTCCGAGTTTCGTAGGAGGTGATCCATCTGCAGGTTCCCCTACAGATACCTTGTTACGACTTAACCCTCCTTGTCGAAGGCAGGCTCGAATACCCC
>PBUX01000054.1 GCA_002728565.1 Methanobacteriota archaeon | reverse complement strand
TACAGGGCATCACTGGAAGCCAAGGGACATTCCATGCAACGAGAATGGTTGAATATGGGACGGATATAGTCGGGGGCGTCACCCCTGGAAAGGGTGGGCAATCAGTCAGCCTACCGAGTCGGGATGTTCCAGTTTTCGATACAATGGCCGAGGCCGTTTCGTCCACTGGTGCCGAGGCCAGTGTTATCTACGTTCCAGCGAGATTTGCTGCTGCTGCCATCATTGAGGCAGCAGATGCATTCAATGAGCAAAATGGGGAAGGAATTGTGATTTGCATCACTGAGGGAATCCCAATATTGGATATGGTCAAGGTAAAGTCCCACATCGAGAAAATTCCAGGAGTGAGACTAATCGGACCCAATTGCCCTGGGATAATCAGTCCCGGTGATACGGGAGGATGCAAGATAGGAATAATGCCGGGGCATATTCATTCTAAGGGCCGCATAGGAATAATTTCCAAGTCCGGGACTTTGACCTATGAGGCCGTTGCCCAGACAATGAGCGTCGGAGAGGGACAGACGACCTGCGTTGGCATAGGAGGCGATCCCGTAAGCGGCACCGGATTCATTGACTGCCTTTCAGCTTTTGAGGACGATCCGGAAACGGCTGCAGTCGTCATAATTGGTGAAATTGGTGGCAATGCAGAGGAGGAAGCAGCTTCTTGGGCGAAGGATAACTTCACAAAGCCGTTGGTGGGATTTGTTGCAGGAGCAACCGCGCCACCGGGGAAGAGAATGGGGCATGCAGGAGCAATAATTTCAGGAGGCAAGGGGACCGCTGAAGAGAAGTTCAGCGCTTTCGAGGAAGCCGGGATATACATTGCCCGCGATCCATCAAAGATTGGAGAAGCTCTTCTGCGCGCACTAGAGGATGCGAATCTTCGCGAGCCTTAGGTGTAAAGTACCCCCTTCGTAGTGGGGCTGAGTAGATGGCAGAGGTGCTAACCCGGGAACTTGACGAGGTCCTCAAGGGAACATCTAGGTCATTTTTCCTTTCTNTGAAAAATCTTCCAAAGAAAATCCGTTCACAAATCAGCCTCCTGTATTTNCTAGCAAGGGCATCAGANACTATTGCCGACTCNAANCTTGGAGATCCAAAAGAATGCCTGGAACTANTGAATTCGTACAATGANTACGTTCAAGGCANCTTNAACAAGCCTCCAGATTTTTCCACCATAGCAAATATACAAGAAAATCAATACGAAAAGAACCTTCTTCAGAAAATTCANGCGATTANCTCNCTNATAGNAAATTTCAGCGANAACGATCAATTTCACATTCGTAGGTGCCTNGNCATTATAATTAGCGGGCAATCTTCGGATNTAGAGAGGTTTTCNTTGAATAAAGCAAATACGGTTACTGCACTGGAGAGCAATGATCAGCTTGATGAGTACGCATANAGGGTNGCAGGNAGCGTCGGNGAGTTCTGGACCAATATCTCANTAGAGCACATANTNAGGGCCGGNGACGAAGAACGCACATCACTATTGGACAAATCCGTNAGATTCGGCAAAGCCNTACAACTGATAAATATCCTGAGGGACATTCCCGCCGACCTCAAGATTGGACGAAGCTACATTCCCTCGGAAAATCTCTCTTCNCATGGNCTATCNCCTTCTGACCTCATGGACTCNAGAAATATGGAAATTTTCAGGCCGCTTTACGATCAATACTTGGATCTGGCTTCCGAGTATTTAGACTCAGCAGCNGACTACGTTTCCATGCTTCCCTTCGGGGAATTCCGCTTAAGGGCATCTTGTATGCTGCCAATTGTAATCGGGCGTAGGACCATATCATTACTAAGGGTGCATAATGTTTTGAATGAATCAGATAGGATAAAGGTTCCAAGGGCCGAAATACGAGGAATCACTCTGAGGATTCTCGCATCATTGCCTCTCAAGGGNAGAAGTCNCGCGATCCTCTNCTGACAAACTAAGCCCCCCTTGTAGATGACNCGCTGCAAAATCGCAACTTAGTGACATTCAATAGTGCGANGTCCGCCCTAGGTTCGAAAACTGTGACCAATGAGCAGAGAAACCTGATGGACGTTACATCCTCCGGCGAGGATCAAAACAATCCTAGTCAATTAGAAACCAGTGGCGAGCAATCCATCGAAATTGTCAGGGCAACAGTCGATGTAACGAAGGAGGCAGCTCATGCAATTAGCATTACTGCCCTAGAGGCTGTCCGGGAAGGGGCCCTGTTCATGGGGGTCATTGGATCCAGGGGCGAGTTAGTCAACCCCTTCGAGCACGTTGAAGCTTCGATATGGACCGAACCCGAGGTACCAAAGCATATGGTCGAAGCCTCATACAACTTTTGCGAGGAACTTACACGGAGGGAAGCAGGAAACTTCTACCATTCTTTCAAGTACTTGCCAGAAGAAAAGAGGAGGGCAATTATGGCTTATTACGCATTTTGTAGAAGGGCAGATGACATTGCCGATGGGGATTATGTAGACATCTTCCATGGAGGTTCTTCCGAATCCCCTGAGTCAAAAAAATACAGGGAGAGAATAGAGAGGCTTAGCCCGGGCGAACCAGTTCTGGACAGATCAACATACAATGATAAAATGTCCCAATTATTCTACTATAGAAAGAAGCTTTCTACCGCCTACAGCAACTTCACTTCTACCGACCCCATTTTCATAGCATTGAAGGATACGGTCAGGAAGTTTGGTATCAATCGGCAGCTACTCGATGATATGATCAGCGGCATGGAGAATGACTTCCATAAGAATCGATATGAGACCTTTGAGGATCTGTATTCTTATTGCTACAAAGTAGCATCAACAGTAGGGTTGGTATGCATTGAGATATACGGCTATTCCGATTCCAGAGCTAGGGATTATGCCGAGTCNTGGGGCGTCTTTATGCAACTAATCAATATTATTCGCGACGTCGCCGAAGACGCACAAAGGGACAGAATCTACCTNCCCCTTGATGATCTCAATCGTTGGGGGATNACAGAGGAAGACATCAAGGNAGGAAAANAGATATTGAAACACCCNGGTTGGGCNCCCTTTGTCCAAGAATACTTAGAAAANGCNGAACTTTANAGAGAGAGGGCATTCAAACTCCTTCCTTACTTGGATAAGTCATCCAGGTATTCCCCTGCAGCCATGGCTTCATTTTATCAGTCCATTATGAGGAAGATAATCAAGAATGATGGGGACGTTTTTTCCAATAGGATTCAACTGTCAAAGACCGAGAAAATGTTCCTTGCAGCATACGTTTACGTGAGGTTCCGATTTATCGGCCTTTGATCGGAAAGCGGGCCAATGGCCCTTTTAGAAGCGAAGATGTATTGAGATTTGATCGTAGGGGGCAGGATATGAGGGTCGCAGTGTTACTAGAGGAAAGGTGCAAACCAAATAGCAATGCATTTGCCTACTTGCAGAAATATGCCGACATGTGCGATCGAGAGTGTATACAAATCGAAGGCAACAAATGCAAGATTCTTGAGTCAGCCTGTCCAGTGTGCCTAACAAGGGCTAAACATTGCCCGGATGATGCGGTGAAAATCATCAATCTTCCCGAGGAATTAGATAGCGACATGACTCATTGCTACGGCGAAAATGGATTCAGGCTATTCAGACTTCCATCTCCAAGAGAGGAACAGGTAGTGGGCATACTTGGGCCAAACGGAATTGGCAAGTCAACCGCAATCAATATCCTTTCCGGGGGTGTCAGGCCCAATCTTGGGGATTGGCGGAACCCAATTCCCGATTGGCGGGAGGTAATACCAACATTTCCTCGAGGGGAGCTTCGGGACTATCTTTCACTTCTTTCCGAAGAAGGAATTAGCGTCGCAGTCAAGCCACAATACATCGACAAGCTTCCAAAGATTTTCGATGGCAAAGGAGTTGACCTCCTATCTAGAGTCGATGACAGGGGAGAAATTGGGAAATTTTCCGAAATTCTCGGAATCGGGCATATTTTGGAGAGGAAGCTCGGAGAACTTTCCGGCGGCGAGTTACAAAGAGTGGCCCTGTGTGCAACGCTTCTCAAAGAGGCAGATGTTTATTTCTTCGACGAGCCGTCGTCTTATCTGGATATTTTTGAGCGTATGAGGATGGTCGGAATCGTGCAAGAACTAGCATCCAGGGGGAAGCGGGTNCTTGTAGTGGAGCACGATTTNGCCATTCTTGATGTGCTNTGCGATCTTATACATGTAATCTACGGAGATAGGGCCGCATATGGGATTTTCACACCTCCTCGTTCAACAAGGGCGGCAATCAACGCTTATCTCGAGGGATTTCTTCCCGAAGAGAACGTTAGAATCAGGGAAAAACCAATTCAATTTCTGAAGGGAAGGGAAAGACGAGAGGAAATCGGACTCCCAATTCTCAAATGGGGGGNCATGGAAAAAGAATTGGGCGATTTTCAACTGTCTACGGGGGAAGGACAAGTTAGAAGTGCCGAGGTAGTTGGTATNGTTGGCCCCAATTCCACCGGCAAGACCACAATGGTCCGAATAATAGCTGGAGAGATGGAACCAGATCAAGGATGGTGCACCATGGATTCNAAANTCTCCTACAAACCTCAACATGTCAGTACAGAATTTATTGGTACTGTTATGGATTGGTTGGACAAAGAATTGGATGTTACTTGGAGATCAGGAGAGTTCCATACCCAAGTAATCCGACCCCTTCAAGTGGATCAGCTATTGGAATTGCAGGCCAGCAAGCTATCTGGNGGNGAGCTGCAAGCTGTTTGCATCGCAATATGNNTGGGAAGGGAAGCTGACCTCTATCTCTTCGATGAACCAAGTGCCCATCTTGACGCCAATGCTAGAATGGAGGCAGCCAAGGCCATTAGAAGGACAATGGAGAGCAACGAGAAAGCAGCAATGGTAATTGATCANGATACATACTTCATTGATATTGTAAGCGACTCTCTTTTGGTATTCCAAGGGGAGGGGGGGAAGAACGGCCACGCTGTAGGGCCACTTAGCCTGAGGAAGGGAATGAANCTGTTTTTGTCCGATGTGGAGGTGACTTTCCGTCGAGACGTTCAATCCCACAGGCCAAGAATAAACAAGCCATCGAGCAGGAAGGATCGCGAGCAAAGATCTTCTGGAGAATACTTCTACTCGGATTGAGTAAACCATTGGATTCATGAGGGACCATTCCGGCCCATAAGTGTGGCAGAGCAAGACAANGAGCCGAGTCAGGATGAATCTATTGATCAAGTTACAGAACTAAAAGCCAGAATTGAGGCCTTAGAAAAGGAAATCCAGTATGCAAAAGCCGAGATCGCCAATGTTCAACAGAGGGCTTCAAAAGACCGCTCAGAGGCATTGAAGTTCGGCGGCTCATCTCTTGTGCGGAGGTTGTTGCCTTCCATAGACGGACTGACAAAGGCCTTGGAAAACCTAGTACCNAGTGAGGAAAATGACTCGATAATCGGAGGAATTAGAATGACAATAGAGGGGATCTTTTCGGCTCTAGAACTGGAAGGAATAGTTCCTATTGAGGCAAATGGCGAGTCATTTGACCCTACAAAAATGGAGGCAATTGCCACGGTCCCTTGCTCCGAAGGAATCGAGCCCGGAACAGTCGTCGATGTAATCGAACAGGGTTTTTCGATGCATGACAGGGTACTGAGGCCTGCAAGGGTAGTGGTTTCCGAAGGTGAGTCATGAAGATTAGGGATAATGGATACAATTTTGCNGTATTCTCCTGCCTCGTGGTNATTTCATATCTGATCGCCGTCCTCTCGATTCAGTTAGTTGCACCCGATGTGAAAATTTCNTCAGAAGAATTTCCAGTAAGTTGCCCNAAAGATTCAAACAACTGCTCGATGATAGCCNCNAATTCTCATCGNGCAAACAATCTTACTGAACTAAGATTCGACTCAGAATTGAGCATAGTGATGCATGAAGTCAACAAGTGGATAGAATCCAANCCACGGTCAAAGATTATTGGTGAATGGGACAATCATACCCATGCCGTCTTTCACACACCGATCCTTCGCTTTCCAGATGACTTCGTCATTTCTGGCAGTTGCGACAATGGGGAAACCGTGATCTTAGTATATTCGAAATCGAGATTGGGAATCTCAGATTTAGGATTAAACCCTGAGAGGGTTAGCGACTTTTCTAGACACATGTCAAATATCGAAATGCCTACATCTTATTGCTCCTAGCCCTAATTGGGGTTGTCTTTGGAATTCGAAATACATCCAGACATTACAAAGGCGCAAACAATGCCCTCATTTTGTTACACTGACCNCGAAATTTTCAGCAGGATCAAGTCGGGCTTCTCCAGAAATTGGCACTTCGCAGCCCATTCAAGTCAAATTGAGAATTTTTCTTCATTCCCTATTCGCCATACTGCAGATCTGATCGGACAACCAATGTTNCTTACATCGGATGACAAAACTCGCTGTTTGTCCAATGTTTGTACCCATAGNGGCATGATCATCAATAGNGGGCCCTGCAACAAAAAGAACCTNCTCTGNCCATACCATGGTAGGACCTTTGATCTGAGTGGAAGCATCCTCAATATGCCCGAATTCAAAGAAGTCGAAGGTTTCCCCGATTCATCGGATAATCTTGAGGAATACCCCCTTTTTGATTGGAATGGGCTTATCTTTACCGGCATGCAACCATCTGGAACTCCCGGATTCATTGAGGGATTGGAGAGGTTCGTGGGGTGGATGCCAATTGAGAAATTTACCTACGATCAGTCCAGGTTCAGGGAATATGAGATTAACGCAAATTGGGCATTATACGTGGATAATTACCTAGAGGGTTTCCATATTCCATTTGTGCACAAGGACCTGCATGCATCGCTGGATTATGATGAATATAGGACAGAACTCTTTGAGGGGGGCGTTTTACAAGTTGGAATCGCCAATAAAGGCGAGCAATCTTTCGATTTACCTAAATCATCCCCTGATTACGGCCAGAGAATTGCCGCATATTATTTCTGGATTTATCCCGGTTTGATGCTAAACTTCTACCCATGGGGCCTTTCAGTAAACATCATTGTTCCCATTGAAGCAGATCTGACTCGCATAATTTACTATGGCTTCATTGGTGATCACAGTATGCTCGGGAAAGGGGCCGGAGCGCAGCTAGACAAGGTGGAATATGAGGACCAGTTCGTGGTGGAATCAACCCAAATTGGCATCAGAGCAAGTTCGTACGATCGAGGCCGCTATTCGCCAAACAAAGAAACAGGAGTTCATCACTTCCACAGAATGATCAGCTCCGAATTAAGCTAAGGGCGACAAATGAACCCCCATAAGTGGTTAGGAATATAGACCAAATTATAACCAGTTTCTTCACCCCAACAATCATGAAAAATAGTGCAAGCCAGAAAATCACCATCATTGCATTGATGATCTTGATTCAGGTTTCTAATCCAATTGTGACCGCGCAGGATTCTCAAGTCGAAACTGATGACTCTAACGAGAAGAATTACACTTTCCATACACTCGCTTCCTTGGGCGACAGCACTCTGGGATCGGATCCAACCGGTTATAGGGGGCCATTTGCCAGCAAGCATGCCGCTAATTTGATGGGAGTCGAATACTATGAGGGAGCCGTTGGTGGCGATAGGTCAACTACACTTATTGAAGCTGGGAGGCATACTCAGATAGCAGAGAACTATGGAGAAGGCACTCTTGTCACGATTATGGTGGGGGCATGGGATTTCATCGATTCTGGAGGCGATTTAGTCAGAGCCGATTATTCTTTCATGGATG
>PBUX01000007.1 GCA_002728565.1 Methanobacteriota archaeon | reverse complement strand
TATCAGGCACAACACCAGTTTCCCCAGTATTGCCATGNACTCAACTTGGATGGGGAGTTGTGAATGAAAGCAACGTGATACCAATTACTGAGCANCTAAATGGGACTTCGACCATCCCTCAGAGGCCGAGTGANGTCGTTATGTGCATGGAGGCAAATCAAGACATCAGGGAAGCCTATTGGGAATGAAAATTCGACGAGTTCAATCAATTGACTCGTAGTACTCATCTACGGCATTTTCAAGATCCAGAGAGACCTTTGACTCGTCCAATGTTAGGGTTTTGCCATCCCTCCTGAGTGGTCGGCCGTCACAAAAAACATCCAGCACGTTCGAGCCGGAATAAATTATGTTGGCTAGCAACCTCCTGCCCCCCCTACCCCAGGGCCTCATCCTTACATCTTCTAGATCCCAAGTTATCCAATCCTTTGAGCCGTTGGTTGCCAACAACCAAGTCTCTCTGGGGTCTAANACGGTGGCATCCCAGTGATCGTGCTTCTGAACTAGGCTGGCAGACTTTGCCTCTGCCCTCATGTCAAGGGAGTTATTGCTTGCCGCGCCATCGGTTCCAAGCCTCACATCCACTCCAGCCTCCCTCATTGCAGGGTAAGACATTGTACCGCCACAAGCTAATTTCTGGTTGCTGGTCGGGCAATGGACCGCGTGTGCATTGTGACCGGCTAAGATGCGCATCTCCTTCTTGGTTACCCATCCACAATGCGCACAAACGGTGCCATCGGTAAAATAGTCNATAGAGTCGAGGTATTCNATTGGGTACATTCCATGTTCCGAATAACAGTCAGATACCTCTTTCCTAGTTTCGGAGGTATGAATACTCAGAGTGCATCCTGTCTTTTTTGATATCTCAGATGCCTTTCGAAGTGTTTCCTCGGAGCAAGTATAAACAGAATGCGTTCCAATTCCATAATCGACTAGTCCGTGNTTCGTAGGTGGGTCGGAAATCAGATTCTCTACCTTCTTCAACGCCTGACCGGCCCCATCTGGATAAGAGGGCGTGGGGAAATCGGTAATTGGTCCGCATACCTTGGCTCTGATTCCACTCTCAGCCAAGGACTTCCCGACTATGTCTGGATGGTAGTACATATCGCATGCAAATGTGGTTCCAGTACGGATCAGCTCAGCGGCTGCTGCTTTGGTTCCAGTTTCGACAAAATCCGCAGTTAGNAATTTTTCAACGGGGAAGATGGANGACTCGAGCCACTCCATCAGGGGTAANCCCTCCCCCATCGAACGATTCAGNATCATNGCCAGATGAGTGTGCCAGTTCTGGAATGATCTAGTTACCAGNCGTTTNGATCCATCAATGGTTTCAATGACGTCTTCATCCCCCTTNCTCTCAGAGAATGAGCCATCNGGNAGTATCANGAAGTCGCCTCGAAGCAAACTGGCTTTATCNTCCAATAGCCANCAATCAGAGATNCGCCTTGCACCGGACTCCTCGCCCATAGTCTTCGCTNGCGACTGTCATTCTGAATGTTTTCTAATTGCAGACTGCATTCAACACGCTGACTACTTCACCTTCTGAGTTCTTCATCCATGCCTCGATTTCATCGCCCTCGCTCATTGGTCCTACNCCCTTTGGAGTACCAGTCCAGATTAAGTCCCCGGGGGAAAGATCGTACCACTCTCGGAGGTGTTTCAGCATTGAGTCCATTGGATGGACCATTAGGTCGGTGCTTGCATGCTGCATTACTTCTCCGTTAAGCTTGAGGCATATCTCCATCGTTCTATCGTCCCAATCTGCCCATGTCCCTAGGACCCCCGAGCCTCTGAAGCCCTTTCCCTCGAGCCATGGCCAACCCATTTTCTTGGCTAGTGTCTGCCTGGTCCTATTCGTTGAATCTATGCCAACGCACATTTCAACGGGTTCGAGTTCTTCTCCGAGCTTGACGACCATCTCAACTTCGTAATCAACATGTTCTTCCCTGGCAAGAAGGGTAACTACATTGTTCCCATCAGAATCTGATTCGATCATTGCCGAAGGTGGCATAAGGAAGAATCGGGGGTAATCAGTTACATCTCCGTGGATTTCTTTCGCGTGAGCCGCATAGTTTCGGAAAACAGCCCAACCCACTCCCATGTCTAAACGACGGTGGAGGCCATGATTAGTTAATCGGTTGGTGCTTGTACTCATCAGGTTGAANAATTCCCTCCTATAGACAACCCCAATGGCCGAGGACGCGTACGTCGTTCTTGGCGTCTCAAATGATGCCACGGACGCGGAAATTAAGCGGGCTTTCCGCAAGCTTGCTCGACAGTATCACCCCGATAGGAATCCCGGAGATGCTGCTGCCGAAGAGCGTTTCAAGGCTATTCAATCCGCCTATGACGCCGTTGGATCCTCAGAAGCCCGAAGCGAGTATGATCAGAANAAGCGGATGNAGAATATGTTTCACGGAGGGGGGTCGTCTTCATTCGGTGGATTTGGAGGGGTCGATCTGGGTAGCGTTTTCTCCCAATTCATGGGTTCAAGAAGGGCTTCTGGTCCGGGTTCTGACTTCGGATTCAANCCGAATGAGCACCAGACTGCAAATTCGNCTCAGAAAGTAAATGGGGCTGACATTGAGGCTGGCCTGGATGTCTCCATGGAGCAGGCGATAGAAGGAACGAAGGTNAAATTTAGCCATAGAAGNATGAAGAAATGTGGTGAATGCGGNGGTTCCAGTTTCGGTTCAGCGAGACGTTGTAGGACGTGCAANGGAACGGGTGTNGTCACCANAGGNAGCACACTTACTGTCAAGGTCCCACCTGGTGCCGTCCATGGGCAGCAGCTCAGACTGAAGGGNATGGGGCATGACCATCCTCAAGGNGAATCTGGAGANCTTTTGATCACAATTAGGCTAGATGCAAAGGAGGGAAGAAGATGGGAAAATGGAANGTTGATNCAGGAAGTAAGGGTCCCCTACACGACTCTGCAGCTCGGCGGTAGAATCCGGATAACGACCCCTGCGGGAAAGAGGGTCGAGGTCGAGATTGGCGAGCGAACTAGGATTGGCGACAGGCGCCGACTTAAAGGACAGGGCCACTCTGGTGGGCCACTTGACATTGAATTCGCCCTTCTGGAGCCTGAGAGGTTGACANNCGAGCAGGTTGCTGCTCTGGAAAGACTTCGTGAAAGCGAGCTATAGGTCCTGTACAAACCTTCACAAATAGTCTANGGAGGGGTCNATCCAGTGAGAGATTTCCGAAATGTAGCTAGCATTCTGATCCCGAACAGCGGGAAGGCCCACCTATTCATTCTGGTTTCCACTTTTCTGATGATTCCTGGACTTTCGGCATCACTGAGTCCGATTGACATTGAGGCTTACAACATGGAGTCTCCGGAATTGGAGGCTAACGATGTAATGAGAGAGGATTTTGCCGGAGCGGGCAATATCTGGGGTTTCGGAGTATTCATTCGCTCTGGAGAAAATGTTGACCTGNTNCCTTCAGAGATTGATATGATTAGNCANTTTCCAGGAGAAAAGATCGGGGTAGAGGATCCCACTGGTGGCATTCTGAATCTTAGTGTTCTGAGGGAGATTGATCAGAAGGCCGAGCTACTTAGAAACCATGATCTTTCTGAATATTACCTTAACTTCGCTTCTGAGATATCCGGTGAGCCGCTTGTTGGTGTGCTGGATCTGCCTAACGAATTCCGAATTTTTATGGACAACCGATCACTACTTACCAATCCGCGAATAAGTCCCACTACGCTTCAATGGGAAGAAGCGCCAACAAACTGGAATGACTGCGGGGCTTTGGAATGCCTAACTTTCGATGACCAAAATATCACACAGGCACACATTGATCTTGCCGCACACAGAATGGCGAATAACAGCCGGGGTTCCTTTCTCCGTTTCTTATCCNTAGATCGTGCCTTCGTTGCTGATCCCTCTAGCCCTGTAATCGGNCCCCTGGATGGGGANCTAAACCTCAATGGCACCATTACTGCAAGCAAATGGGGAAACGGNAGATGGTCTGCTTCCTCGGCTTGGATGATCCTGAATCTCGATCGTGAACAGATGCAGGCCAATGGATGGACTTTTGCCTGGATAGATGCCAGAAGCGAGTTTGGATTCGACGTAGATGGCTTGGCATTCGAAACTGATCCGATTCAGTACACTATGGAAGAGTGTAGANTAGATGCTGAGCAAGGATTGAAGCCATGTTCTGTGGAGTGGCTGTACCTTGCAATTGAAGAAGAGCTGCGTAATACAGATGGCCTGGTTGTTACTGTCCTTCTTGGAGAGGGGCCCAACGTTGAGATTAATCGAGAGTTGCTATCCAGTGCCTTCCTCATNGGAATCATGGGGGTAGTTGTAATTGGCCTTCTCTGGCTTAGCCTGCGGAGGATTTCTGATGTCGCAATAGTCGGAACTGGCCTAGTATTCAGTCTGGTATGGATGCAGGGATTGATTGGTTGGCTTTCTCTGCTTGGAGATAAGCTGGATTTCGAAGTGATTGCCAGGTCTCAATTCTCCAATCTTCTACCTATTTTGGTTCTAGCTTTAGGGATTGACGACTCACTGCATGCCCTACATCGATACAAGGAAGAGAGAAGGTCTGGAATGACGCCGGAACAGTCGGCTCACGTTTCAATTTCTAGAGTGGGCAGGGCAATAATGCTTACTAGTTTGACCACAATAGTTGCTTTCCTTGCGAATTTATCTTCAGACATTGCGGCCCTGAGGTCTTTTGGCGTTGAAGCGGGNCTGGGCGTATTCAGCGCATTCGTTCTAACCGGTCTTTGGGTTCCACTACTGAGGTTGGATTGGGACCTTTATCTACAGGATAGGGGAAAACTGGGAGAGGAAGAGGTAGGTACGGTTCATCTCGTGCCCAGTTCATGGCTATCAGGAGTCTCGACCTCATCTTTCCGCGCAGCGATTCCGGTCATTATTGTCACTTCCATCCTTACCTGGCTATCCATTTCCCCAATGCTATCCCTAGAAGGTGACTTCCANATAGACGATTTTCTTGATTCTGAATCGGACTTCGCCAGAGGTGTTGGACTAGTGAATGAGCGCTTCGCAGATGGGGAGCCTGGTTACATTTACGTTGAAGGTGACATTGCTAATCCTCTTGTTCTCGATGCGATTGATGAGCTAAGGTCGAATATGAACTCGCATGGCCCTAATGAGCCAGATCAGATTTCCAGAACCCCTAATGGAAATGTTGAGTTGATTGCTTTGGATCAAATTATTCTCTTCACACAGGCTGCAATTGCCTGGAACTCGAGTCCGTTTGAGGAAGCTGGGTGGAACTCGACTGAAAATGACGGTGGCGTGGGATGCGAGACAATCACCGTCCCCCATCCATCAAGCGGATTTGTAAGATTGCCTAGAATCGACGACAGGGGGTGTCTGGTTTTCCTGTATGGATTCATCCTCACTTATGGGGTGCCGGAGAGCGGAGGCTACCCGGAGCTTCCTCCCGGGATCATAGCTGAGTACATCCAGACTACTGATGAGATCGACCCTTCCAGGCCCTGGCTTACTATCGATGGCGATGAGCCAAGTTATACTAGGATGTCAATGAGATTCGGTCTTTCCAACCCCGAGCAGTTCGCACTGATAGAGCCCGCTCTGGAGCAGCTTGTTTCTGACATGACTCCGTTNCAGAATCTTTCTGCNACCCCATTAGAGGTTCGTGGGGATTTGGAGCAGGCTTTCTTGGACCCGGACTTACCAATTACATGGGCGATTCCCACGGGTGACCCAGTAGTTCGATTTGTAGCTGCTGATGGGATGCAGGATCAGATGCAAGAGACATTGGCGATCGGTCTATTGTCAGTATTGGTCACACTTTGGTGGGGATTCAGACCTGACGGGGGAGTAAAGGAGAGATTTGACCTCAGGCCAAGATCTNGGGATCTGGGGNTNNCTGCTGTCATTTCGATATGTTTCTCATTCNTTTGCTCGATCGTAATAGGGGAGTCAGCATTCCTACCCGCAATCTTTGCTTCCATCGCCATGTGTGCGATGTGGGGCTTCTCTTCATTCGGTTTCGCCTTCCTAGCTACTACCCCAATAGCGGTTGTAATTGTCTGGCTTTACGCAATGATCGAGGTTGCAGGATTTGGGCTAAATATGGTTACAGTTTCTATCGCGGCTATTTCTCTTGGGGTTGGTATCGACTATGTTATTCACGTAATTGAAAGATTCCGGGAAGAGCTTGAGTCNGGGTCTTTGCCCCTAGATTCTGTGAGCGCTGTGGGGGCCTCTTCCGGACTGGCGCTTGTTGGCTCTGCAATATCCGACATAGCAGGATTCCTNGTCATAATGCAATCAAAAATGGGTTTCTTCTCCACCTTTGGCCTATTTTGCGCNGTTATGATCGGATTGGCATTGGTGGCNAGTATGATNCTCACACCAGCAGCTTTGGGCATTATTCACAAGAGAAAGGAGTCGCTTGTATGACCGAGGGGGCGACGAAATTCATGTGGTTNGAAANGAATATTTTTTTACGAGAAAGAGGCGCGTAATTATCATGGCTTTCGAGTGTAACATCGATGCGCGAGGGAAGGCANATAGGCTNANAATCGGCCTCTTGGCCATAGTGGCTGGCTTGGTTTTAGCTGTTCTATCTTGGATTCAGTTCGAGGTCCTTGGNATCGGAATCCACTGGATAATACCATTGGGGGTGCTAGCAGGTGGTTCATTCGCAGTCTTCGAGGGATGGTCTGGATGGTGTGCTGCCCGCGCAATGGGATTCAAGACGCCGATCTAATTATTTCCAAAGGCCCAGTGAATCCCTCAGTCCCTGTTCCACATCAACGTGCAAGAACTCGAATCCTTCAGATTGTAGACGCTCTGGCAGAACCCTTTGGCTGTCCAAGACGAGCCTCTCGCCCATCTCCCCGAACAGTAATTTCACTGCGAATCCGGGGGCTGGTGCGAAGGCGGGCCTCCTCAGTACCCTACCTAGTGATTTAGCGAAGGTTCTCTGAGTGACAGGAGCTGGAGAAGTCAAATTGTAAGCCCCGACCGAGTCTTGGTTCATAATCAAGTGATGAATGGCATAAATCTCGTCATCCATGGATATCCAAGACATCCACTGCCTTCCCCCGCCCATAGGGCCACCTGCACCCATTTTGAATGGAAGGAGCATCTTCCCAAGTGCCCCCCCTACGGCTGTAAGGACGATACCGGTCCTGAGAATGACTGTCCTCACCCCGGATTCCTCTGCCTTTGAAGCGGCCCCCTCCCATTCGGAGCATACATCCGGGAGGAAGCCCGTTCCCTGGTCGCTATTCTCGGTTAGCTCTGAGTCTCCCCGATTGCCATACCAACCTATAGCGCTAGCCAATACGAAAACCTCTGGCTTAATCTCAAGTGAAGATATGGCATTGGACAACAATGCTGTGCTATTTACCCTAGAGTCGCGAATTGCGCTCTTCCTCTTTTTGCTCCACCTCTTATCTCCAATCCCAACCCCCCCTAGGTGAATGATGGCATCGAAACCCTCTAGGATTTTTGCATCTAATTCGCCTTTGTCTGGATTCCAGAACAGTTCATTGGCCCCTTTCCTTGTTTCCCTTCTCACTAATCGCCAAACATCGTGGCCACCTGTATCTAAAAATGCAACTAACTGAGTACCTATCATGCCAGAAGACCCTGCAACTAGTATCTTCTTTCTTGGTGAATTAGAGAATTTGGAATGTTGCTCTAAATCCCTGATTAATCTGAGCTCACGTGCCTTGAACATCCTCGAAATTCGTTTCCTTACCAGCATCCCTCCCAGAATTCTATCAACAAAGTTCCCAAGAGGCCCGAATGGAACCTGGTAGGAAACCTCGTCAACTACGGTAGTTTTCCCATCCTTCTCAGAAAGGTAGTGCTCATGATTCCAGCTCCAAAAAGGGCCCTTCACCATCTTATCTGCAAAATGATGTGGCGGATCGTAGGCTGTATGCTCGGCGATCCATTTCATCTTTAAAGGCCCCATTGGAAATCTAAAAATCCGTCTAGATCCGACTTCAAGGGAGTCATCGGCGCTTACTTCCTCGGCTACTTCCCAAGGTGGCATGAGCCGTCGGAAAGAGCCCTCATGCTCGAACCATTGGAATGTCGTATCGATATCAGCATCAACAATAGTTTCGTGCCTATAATGGTACACTTGGAACCTCCCCCTATCTTTAGATTCAAATCGCGAAGAAGGTGATATTTCATTATTGATATCATAGGTTTTCCAAATTAGTCACCGATTGAACGCATCCATTTCGAAACTGATGCATCTTCAAAATCGTGACTTGTGAGCCTATAAGCCCAATGTTGCAGTGACTGCCTAATTGCAGGACTGACGCGAAAGTCATCATGTGTGGTGTTTTTTGCAATTATCCTGTTTATCAGCTGGTTGCGGAATCTGCCTTTTGGCCCTGCGAAGCTGTTCCACCTTCTTATTTGCCTATCATCGTCAGGGCTCCTGCGGCCTTTGAAAAACCTACAATACCACTGAATCCAGCCATAGGGGTCCTGTGGATCTATCCAACCCTTTGACTCCCACATCTCCAATGATGTGCCGCAAGAAACGCCATAGCTGTTGATTTTCTTCAGATATTTCGAACTAGTGAGCATATCTGGTGGAATACCCTCCCACCAATCGGCAAATTCAAGATGCTGATTATTTAGCTCCTCACCGATCACGGAAGAGAATATTGGCCTCCAATACGTTCCTCCAAAGCTCCCATTGGAGAAAATCTCCCAGGGAGTTAAGTTTGGAGAGAAATCGGGGTGGTCGTTGAATACGAGTGTGCCCCTTGAGTCTCTTTCCATGCCATTCCGGAGGGGTGTTGGCTCAAAATTTTTTGAGTACTGAAACGTAAAAATTGAAGTGGGATAGTAGTTCGAAGAAAGTAGGCGGAGCTTGATGGAAAGGGAGAAGTTATCCGAAATAGAAAGAGGGGATGATGGTTGCATTCTCAGATTTGGAGATGGGGCAAGCTTCAGACTAGGCTACCTTGCAATTAGGTGCAACTGCCAGTGCGCCAAATGCAAACCTCGCCAAGAGAATGAACAGCGCAAGATAGAGCTAGAGGAAGAAGTAATGAGATTGAGAATGGAAAAACCGAGAGTCCAGCCAATTGGGCGTTATGGGATTCAACTGGAATGGCCTACAGGGTGCTCTAGCGGGATTCATTCTTTCAAGCACTTACGTGAATTATGCGAGTCACATGGCACCCAATTGTGAGTAAGTTGTTTTCTGCGAAGGAATCAAAGGCAAGGTTTTGCTCCGAATAATGTCGAGGTAGCGGATCTCCTCCGCTTTTTCGGTGGTGGAATATGGGTATTGATGAACCGAAGGAGCTCGAAAACGAGCTTGATGAAGAGGATCAATGGCAATTGTACGCGTCTGCTGAATACGGTTCCAATTATGATGCGGGCAGCGATGATGAGGACACGGAAGTAGTCGAAGAAGAGATTTGGTTTGACGGCGATGATTTCGAGATGGACGGTGGTAACCTTGACTGGGATGCCCCTCCCTGCCCCGCTCCGCTTGGAATAGCGCATGTGATTAAATTGGGAGTTTGCGATTGCTGCTTGAGTCGAATCAGTGGGAGCTCTCCGGATAGAGTCGCTATCGATGCTGGAAAGGAGTTGCGAGGTAAGGCATATGATAGGGATCCGGAGCTAGTCTCGAAAATCTCCCAAGAGATTTGCCCACTTTGTGAGAACCTATTTGACGATGTGGAGAATATTGTCAGCAGGGTGATTGATTCCCTAAGTGGATTCGAGTTTTCTACATTGCAGTTCGGAATTCATCTTCCAAAGGATTTGATACAGGAGGAGGACAGGATTAGGTCCAAGTTCGGAGCCCAGGGTTCTCTTCCACTCAAAGGCGCTCTTGTCAGATCCATTCACGAGAGGATAGCGAAGGAAAATATGGATGTTGTTTTTGTCAAGGAGAGGCCCGATGTTATGGTCTTAGTTGATGGCTTGACTCTACGGGTAGACGTAGACGTCAGACCAGTGTTCCTTTATGGAAGGTATAGAAAAATTGCAAGGGGAATACCACAGACGAGGTGGCCTTGTAGATCTTGCAGGGGTAGGGAAAACGGGTGCGAATCGTGCAATGGGACAGGTCTGCAATATCCGGATTCGGTGCAAGACCTGATTGGCGAACCCATTAGGAGTGCGTTGGGTGCGAGTGACACATCGTTCCACGGAATGGGTAGAGAGGACATAGATGTCCGCTGTCTGGGTTCAGGTAGGCCTTTTGTTTTGGAGATAAAGCACCCCTCAATTCGTGATTACAAACTGCAAGACCTGGTTGAATTGGTCAACGAAAATGGGGCAGAGAGAGTTGAGGTGGATGAGCTTTCATGGTGTAATAGGCCGAAGGTCAACGAAGTAAAGAGCTCTAGGTCAGACAAGTCCTACACCATCAGATTTAGAGTTGATAGCGAGATCGATTCTGAGTTGGTTTCTGATTCCATATTATCACTTTCTGGAACTGAGATTAGCCAAGAGACGCCTAAACGAGTTTCTCACAGAAGGGCGGACAAGGTTAGGAAGAGGAGGATTGTATCGGTTGATTCGGTCGCTGTCGAAGGTGATGAGGTGGAGGTGACGCTACGATGTGAAGCTGGAACTTACGTGAAAGAGCTGGTGCATTCGGATGAAGGTCGGACGGTGCCATCATTCAGTGGCGCAATAGGAGCTGAATGCGAGGTGATTTGGCTTGATGTCGAAGATATTCACTACTGATTGGCAGATAATTGAAATCCGAGTCCTTAAGAATGCTACACAGGTCGCCGCAATTCGTAACACTGGGTTGTGTCAGCATGGTCACTAGGACGAAGGGGCTTCGAAGAGGGACGAGAAACATCCTTAGCAAAAGCAAGAGGGAGCGTCGAAGGCTGTTCATTGGACGAGTTATGCACAGCTACGAGATTGGTGAAAAAGTGGCAATAGTATTGGATGGAGCGCAGCAAAGGGGCATGCCTCATCGTCGTTTTCAAGGCAGAACAGGAGAAATCACTGGAAAGCAAGGCCGCGCGTTCGTCGTCAGTGTCCATGATGGAAACAAAGAAAAGACCGTCGTCGCAAGGCCCGAGCACCTGAGACCAATAGAGTGAGGAATAGATATGGCAGAGAGGGAATTTGTTGATTATTCGAGTGTCAGAGACCTTCTACTGGATGCTATCGAAAGGAGGGGTGAGATTTCATATGAGCAAACCATGGCTCTGCAGCATGCGGAGTGGAGAGCGAGTGCAGGAGGCCACCCTGCAGGAATCAAAGTGGATCCCGCAGTCTTCAGTGGACTGATGAAGGAGCTTAGCGAAAATGAGAAGCTTGCTCAACATCCTGAAATATGCTCAAAGATAGCTGAAGTTTCACCGATGACAGTGGCAGAAATGAGAGTAATAATTGCGAGCAAGAGGATTGCTATGTCAACAGAAGAAGTGGAAGAAATCATCACAATAGTACGCCAACACGTTCTTTGATACCAGTTTCATTCAATCGCTCATTTGATGACGTATGACCCTCCGGAGATGATGAGAGACATGCACGATGAAGAGGATAGTGGGCCGGAGTCGAAAGACGATCCTTTCTATGGCGAAGTTAGAATTCGCGTATTGGATCTCCAGGAAAGGAGGCCCGTAGGTAATGAAGCTCAGTGCATAAGTGAGCCTTCCTTGTTTTTAGTAAGGACCAGATTTGCAGAAACCAGCGGTGTTTCTGTGGGGGGGTCGATTGATTTGCCTAACGAGAGTGTTGGACCTCTTTCCGAAGTAAGGCTGAGGGACATTAGCAGTCAAGCAAGTCAGGAGCTGATTCCAGCTATTTGCGAGTCGATTAAGTCGGATCCGGAGAAGCATCTGGATTTCTATAACAGGGCAAACAACCTTTCTCTGAAATTCCACGCATTCCAATTGCTTCCAGGAGTGGGTAACTCGAAGGCCCTTCAGATGGTCAAATCAAGGGGAATGGCCGGTTGGGGATCATTTGAAGAAATTGACGAGTCATGTGGGATTGAATCTGTTCAACTCTTGGCAGAGAGATACCAAAAAGAGATGGAGGACCCAGCTCAAACTCCTCGCTTGCTCGATTTGCTAGTACGTTCAGAGAGATTACAGTGAAGTCCTTGGATGACCTAGACACTCGCCTTCTTGTGGATCTTCTTACAGATAGGGTTGCTCCATCTAAGACTCTGGGACAGCACTACTTGCTGGATGAAAATGTGATAGCCAGATCAGTTGATCTGGTAAGTGAGAATGGGAATCCTTTGGGTTCTGCCTCTCATGTTCTGGAGATTGGCCCTGGTTCTGGCTCACTGACCCTTGCCCTCCTAAGAAAGGGGGCAAGGGTTTCTGCNGTNGAGATTGACGAAAATTCAGTTAGTCATCTCAAGAGGGTTTTCGGTGGAATCGACTGCGATTTGGAAGTGATCGAGGCTGATGTATTATCCTTGGAGTGGCCAACAGGAATCACACACATTATTTCCAATATTCCNTATCAGATCTCCAGTCCGATAGNGGAAAAAATTTGTAGCTACGCAACTCAAGGAACTTTGCTTTCAGCAGTGCTTCTGATGCAAGACGAGTTTGCTTCGAGGATGTCAATGGAGCAGCCACCCTATGACGTGGGCCCATTGGGTTTGAGAATGTGGATTGATTTCGATATTGCACTGGACAGGAAAGTGCCTATGTCATCATTTAGACCCCAACCTCGCGTAAATTCAAGGCTGGTGGTTCTCACGCCATTATTACGTGAAGATTTTATTGGATTGGACAGGTCTCTATTCAAGATTGTTACAAAGCACTGTTTTTCGAACAGACGTAGGAAGCTTAGGACCCTGTTATCAAAACCCCCTGTTCGATTGTCGAGATTGCGGGGCTGGCACAAAAATAGATGGCTGGAGGCGTTTGCGGAATTGTCCTCATCTGATCTAAGCTTCCTACCCCNTGGTTGGTTGGATTTGAGACCAGAAAATCTCACTGAGGAGCAATGGGCAAACTTAGTTCTGGAAATTTCCAAGATTTAGGAAAATAGGTCCTTTTCGACAGCGCCTTGATATCGACCCCCCACTTCGGAACGACAGCCGGGAGCGGGGATGCCGGGTCTGGGATGTGATTAATTGGCAAAGAAGGACACCTATCTAGCTCTTCTTCGTAGGGGCATAGATGAGACTACTGCTCAAATTCTCTCAGAGGGCGGGCTAAAGATTGGCGACCTAAAGAAGCTAGACNCTGACACCCTTGTCAACAACTANGGAATTAAGCAGGAAGTAGCAGCTTCGGTCCTCGATGCTGTAAAGGCTGGCCCNAGGGCATCAGGAAGGCAACGTTTCCTGGCTGACGTACTTTCGGACAGCACCAAAAAGGTGGATAAAATAGAGGAGACTCGGTTCAAAAGGGAGCAAAAAGACATCTTTGCAGAGATTCTCGAAAAGAAGGAGCAGATCAGACTGGCCAAGGTTGAGTCTTTCAGGAACCAGAAGCTAGTAATGAACAGATTGGGGAAAACAATCGAGCTGATCGTAAAATTGGAGAACACGCTAGACGACGAGTCGAAGGACGAGCAGAAGTCGAAGCTAAGGGATCAATTGGAGACTAGGGGATTGGAGGCAGCGAGGGACCATGAGATGCTTGAATTGGAAGGAACCCCTCAGGACATAGTGGACTTCAGGAGGAAGATTGCGCCTCTTCTCTGCCTACACGCTTGTCCTAGCTGTGGAGAGGAGATGGACCCCCGGTCGAGCATAATGGACGATTACTCGGATTTTTCTTTGATTTGTTGGGAGTGCGAGGAGGAGTTTCGGGCCCCTATGGCAGAAAATGTGGAGGGGAGATTGCAAAACGGATCTCGAATCAAAATTGACCCGAATATTAAGCCTAGGATGCCCGTGGTGAAACCACCAATGAAAGACAGTTCNAGATCTGTGACTGATCTGATGAAGAAGGACTTGGAGTCTGCAGGGGCCTCAGCAGAGGAGCTAGAAGCTGCACTGGAGTCTAGTGCANTGTCAGGGGTTTTGATGAGCATAGATGAGTGGATTGATCAGACAATAGCAGCGAAGGGCTACATTCAGGCCCAGGAAGACCGAGAGGAGTTCATAATTGCCACTGGCGCTGGAGCTACAAAGTTCAATAAGTGGATGAAAAAGGCTGGACTGCGATTCAATAAGCAAACCGGGCGATGGACCAGGTGGGAAGACCGGTAGGATTCCAATGGNGGAGGATCTTGCTCTTGTCAGGTTCTTCAGAGGTCGGATTATTGTTGGTACTGCACCTGCAAATTCCGAATTGAGCCTAGTGCAGATTGCGGATCAAGCGGGGGTCGAGATTCCCACAAATTGNACATCAGGAAATTGTGGCACCTGTCTGGTCAGACTGATTNGCGGCGAAGTAGAAATCCCAGAAGATCTTCCTCCGGGGCTTGATGAAGATTTGATCGAGGAAGGTGGAATTCTAACTTGCTGCTTGAGGCCAAAGGGACCTTGTGATATCGATGTCATTCCTCCTTTGTAGGTGAGAAAATGAGCTATTGGNGTGATTTNGGGTTTTTNCAGGCNCTAATNATTTCCATTTTGGGGNTGTCCATTGGTAGTTGGTGGCTATACAGCAGGATTGTATCTAAGGTTAGAGAGNTAGGTGAAAGGAAGGANAGGCACTATCTGTCACAAATCGTCAGAGACGAGGATTAGTTNGATTGATNTTGCTCGTTGACAGCTGCTGTCCATCGATTAGACTGNGGAACCCCTANAACCTCGATGTGGCANGCAAGAATCCCCTTTTTCTGATTTANTTCGCTTCTGAGGNCAATCAGGTCTTCAAGGCAACATGGACAGTGAGGGTTTGTTGGTCGNATCCAAAGCTCGACTATTCCAGAATCATCCACCTCAACACCCTTCAATATTGAAGAGTCGGTAATTGGTTTGCCATGTGGTTCAAGTCGATTTCTTAGAAATCTCGCAAGCAGTCTCTGGGCATTTGACTTGGATGTGGACATTTCACCACTCCGAAATCATGGGGAAATCCTGGCCCGCAGTGAGGCATTCCATCCCTTCCTCGGTTCTGACCCATGTGTCCTCTGTCCCAATGGCTCCATCTTCGAAGACCAGTTTAGGTTCAATGGCCATAATNCCCGAAATGGGTAGGATGCGTTCGAATCCTTTGGCGATAACCGGGGTCTCGTCTAATTCGAGCCCGACTGAATGACCAAGAAACCGAGCTTGTTCGGGGGGCATTCCCATTATGTTTTCAGAGTGACCCATTTCCATTGCCATCTGATGTCCCTTTTCCCAAGCAGTGGAACATTCTTCACCCCTCCCAAGAGACATGGTCAGCTCATTTCTAATCTCGATCATATCATCCAGATGGTTTGACCAATCAGAGGAGATCTTGCCTGCAGAGAACATTCTAGTGCAATCAGAAACATANCCCCTGTGGACATGTACGATGTCCACTAGAACTGGTTGGCCCTCCTCAACCTTTGCGAAACCTGCTCCAAGTGATGAAATAGGGCTAGTTCCTAGTCCACTGACTGCAGAGTCAAAGTACGAGGGGACTGCTCCAGAATGTCCAGCTGTAATGACTACGCGGTCACAATCCATCGGCCATTTCCGCATTCTTATTCTCCCTCCGAAGCCTGCAGATCTGCTGATAGNNTCCGCGGAAGCAGCCATCTCGACCTCGGTTTTACCCAGTCCTCCGGAATTGTAGATTTCCTCGAACATGTGCCTATTTATCTCCCCACTTTCCCTAATCATATCAATTTCCCAGTTTGATTTNATTTCTCTGAGNGAATAAAGAAGACCAGTGCAGTCCTGANTTTCACCAGGGATNTCGGAAATCTTTGNATTGATGAAAGACCACCTNTCTTGAGGAATTTTGCCCGCCAACAGTGCNGGTTTTCTAGTACATCCAGACTTGGCCAATGATTCTCCAAGATTTGACATCCCGGGGTGNTCTTCNGTAATATGTGGGCTGTCATCGCCTCCTGACTCAAATATNGCTCTCTTCTTTGANCTTTGAACCAGATTAGTGTTCTCAATTCCAGAGCCATTTGCTCCAACTAGTAGCATTGAGCTCTGTCTACCNCCCGTCAGCCAGTATAGCTCTACGGGATCATCAATTAGAGCTGATTCAATTCCCCTTTCGGAGAGGCTGCTTGAAAGTCGAAGTTGTCGTGATTCAAGCTCGGATACTGGAACTCTCCAGTCCTGACCATCCGGGCCAACGATCCTGCTTGGATCCCATGCCATGTGACCTCTCACATTGCCATAGGCAAAGGCATTTTGGGTTCTTGAAGGCTGTANTTTGGCCACAAGTCCCAAAGGTGGGAGTCATGTGCCAAGCTTGTGGGGGNCGTTCTGTCGATTGACCACGTTCGCCTTCAGGGACAAACGNTTTTGTACANGGTTGATGTTAACTCCCCATTAGACCCCTCGACTGGAAAATTGCTCGATGATGGTAGACTACGAGCTATTTTACCATCACTAAGGGAGATGGATCGCTCCAAGGTTGTCATTATGGCACACCAATCGAGGCCTGGTAAGTCAGACTATACCAGNACAGAGGAACACAGTATGAAACTCCAGGATCTCCTAGGGAAAAGGATTGACTTCGTTCCGGACGTGTGTGGTAAGTTGGCCATTGACGCAATTGGGTCGATGACTGATGGAGAAGTTATCTTCCTAGANAACGTTCGTGGGGTCAAGGAAGAATACGGAGGAAAAAGATACAATTCAAATGAGGANACCGAAGATACGAAGATTGCATCCGTACTCTCCGCAGTGGCTGATATTTATGTCTCNGACGCATTTGCCGCCGCACATAGAAGATCGCCGACACTTACCGGTTTCACTGGCAAAATNCCATGCGTTGCAGGAAGACTAATGCAGAAGGAAATTGAGGGTTTGCGGGTTGCNATTAGGGACCCCCCTGATCCTTACTTGGTTATACTTGGGGGTGCAAAATGTGATGATTCTTTGAGAGTGGCGATCAATCTGATCGCTAGAGGGAAATTGGAACGAATTGCATTTGTTGGGGTGGTTGGAAATCTGATGCTATGGGCCAGTGGAGTCGACATAGGCGGGAGGAACGCAGAATTCATCAGAGAGTCACTAGGCGAGCAGTTTGATGAAACTTGGGAACAGGCGGAGAGCCTAATAACCAATCATTCTGATTTGCTTTTTTTACCTAGAGATGTCGCTGTGGAGAAAGATGGNGCCAGATTCCCCCTCTCCTTGGAAGACCTACCTACCAATAATCCAATTTATGATGTGGGCATTCAGACCCTAATGGATCTCAAACCTCTGGTTCATTCAGCTGGATGCATACTTTGGAATGGCCCTGCGTCGTACTTTGAGCTACCTGATTTTGCCTTCGGTACCATTGAAATTCTCAACATGTGTGTTGAGTCTCCAGGTATGGCCATCATTGGAGGGGGGCACACTAGTGCATTGGTNAATCAAAGGGGTGTTGCAAACGAAGTTTACCACAACAGCACAGGTGGTGGTTCGACAATATCATTTCTCTCTGGGCAATCAATGCCCGTGATCGCTTCTTTGAAGGATTCTAGGAAGAAGTTTGAGGGTGTTCTGGAAGAACTTGGCCTTTCCCCTTGATGGAGCCACTGGGGAGATTCGAACTCCCGGCCTTCTGATTACGAATCAGACGCTCTACCGAGCTAAGCTACAGTGGCAGGGCCTAATGCAAATCAATAATCTGCATAAGAGAATCGGANAATTTTGGATATTTACTTTAGTTCATCGAGATTAGCCAAATGGCCGATTCTTTTCCTGACGTCNGAAAGTATGTGCTGCAAGGCAGCNGTGTTTCGACCTTCGGCGCGCATTACAAGTATGGGCTCAGTGTTGCTCGGGCGGCATAGGTACCACCCTTCGTCATAGCGAACCCTGATGCCATCCACATCAGAAATTTCCATGTCTGAGAATGCCTCCGAGATGGCACTCATGACTTGGTTTCTTTCTCCNACCAATTTCACCTTTCCTTCGTCTGTAGTGGGNTATTCCTTCATGAAGGAAAATCGTTCTGAAAATTTGGGNCCTCCCTCCTCTGGGGATGGNTCNTGTGTGACTATNGACAGTAGTCTCGCCGCGCAGTAAATCGCATCATCGAAACCNTCCCATTTGTCATTCATGAAGAAATGCCCAGACATCTCGCCTGCCATTGGAGAATCGGGGCTATCTCTGAGCTCTAGCTTCATGAAGGTGTGACCGGTTCTGACCATTTTCGGAATTCCTCCAAAATGCTCTATTGCTTCTTCGAGAGCCATGCTGCATTTTACATCATAAAAAATGGTCTTCCTCTCGTCTGATGCATCATCAGCTAGATTGCTGAGTACATCCTTAACGAAGATCCCCATCAACCTATCCGGATGGATGAATCTCCCCCTCTCATCGACAACTCCTAGTCGGTCCCCATCACCATCCATGCCTATTCCAAATTCTGCTCCATGTTCGATTACTGCCTTGGAAAGGTCCTGCATATTCTCCTTCCTTGTTGGATCTGGTGGNTGATTTGGAAAGGTGTTATCCCAATTGCAGAAAAGTGGTATCAACTCGACTCCTAGANGTTCTAACGTCCTGATTGCTAACGGTCCAGGGACGGCATTGCCGCAATCCAAAACTACCTTGATTTTTCTTTGCAATTCTCCCACGCTATCAATAATCGAACTAATGTAATCTTCCTCGTATTCTTCCATCAATTGATATTGCCCGTTTCCTTGCCTGAAATTACCGCTCTCGAAGGTTCGCCTAATGTCCTGTAAATCCTCCCCACCAAGGGGCATCTTCCCATGACAGATCTTGAATCCATTATACTCTGGTGGGTTGTGACTTGCTGTTATCGCCACTGCTACGTCAACAGGCAAGTCAACCGTGGACCGGTATAGGACTCCCGTGGTTGTAACCCCTAGGTCCAAAACATCAGCTCCTGATGACTTGGCACCCCTCACAAATGCTTCATGATATGATGGGCTTGAATCACGAATATCCCTGACAACTGCAATTGATTTGGCATTCAGATGCGTGGCAATTGCTCTACCGAGCTTCTCTGAGAATTCGGCGTCGAGCTCTTCTCCAGCAATTCCCCTGATATCATATGCCTTGAATACACTCATGCCATCACCAATTAAATTAGATTCCTAGTTTTTTTGAATGNTTATTCCCTCTCCGANATTGATTGCTCCCCTGCAAAATCTAAACCAACGCCTCTTCTAAATCCGCCGGAAGGTCGGTGCGGAATTCACCTGAATTGCGAAAGGCCTCGCAAACTATCTCAACCAAGGCNCCCATTGGNAACTGGGAGACCGCATAAGCTGCTCTTGCTGGAGGGATTGTGTCCCCTAACCAATCTGAATAAATCTCGTTAATCTTCGAATAATTTCCAATGTCAGTCATTAGCACAGTTACCTTGACCAAGTCAGATTTGGAGGAATTCGCTGCTGCAAGAAGATCGTCTATCTTTGAAAGGGTCCCAACTGTCTGCGATTCGATGTCGTCTCCTGACTCTACATCCACTTGCCCAGAAAGCCAGATATGGTCTCTAACATTAATCCCTGGACTATATGGNCCAAATTTCTCNCCGCCTGTGTCTATCTTCAACTTCCTGCCCATGTTGTTCCGAGNCACTAATAGCACATAGGATTAATCTCGTAGCAATTCAATNACGTCTAGATGGTCTNCGGCTATCTCTTCNTCGTTAATTTGAGCTAGATCTTTCCATTCTGCTGTAGCTGCATCGTCACCGGCAGTTGGCTCTGAATTCGGATCGACTGAAACTCTATAGAAAATACTCACAATGTGCCCTCGTGGGTCACGAGAAGGATTTCCTTTGACTGCAATGATTGAGTTTANNTCTCCCAAAATGCCGGTTTCTTCTTGCAATTCTCTTAGTACGGCGGCCTCTGGATCCTCCCCGTATTCAACGAACCCCCCCGGGAAGGCGAGTGCTCCCTTCCAAGGTTCATTCCCCCTACTAATCAGCAATACTTGTTTCCCGGTTGGAACTTCCCTAGTAGCGACTGCATCGACAGTTAGTGAGGGTCTGCGGTAACCTTCACCCCCCATATCTTCGCCTCCTTTCCTGATAGCTCTCAATTGCCTCGAACAAATCTTTCTTGGAAAATGATGGCCAGTGCACATCAGTGAAATATAGCTCTGAGTAAGCAATCTGCCACAACAGGAAATTCGAGACTCTCTCCTCCCCACTNGTTCTGATTACCAAATCTGGGTCAGGAATATTCGCATCGTAAAGCCGATTTGAGATCTCCTCAGTGTTTATCTGATCTATGGAGATATTNCCGCTAGCATGATCNGCNGCCAATGATTTGACGGCGTCGACGATCTCCTCACGGCCNCCATATCCAAGGCACACTGTAAATGTGAATTCGTTATATTCAGCTGTCTGCCTTTCTGCGTATGCAATTGCTTCCCTTACACGATCTGGCAATTCATCAATTCGCCCTGCAGCTCTGACCCTAACTTTGCTNGAGTGTATCCTTGGGTCTTCGGCTATTTCATTCAGNCCTGTNACATATAGATCGAAGAGTGTTTCGAGTTCATCTTCTGTTCGACCTGTGATATTCTCTGTGGAAAGAGCGTATACTGTCAGATGTTTAACTCCTAGATCAAGGATCCAATCCATTACCTCTTTCAGCTTCTCCTTGCCAAGTTTGTGTCNAAAATCCGACCCAAGTCTTTTGTTCCATGCAAACCTCCTGTTACCATCCATAATTATGGAAATGTGGGATGGGACTGTTGAATTGTTGATTCGATCCTTAAGCCTCCGAACCCTAATTCTGTCCACTCTAGAAATCAGGCTCCATGCGAATTTGGAATTTGCAAGAGCCCGTGCGGGTATTGAGAATATTCTGAATCTGAGTAGCCACTTAGCAANCCCATCGAATAGATTGCCAATCCGACTTGCTCGCCTGCCCATGGCATTGCCCGCGGCAATCAACGGTTAAGGACAACTGAGTCTTGTCAACCTACTCAAACACAATATTCGCCGAGTCGCCAACCCTGTCGAGGAGTCCTTTNTCGGGATTTACCACGATAACCTGACCTGCANGGTCCCAGACAGGAATGTCATGTTTGCTATTCCCAGCATAGGAAAATCCNCCCTCGCCGAACCTCGAGACCAGAGCTTCCGCCTTTTTCTGCCCTCTCAGGTTGTATTTTGAATCCGAAGCGATTACATCGGAGAAAATTCCAAGATGAGCGGCGACTTTCTCGGCTACTATCCTATCTGAAGCAGTTGCCAACATGATGTACCGGCCCTTGGCATGCTCCCCAGTAAGCCAATCTAGAAACTCCNCATGGAATTTTAGTTCACCNGGATCGAAGNTTAGCCTAATAGCGAGATCTCGCTTCCACTGCGCCCTCTTTCCCGCCAACTCTTTGGTAAGAGCGCTGAAAATCATCCAAGGCCTCCTCATCAATACCCTCTTGATGCTCANCCAACTCATGTCAGTNAATATCAGAGTACCATCCATATCGACTGCAAGAGGTAGGTCTTCGGAAACNCCTCTCATGATTCTCGCTCAGGGGGGTACTGATTCAAGGCTTCGCAGAACGGTTTAATGGAGCGGCTGGTCCCATCCCTCGATTAGGGGAGTCATGTCGGACTGGNGTAAGGAATGGAGACCNGCCGCTATGTCGGCATTGGAAATCGATGGTNNCCTTCCCNGGGGTTTTTCAGAGCTGACATTTGCTGGNATTGGCCTATCTTGCAGAATTATTGAGCCTGAGAAAATTGGAAAGCCGACCGATTGGATCAAGATNATTGGGGATTTGGAATCGTGGGGAGAGGTCCCTGATCCAGAAAAAATTNCTGATTTGTCCATTTTCGAAGATGAGCGGGGNCCAATTGTTGAGCTAGTTTCCGAAGAAGTTTGGTTGGCCGAATTCCTNCCTTGGGGATCCGATGGACTATTTCGAAAGAGGATTGAGTTTGCCAATGATGAGATAAATGCCCCATGTGGTGTTTATNTATGGAATGACAGGGAGATGATCCTCCTAAGTAAAAAGCGTAAACGAGGACCCGANGCAGCTATCGAGTTGTCTGCTTCAATCAAGTCCGGGGAATTGGNGCGATCGGAGGAAATTNTATTCGAATGTGGGGCCATTCTTGGNAGATACCACAACAAAGTCAGAGAAATTAGAACGACCCCNCCTGATCCTAGGAAATGGAATGCTCGACTTGCCAGAATAGAGGAGNGGCTTCGAGCTGATTCGCTTTGGAGNGCACCCCACCAACCATCTACAGAATGCATGCTTAGTCTAGGTGATGTGAGATTTTCCGATTTCTCGGATGGGAGGATTAGATCCAACAGACCGCGTATAGCAGATGCCCTGATCNTTCCNGACTGTGAGTTTCCGGCAATCAGGGACCTTTCTTCACTGATTCATGACATTTCCAGGATTTGCTATGAGACCGGTGAGGGTTCGAAAATTGTTGAGCTTAGGTCCTCATTGATTGATGGCTGGAAGTCTACGGCACCTGAATCGTGGTGTTCGGAGAATTCATTCTATGCGCACAGGGGTGGANTGGCGATTTGGGAGTATGAGCAATGCCTGATGGATGTGGTTGAGGCNGTTGCAAATCAGTCTGGAGCGCCAGAACCAGCAGTCTCNCTAATCAGATTCGTTCGCCCTTATCAAAAAAGAATGTTCAACAACAGAACAATCGGTGCTTTGTCATTCATGTCATTCTTCTTCGCTCTGAGCACTATGGCAAATTCCATTCCTCTGTCGGGCTCGGATCTGCCCATTCCCATTTCATGCATAGCTATAGGAATCGCACTAAATCGCTATTATCGGCGCCTTTCNCCTTCCCCAGAGCTNCCATTCAACCACTTTTTGGANTGATTGACCCTGCCTCGAAAGTGTAGTACAGTGGCACACCAGTTGGAATTTCAAGTGAGGTGATTTTCTCTGGATCGATGTTTTCGATGTGCATAACTATGGAACGTAAAGAGTTTCCATGGGCAGATACAAGCACATTACTACCATTCTGAAGGTCTGAAACGATTTCCTCATTGAAGTATGGNATCGTTCTTTCAGCTGTCATCTCAAGACTCTCCCCCTCCGGAGGGGGGACATCGAAAGATCTCCTCCATGAATGTACCAAGTCGGCACCGTATTTCTGTGCTGTTTCTTCCTTATTCAGACCTTGAAGTGAGCCATAGTGC